>NZ_JBEYTI010000079.1:0-15253 GCF_040642975.1 Micromonospora sp. NPDC047548
ACACCCCCCAGATCATGGTCAACAGGGGGACTGAGTCATGCCGCGGCCGGTGGCCTGCAACCCCGGTTGGGGCTACGAAAAAGGTAACGGGGGGGCGGTACCGGTCCTGAGCTGGGAATCGTCCTCGTGGAAGGTCACATCTCTGGCCCAGTGAAGACGGTTCTCGACGCACCAATGCCCGCGGGCGTAATGGTTGAGGTGCTCCGGGCCGGCCAGGTCGGCGCTGAGGCTGACGATGCCGTGGATGATTTCTTTGCCGGTGCGAACGCCGTCGAGACCGCCGGTGTCACGGCGTAGCCGGAAGACTTGCCGGGCGCCGGGGAACAGGCTGTCATCGCAGGGCGCGACACGCAGGGTCCGGCGTTCGGTACGCCCGTGTCCCCGGTCGTCGGTGACGCTCATGCTGCCGGCGAATTCGGTGTCGGTGCCCGTCAGCAGCGCTCGGGTGGCCTGGTAGGCGAGCGGCTGGTTCCCCTTCAAGATCAGCAGGTAGTGGGCGTTCAGCTGTTCGGTGATCAGCCGGGCGGTCTTCTTGCTCGTGTGCAGTGCGTCCAGGGTCAGCATCATCCCGGCCACGTCCAGCGGTGTCAGCAGGTCGACGATCACCGCGTTCTCGCCGCGTTTGTCCGGGACCTGGCGTTGACCCAGGACCACTGCGCCGTGGTGGGTGATCGCCGCGACGAGGAACACCTGCCCGGTCGGGGTGCGGGTACCGTGCAGCAGTTTCCCGTCGACCGCGGCGGCGGGTAGCAGCCCGCCCGGGACGGGGTGGGTCACCGCCCGCTGCGCGGCGCGGCGTTGCTCACGTTCGACCGGTCCTTCGGTGACGGCGACGACCGGTGGCGGGACGTCACCACGCACGACGTCGGCGGCGTATCCGCAGGTCGCCGTATCGAGGGCGTCACCGTCCAGGCCGGCCAGGACCCGGCGGAAGGTCCGTTCGCTGGGCACCGCGTACCGGCCGAGCAGCGGGTTGAACCGGGCCCCGACACGGTGCAGGACATCCTGCGGGGTACCCGCTGCCCACTGCCGGATCGCGGCCACGGAGTCGTTCCCTACCACCAGTGTCGCGCAGGCGGTCAGGACCAGAATCACCAGCAGCGGGTGCCGACGACCCCGTAACCGGCGCGGGTCCGGCACCTGCCGCAACCGGTCGAGCAGCGACGACGCCATCGACAACGGGTCAACCCCGGGGTCTACCGCGAGTTCGGCCTCCCACAGGGCCAGATCGGCGAGGTGGTCAACAACAGGACTGATCGGGGAAGATGACGACACGAGCACGACTCCTGAGACGATCTTCTGGCATAGACACCCGAAAGATCATCAGAAGTCGTGCTCGTCAACACCGTTGAGTTAGGACGGTCGCGGTGAAGTCAAGGCCTTGGCGGGCTTGGATATGGCAACGGGACTCCTCATGATCGGTTCGACCAAAAAACGTTCGTGAGGGAGTCCCGTGCCGGATCAGTGTGTCATCACCCGCAAGATCGCGGTAGCCAAGGGGGTGTACGCGCCGGGTCATCTGGGCGAGTTGACTCAAATCCTGGACTTCGACCTGGTTGATGCGGTCGCGCGGGAGACCGGGACGGTGCAGCGGCGGACCCGGCTGTTGCCGACCCGGGTGGTGATCTACTTCGTGCTCGCGTTGGCGTTGTTCGAGCACAGCGGTTACCGGCGGGTGTGGGCGAAGATGACCGCGGGGTTGCGGGTGCTCAAGCTCGCGGCCCCGACCGCTTCGGCACTGGTACGGGCGCGTAGGCGGGTCGGTTCGAAACCGTTTCGGGTGTTGTTCACCGCGGTCGCCGGGTGCGTGGGCCGCCCGTCGACGCCGGGGGTGTTCTGGCGAGGGCTGCGGACCGTGGCGATCGACGCGACGAGTCTGCATGTGCCCGACCGGCCGGCGATCACCGCCGGCTACCGGAAACGCAGTACCGACAAGCTGACCTTCGGCTATCCGCTGCTGCGGCTCAGCGTGCTGGTCGAGTGCGGCACGAGGGCGATCCTGGGCGCGACGTTCGGGCCGGAGGTCGACGGTGAGACCAGCCATGCCCGCCGGCTGCTGCACGCGGTCGGTGACCGGATGCTCGTCCTCGCCGACGCCGGCTACGACTCCTGGGAGCTGCTGCGGGACATCGCCGCGACCAAGGCCCACTATCTGTGCCGGTCCGGGGCCCGCCGCACGCCGCTGATCCTGACCGAGCTGTCCGACGGCTCGTACCTGTCCGTGCTCGGCTACGGCAAGCTCAAGGTCCGCATCATCGAGGCCTGGGTCACCGTCACCTGGGCCGACGGCACCACCAGCCGCGAGCAGTGGCGCCTGGTCACCAGCCTGCTCGACCACCGCCGCTACCCCGCCAGCGAACTGATCGAGCTGTATCACCGCAGGTGGCAGGCGGAAACCACCTATCTGTCGATCAAGTCCACCATGCTCGACGGGCGGGTCCTGCGCTCCCAACACCCGACCGACATCGACCAAGAGGTCTACGCGCTGCTGACCGTCTACCAGACGATCATCCGGATCAGCGTGGACGCGGTCGACACCTGCCCCGACGCTCGCCCGGACCGGATCAGCTTCACCGTCGCCCTGCACACGGCAGCCGACCAGGTCACCGCCGCCGTCGGGATCATCATCCCGGCCGGTGACCGCCTCGTCGGTGTGATCGGCCAGGCCGTCCTCGACGAGCTGCTGCCCGCCACCCGCAACCGCGGCAAGGCCCGCACCAAGAAGAACCCCACCAGCAAGTACAGCCCGAACGCCGGCAGCTTCCCCCAGACCAGCCTCAACTACACCATCACCGCCAACGTCACGATCATGGAAGAGGGCTTGACCGCACGCTCAAAGCGCTAACTCAACGGTGTTGACTGACAAGTGGTCGTTGGGCTGACGCTCGAACGGGTGGTCGCGGGCAGCGGCGGTGGGGCGTCATCCGTGATGATGTCCGGCTATGGCGCGGGCCTCGGATCTGGACGAGTTGGTCGAGCACTGGACGCTGCTGGACGACGAGCGGGAGCTGATCGCGGGCAAGCGTGGGCCGACGAGGCTCGGGTTCGCGCTGTTGCTGAAGTTCTACACCCTGGTCGGTCGGTTCCCTCGCGGCCGCGGCGAACTGCCAGACGAGGCGGTCGAGTTCGTAGGCCGACAGGTCGGGGTAGAGCCGTCCGAGCTCGGGCAATACGAGTGGACAGGGTCGACGATCGCGTACCACCGTGCCCAGGTCCGTTCGCATCTCGGCTTCCGCGAGTGCTCGGTTGATCGACGCGGAGAAGCTGATGCCCCGGGCCATGGTGGAATCCCCGTCCCACCTGCGCGATCACCCTGAACCGCTGATGCTGATCCTGCTCGCGGCGCTGCTGCACACCCGGCTGCGAGAGATCACCGACACCCTGGTGGAGCTGCTGATCTCCACGGTGTACCGCATCGGCGCCCGCACCGACCGGAAGGTCACCGAAGAACTGGTCAACGTCTTCAAGCGGGTCACCGGCAAGGAGAACCTGCTCTTCGCCATCGCCGAGGGCATCGCTCGACCACCCGGACGATCCCGTGCGGCGGGTGGTCTACCCTGCCGTCGCTGGCGGCGAGCAGACCCTGCGCGACCTCGTCCACGAGTTCAAGACCAAGGGCCCGGTGTACCGGCGCACCGGTGCAGACCACGCTGAAGGCGTCCTACTCCCACCACTACCGGCGCGGGCTGATCGAGCTGCTGGACGTGCTCGAGTTCCGGTCGAACAACGCCACCCACCGGCCGGTGCTCGACGCCCTGGACCTGATCAAACGGCACGCCGACGCGAGGCTCACCTACTACCCGGCCGGCGAGACCGTGCCCAGCCACAAGGGCGTGCTCGGCGACTGGACCGCCCTGGTCTTCAAGGACACCGGCAAGAGCGGCCGCCGCGTCGTGCGCAGCGTGTACGAGATCTGCACCTTCCAAGCCCTGCGGGAACGGCTGCGCTGCAAGGAGATCTGGGTCGTCGGCGCCGACAAGTGGCGCAACCCCGACGAGGACCTCCCGCACGACTTCGAGACCCACCGGGACGCCCACTACGCCGCCCTGCGCAAGCCGCTGGATGCGACCGCGTTCATCGGCCAGCTCCGCGACGAGATGCGCGAGGCCCTGTCCGCGCTCGATACCGCCCTACCACGGCTGGCCTGGCTGGAAATCGCCGATCGGGGCAAGCAAGGCGCGATCAAACTGACCGACCTGGACGCCGCGCCGGAGCCGCGGAACCTGCGCCGGCTCAAGAACGAGGTCCGCACCCGGTGGGGCACCGTCCCGCTGATCGACATGCTCAAGGAGGCGGTGCTGCGCACCGGTTGCCTCGCGGGCGTGACCGGCGCCGCCGGACGCGGCGACCTGGCGCCGGAGGTGCTCGCGGAGCGGCTGCTGCTGGCCATCTACGCCTACGGCACCAACACCGGCATCCGGGCGATCGCCGGCAGCGCCCAGCACGGCCACAGCGAGGACGACATCCGCTACGTGCGCCGCCGGTACCTGACCGCCGAGGTGGCCCGGGCCATCGCCGTGGAGACCGCCAACGCGACCTTCGCCGCCCGGGCGCAGACCGTCTGGGGCGCCGGGTCGACCGCGGTCGCCTCGGACTCGACGCACTTCGGTGCGTTCGACCAGAACATCTTCACCGAGTGGCACTCCCGCTACGGCGGCCACGGCGTGCTCATCTACTGGCACGTCGAGCGCAAGAGCATGGCCATCCACTCCCAACTGATCAACTGCTCCGCCTCGGAGGTTGCCGCCATGGTCGAGGGGGCGATGCGGCACGGCACGACGATGGAGGTCGAGGGCAACTACGTCGACTCCCACGGCCAGTCCGAAGTCGGCTTCGGCATCACCCGGCTACTCGGCTTCGACCTGCTGCCCCGAATCAAACGGATCAACAAGGTCCGCCTTTACCGGCCGGCAGCCGGCGAACCCGACGCCTACCCGCGGCTCACGCCAGCGCTCACGAGGCCGATCCGGTGGGACATCATCGCCGAACAGTACGACCAGATGATCAAATACGCGACCGCGATCCGGGCCGGCACCGCCTCCACCGAAGCGATCCTGCGCCGCTTCACCCGTGCCAACGCGATCCACCCCACCTACCAGGCGATGATCGAGGTAGGCCGCGCCCAGCGCACCATCTTCGTCGCCCGCTACCTGCGCAACCGCGACCTGCAACGCGAGATCAACGAGGGCCTCAACGTCGTCGAATCCTGGAACCGCGCCAACAGCGTCATTTTCTTCGGCAAGGGCGGCGACATCGCGACCAACCGCCGCGAGGAACAAGAACTCTCCGTGCTCTGCCTGCGCGTCCTGCAGGCCGCCCTCGTCTACGTCAACACCCTCATGGTCCAGGACGTCCTTGCCGACGAGGAGTGGGCCAGCATGCTGGCCGACGCCGACCGGCGCGGCCTCACCCCGCTGTTCTGGACCATGTCGCCCCGTACGGCGAGGTCAAGCTCGACATGACCAGCCGACTCGCGCTTGGCAAGTGACGAACGCTCCATCGGCCGACGGATCGCGAAGTAGCGGAGAGTGACTAGTGCGGCAGCCGCCATTTGCTAGTTGACCAGGGCGTATGCGCGGTTGGGGCCAGACCTCAGGTCGGCCGGAACGACAGGGGTGGGACGCGTGTGCGTCCCACCCCTGCGACGAGCGGGCTACGGATGTCGTGCCTTGCCCAGGGAGAGCGACCTCAGTCGGCAATAACCCGACAAGGGACGTTCAGCACCCTTTACGACCTGCGCGATCACCCAGGAGCGGGTTGGGACGTCCGTCAGCCGGACACACCATCGAGGCTTCCTCAGGGCCGGACCGTCAGGCTGCCAGGAACTTGGCGATTCGCTCGTTCACCTCGTCGGGGCTCTCCAGGAACGGGAAGTGGCCCACGCCTTCCAGCAGGGCGCCGTCCGAGCCGGCGGGCAGCGCGTTGACGATGTCGGCCAGCGTCGCCGCATCGACCACGGGGTCCTCACTGCCGTGCAGATAGAGCGTCGGCTGCGTGGGAAGGTCGGCCAACACGGCTCCCATCTCCCACTGGTCGGTCCCGAATGTGGCGGAGTTGAAGTTGTCGCGGTATAGCCCGAGCCCCGACCGCAGGTTCTCCGGCGCCCGCAGACTGTCCTTGCCCGCCTCCCGGTCCTCGCTAGAGTCGAAGCCCGGGACGGATCCGCTCCAGTGCTCCCAGAGCCAGTCGAGGTAGGCGAAGTCGTTCACAGGCACGATCTGGTCCGCTATGCCCATCTGGAAGAAATAGAAGTGGCTGTTCTTGTGGATCTGGACGGGATCGGCGGCCTTACGGTCGTAGAAGCGGACCGGCGGGACATCGGCCACCACGACCTTGGACCAACGGTCCGGGGCGTGGGCGGCGGCACCCCAGGTGGCGAAGCCACCCCAGTCGTGCCCGATGATGACCGCGTTCGTGTCACCACCCAACTCCTCGTGCAGGCTGTTGGCGTCGGCGATCAGGTCGGCGACCCGCATGCTGCCGTCCGGCGGGACCTGGGTCGGGGCAAAGCCCCGCATGGCCGGGGCGACGGCCCGGTAACCCGCGTTGGCGAGGACGGGCATCAGATGCCGGTACATGCTCGGTGCCTCTGGGAAACCGTGCAGCAGTAGCGCCAGCGGGCCCTCGCCTTGCTCAAAATAGGCAAAGTCGATCCCGTTGGCGGTGATCCGCTTTTTTTGCATGACTCGTACTCCTTGCTGGTATTTCGGACACCGGATCCGGCTGCTCGTCGTGATGGTCGTCGGCGAGACTCCGGAGCGTCTCTGGCCGGTCACGCGGGCACTTCTTGGCTGAGCGCTCCGGTCAGTCACCGTGACCGCGCCTGTAACGAACGTTCTAACCAGAACCTAGCATGCCTGGAACGAACGTTCCAACCAGTAGACTGATGAGATGAACGCAGCAACGCCGCGCGCGCCGGCCGTACGTCCGGAGGCCGCTTCCCTCGGCACCCGGGAACGGATCGTCCGAACTACCTCCCGCCTGATGCAGCGGCAGGGCTATGAAGCGACCGGGATCAAGCAGATCTCCCAGCAGGCCAACGTCGCGCTCAGCTCGGTCTACCACTTCTTCCCCAGCGGCAAGCAGGAGTTGGCCACCGAGGCGGTCCGGCACGCCGATCAGGAGTTCGCCGACATCATGCGCGAGGCCCTGGCCACCGAGGCTGACCCGGCCGAAGCGATGATCGCCGTTACCCAGGTACTCGCCGAGTACCTCCACAACTCCGACTGGCTCGACGGCTGCCCGATCACGGCCACCGCCCTGGAAACGGCCGGACGTATCCTCGACATCCAGCGGGCCGCCGCCGAAGCGTTTGAGCACTGGCGGGCACTGGTTGCCGAGAAGTTGCGCCACACCGACATCGCCGAGGACGACATCCTGGATCTCGCCCACACCGTGATCAACACCCTGGAGGGCGCGGAACTCGCCGCCCAGGTGTCCAAAAGCGCCGAGCCACTGGAGATCGCCGGCCGACACCTCGCCCGGCTGATCAACTCGTACCGATAGCCGGAGAGGGGCCAGCGGTGCCCGTCCAGGTTCGGATGGGGCGGCTGCCTGCGGAGCGTTGCCTGGCCACCTGCGTTCCGGCCGGCCACGCTGCGTAACGCCGCGGTCTGCGGCAGATGCGTGCGAAGGAAATCGGGTTGAGGCGCGTTGCTCGGCGCTGGCTAGATTAGGTCGCATGCGCACCATCGCGAGCGACCGCCTCCTGCTGCGCCCCTGGCGCGATGAGGACGCCGACTTCCTTCTGGATCTCGAGTCGCGCTGGGAGGTCGTGCGATTCTTGGGCGCGCAGCCCACGATCATGAACAACCGCGAGGATGCCCTCGCCTCGATCGCACGCCGATGCGCCATCGACGATCCGATCCACGGGATCTGGGCCATCACCACAGCGGCGGACGGCCGGCTGGTGGGAAACCTCCTGCTCAAGCCGATTCCCCTGTCGGCCAGGGAACCGGCCGGCGGGCCGACCGATGTCGAGATCGGCTGGCACCTGCATCCGGACGCCTGGGGGCACGCCTACGCCACCGAAGCAGCGGCGGCGGTCCTGGACGACGCTTTCAGCCGGGGTCTGGCGAGGGTCATCGCGGTCACGGATCCGGACAACCGTGCCTCCCAGGCCGTCTGCCGGCGGCTCGGCATGACGCACTTCGGCCGGACGACGAGGTACTACGACACGCCGAACGAACTCTTTGAGAAGCTGGCCAGCTGATCGGCAAAGACCGCCACGACCGCCTCCGCCGCTCGCCACCGCCACATCCGCACATCGGCAGAACCGCGTGCTGAGCGCCGTCGCTCCTGCGCCACGTACCGTGACGCGCGGATCGCGGCATGTGCGGATGGGGCACCAGTTGTCTCTCGCTGGTAGACATACCGCCGTGGCCGAGATTTTGCCAATGCCGACTTCGTCCTGCCCTACCTGTGGTGGCATGCGTGTGGCTACGGGCGTACGTACCGACATAGACCAGCAGAGCATCCGGTTGTGGCGGCCATCGCGGCGAGGATGGGGCACTCGAGACGTGACGTCAGTTCGCGCTTTGGCCTGTGTCAGTTGTGGCCTCGTAACCCTCCACGCGGCAGACCTTCCCCGCCTCCAAGCCGAGGCGGTTAAGCATCCTGAGCTGTTCAGGTGGGAGGATTAGCCGAGCCAGCATATTGTGCTTGTTGATCCACGCCCGCATCCGCTTCTCGGCAGATCCGGATACTGATGCAGGGCTGCACAGAGCACGGCTCGTGACACAGCGTTATCCCAGCGAGGGTCT
The DNA here is from genome assembly GCF_040642975.1 of Micromonospora sp. NPDC047548. Taxonomy (NCBI): domain Bacteria; kingdom Bacillati; phylum Actinomycetota; class Actinomycetes; order Micromonosporales; family Micromonosporaceae; genus Micromonospora; species Micromonospora sp. NPDC047548. The sequence continues at coordinate 8,763 of NZ_JBEYTI010000079.1, forward strand.
CATTGGCTGGAGGCCGGCAAACCTGGCGTCAGCCAGCTTCGGCGGGCAGTTGGGCGAGGTGCCGGTAGATCGTGGGCCGGGTGACGCCGAACTCGGTCGCGATCTGCTCGACGGTATGCAGCCGCCGGCCGTCGGGCCCGGTCTCCTCATATCGCGGGCGGCGACCACGAGCTTGGTGGGCCAGCCGTCGCGGACGGCGAACGAGAGGAGTGGCAGCCCCAGCACGGCCTGCAGCCCCGTCAGGTGCGTGGTCACGGCCCCGGAGTTCAGGTCGATCGTGCCCACGCTGCCGGCGATGGAGCCCTGGGTGCAGGCCGCGCTGAACCAGAGCTTGCCCCCGCCGAAGGCCAGATCGCCGGGGCACGCACTGCCGAGGTTGTAGCGCTTCACCTCCCGCTTCCGCTTGGTGTCGATGACCGAGACGGCGTGCCCCCCGCGCAGGGCGGCGTAGAGCTTGGTGCCGTCGGCGTTCAGCGCGAGCCCGTACACGCCGGACTGGCCACCGATGGTCTGGAGCGGGTTGCCGTCCAAGTCGGCGATGACGATCTGGTCGCCACCGGCGACGTACACCTCGTTGCGCTGGGCGTTCACCTGGATGTCGGCGTAGCTGGCCATCGGCAGCGTCACCGAGTTGACGTCCGTGACCCCTGCCGCCGAGGCGGGGGCCGCCGCAGCGAACACGCCGACGGCAGCCACCAGCATCGAGGCGACGACCGAGTGCGTCACTGTGCGAAACCGCACGCGCGGTCTCCTTCCCTGTTTCCCCGTGACACCGGGCGGGTCCGCCCGTCGGCGGCGTGGCCCGGTGGGGTGACCCGTTCGGTCACCGCTACTCGGTAGGCGCGGATCCGATCCGGGACATTACATCCATCCATAAAGGCCGACAGTCGCCGGAAGGGTTGTGCGACAGGGAATCGGGGACAAGGCTCAGCGGCGCAGGCCCACGAGGGAAGACCCCCGCGCGTGCGGGGACGACGGCATGCAGGAGCGCATCGCGCTGCTGGAGGCGGGAAGACCCTTGGCCGGGTCCCGTACCGGCAGGTGAGGCGACACGACCCGCCACATCGCGTCGGTCAGGGCGCATGGGTAGCCTCGGCGGGCGTCATCCCCGCCAGTATTCATGTTGTCCACAAACACACGATCTTGGCGGGGATGACACACTCCTGGCGCGATCGGCGCGCCGCATTTCCTTAGCGTGGTTGCTTGATGCTCTCGATGATTCGCGCGAAGCCTTCTTTTCCGTGGCCGGCATCAATCTGGCGTTGCATGAGGCGCTGGACCATGGCGAGTACTTCGGTGCTGATGCCCTGGTCGGCACTGGCGGCCAGGATGCCGCCGAGGGCGACGTCGGAGAACTCCAGGCTCTGTTGCCCTTCGACGGTGTAGTCCCCGCCGTCGATGACCGCGGCGAACCCTTGGAACTCACCGGCCATTGCGGTCTGCCACGGTGCGGCCTTGGCGGCGAACTCGCCCGCCGTCACGCCGGCCGGCGCGACCATGGCGGCGCCGTGCATGAATCCGGCGAACATGACGTACATGCCCGCGAGCAGGGCGAGGTCGTACAGGGACGCCAGCCCGGCATCCTCACCGAAGTAGGTACTGTCGCCCCACAGGTCGAGCAGCGGCTTGTACTGGTCGAAAACGGCGGCCGATCCGCTGTAAAGGATCGATGACCCGGGCTGGCCGATCATGGATGGGACGGCCATGATGCCGCCGTCCAGGTACGCGATCCCGGCATCGGCAGCCCAGGCGGCCAACTCGCGAGACTGCTCCGGTGACGTCGTGGTCACGTTGATCAACGTACGTCCGGCCAACTCGTCGGAGAGCGGATCGAGCACGTCGTGGACCGACGCGTGGTCCAGCAGGCACGCGATCACCAGCCGGCTGGCCCGGACCGCGTCGCCTGCCGTGGCGGCGGCCTGCGCGCCCTTCGCGACGAGGTCGTCCGCCTTTCCCGCTGAGCGGTTCCAGACTGTTGTCGCGTGTCCGGCCTGCACCAAGGCGGCTCCGAGAGCGCTACCCATCGCGCCCAGCCCGAGCACGCTCACCTGGACGCTGTTGTTGGTTGTCATGTTTGGGGCTCCCCTCGTGTTCGTCGTTCGGGGAGATCCTCTCCGCTGCCGCTAAAGTTGACCAGTACGGACTAATTAGTCAGGTACCCACCTTCGGGTAAGTAGGTCTTGGAGAGGGCGGATGGCAGCATCAGCACGACGTGGTCCCTACTTCTGCGGCATCGACGCCGCGATGGATGTAGTGGCCGGCAAGTGGAAGTCGCTGATCCTCTGGGAGTTGCACAACTACGGGACCCGCCGGTTCGCCGAGCTCCGGCGCGGTCTGCCGGGCGTCAGCGAGAAGATGCTGATTCAACATCTGCGGGAGATGGAAGAAGACGGGCTCGTGCATCGTGAGGTGTACCGCGAGGTGCCGCCGAAGGTGGAGTACTCCCTGACAGAGCACGGCGTATCCCTCAACGCCGCGCTGGCATCCTTGGGGAAATGGGGCACCGAACGCATCCGGCGGATCGGCGCGGAAAAGGTTTCGGTCGACGTTGCCGGGGCAGTTCTTCGCTAAGTGGTCTGCGCCGTAAGTCCTTCGGGGGTTATGTGGCGGGGGCCAGTACGGCAGGCTGGTGGTCGCAGTCATCGTGCTGTTGGAGGTTCGACTCTTTCTGTTCGTGTCGCTCGATCCGGGCCAGTAGGTCCTCGAGGTCGGCCGGGGTGAACTTCCATCCGAAGGGACGGGCGGTCGCGTTGTAGCGCCGTTCGAAGGCGGTGAGTCGGTCTTCGACCTGGTCAAGGCTGGTGAAGTCGTTGGGTGTGACGACCTTGCGCTGGACGATGGAGAAGAAGATCTCGATTTGGTTCGTCCATGAGGCGTGGACGGGGGTGTGGACCATGACTGCGTTGGGGAAGCGTCTGGTTAGGCGGTCGATCGCGGCTTGGCCGCGGTGGGAGGAGCCTCGGCTCCCCCCACGGCCCCGGCGTTGTTCCGGCTTGAGAGGTTCTGTCCGTGTTGGGGACCGGGCGAGGGTGGAGTTGTAGGACGAGCACGACTTCTGATGATCTTTCGGGTGTCTATGCCAGAAGATCGTCTCAGGAGTCGTGCTCGTGTCGTCATCTTCCCCGATCAGTCCTGTTGTTGACCACCTCGCCGATCTGGCCCTGTGGGAGGCCGAACTCGCGGTAGACCCCGGGGTTGACCCGTTGTCGATGGCGTCATCGCTGCTCGACCGGTTGCGGCAGGTGCCGGACCCGCGCCGGTTACGGGGTCGTCGGCAGCTTGTACCGTGCCAAAATTCGTCGCACAGGGTGTGAGCTGCTGTTTCGCGACAAGGACGCAGGATGGCAGGCGTGTTGGTTCGGCTGCTGTACCTGAGTGCGGTGCGGATGTTCGGCTGGTTGCCGCTGGTCACGTGCAGCGAGTCCGCGCTGGTCGCCGAGTTGCTGGTGCTCCGCCATGAGGTGGCGGTGCTCCGCCGTCAGGTCGGTCGGCCGCGCCTGTCGTGGCCGGAGCGGGCGGTGTTGTCCGCGCTGGTCCGGGCACTGCCGCGGGAACTCTGGAGGCATCGGATCGTTACCCCAGCCACCCTGCTGGCCTGGCACCGCCGGCTGGTCCGCCGGCACTGGACCTACCCGAACCGGCCCGGACGACCACCGATCAGCGACGACCTCCGGGACCTGATCCTGCGCCTGGCCAGGGAGAATCCCGGCTGGGGGCACCGGCGCATCCAAGGCGAACTCGTCGGGCTCGGCCATCGGGTCGGCGCCGGCACCATCCGTCGCATCCTCGCCAGTTCGAAGCACGGTCCTGCCCCACGCGAGATCGACACCAACTGGAGGACGTTCCTGCGCGCGCAGGCGTCCGGCATGCTGGCGACCGACTACTTCCACATCGACACCGTCACGCTGCGGCGGTTGTACGTGCTGTTCGTCATGGAGATCACGACCCGACGGGTGCACATCCTCGACGTCACCGCCCACCCGACCGCCGCCTGGACTACCCAGCAGGCCCGCAACCTGGTGCTGGACCTCGGCGACCGTATGACACGGTTCCGGTTCCTGATCCCCGACCGCGACGCCAAGTTCACCCCGTCGTTCGACACAGTGTTCGCCGCCGAAGGCATCGACGTGGTGAAAACTCCTCCGCGCACGCCCCGGGCGAACGCGTTCGCGGAACGCTTCGTACGCAGTGTCCAGGCCGAGTGCACCGACCGGGTATTGATCTACAACGAACAGCACGCCCGTACGGTGTTACACGACTATGAGGACCACTTCGACCGACACCGGCCCCACCAGAGCCTGGACCAGCATCCACCCGACTACGACCCCGGCGCGATCGACAAGCCGATCCGGCGGCGCCGCGTCCTGGACGGCGTGATCAACGAGTATCACCGGGCAGCTTGAGCTACTCGCAAATTCGCAGCTCACAAGCCTGAAACAGAATTTTGGCACCGTACAGGCATCCATCGAGATGACGACAGTCGGGTCGTGGTTGGGCGGCAACGGTTGCAGGCCCTGATGCGGGCGATGATCGTTGAAGTGCTGCACGTACTCGTCGACCACCGCCACAGCGTGCCGTTCGTTGTAGACCAGGACGTGGTCGGTGCACTCCTGGCGTAGACTGCGCCCCCAGCGCTCGATGGACGCGTTCGCCCGCGGCGTGCGCGGAGGAATCTTGACCACCCGGATGCCCTCCGCGGTGAACACCGCGTCAAACCCGGCAATGTACTTGGTGTCCCGGTCGCAGATCAGGAACCGGAACTGGCTGGCCCGCTCGCCGAGTTCCATGATGACGTTGCGCGCCTGCTGAGTGGTCCACTCCCCCGTCGGGTGCTCGGTCACGCCGAGCAGGTGCACCCGCCGGGTCGTGATCTCCATCAGAACCAGCACGTACACCCGCCGCAGGGCGATCGTGTCGATGTGGAAGAAGTCGATCGCCAGCAGGCCCCTGGCCTGGGTCCGCAGAAAGGTTCGCCAGCTGGTGTCAGTTTCCCGGGGTGTCGGGCCGGTGCGGTGGCGGGCGAGGATGCGCCGGACGGTGGCGAACGCGACCCCGTGGCCCAGACGCCCGAGTTCACCCTGGATCCGCCGGCACCCCCAGCGCGGATTTTCCCGGGCCAGCCGCAAGACCAGGTCGCGGATCTCGTCGCTGACCCGCGGCCGGCCGGCCCGGTTGGGGTACGTCCAATGACGGCGCACCAGCCGACGGTGCCAGGCCAGCAGCGTGGCCGGGGTGACGAGGCGATGCACCCGCACCCGCCCGCGGCAGCAGCCGGGCGAGCGCGGCCAGCACCGCCCGGTCCGGCCACGACAACCGGGGACGGCCGCGGATCTGCCGGCGCAGCACCGCCACCTCCTGCCGCAGCGCGAGCACCTCGACCAGCAGCGCCTTGTCGCCACGGACCAGCAGCCCCAGTCCACCGAACACGCGGATCATCGTCAGGTACAGCAGCCGCACCAACATGCCGATGATCGTCACTGCAACTCTTGCCGTCACGGCTCACAACGTGTGCGATCCGCTCCCCACCGGGGCGACCCGAGGCGATCTTCAAAACACCAGGTCACCGCACCGAGCGGGATTTTGACACGCTACAGGCAATGGCGAACACGCGGGGCATATGCCGCTGCGCGCACGGGCCTGCCGGCGGCCGGCACCGGCACGGCCCTGCTCGGTACGCCCGCCGGGACCCCGTGGGACGAGTCGCTGGGCGAGTCGATGCGGCGGACCGGCCGAGCAGTGATGGAGGAACGACTGCTCGACCGGCTTGTCGCCGACCTGGGCACGGCCGCAACCGGGTGACGGTCCGGCGATGGCGACGACCTTCCGTCGTCGGTTCAGGAGCCGGAGGACATCAGCCGCAGATCGAACACCAAGGACCCGCATACCGAACATCCATCTGCCGCAAACCGAAAGCAGGAATCCTCGCAAATCGAAACCGAAGCGGCTTATCATGAGACATGCCCACACCGCGCCTGATCCAGCGCCGCACTGCCGCGCAGGTCGACGCCGCCCTGGCCGACACCCGCGTCGTGCTGATCAGCGGAGCGCGCCAGGCAGGCAAGAGCACCCTGGTTCGCATCGTCGCCGGCGGTCGTCTCGCCGAGCGCCGCGACCTCGACCGAGCTCAGGACCGGGCCGCAGCGATCGCCGACCCGGTCGGCTTCGTGGACTCCTCCGAACTCCTGGCCGTCGACGAGATCCAGCGCGCCCCGGAACTGCTGCTGGCCATCAAGGCAGCCGTCGACGAGAACCCTCGGCCCGGCCGGTATCTGCTCACCGGATCATCCCGGCTGTTCGGCATGGTGGCTGCCCCGGACGCATTGCCCGGCCGGATGGAAACCGTCGAACTCTGGCCGTTCTCACAAGGCGAACTCGATGGAGAGCCGGACGGATTCATCGACGCCATCTTCGCCCTCGGCCCCGAACTACGACACGAGTCGGACGTGACCCGCGCCGACTACGCGGCCAGAATCGTGCGAGGCGGCCTGCCC
>NZ_JBEYTI010000080.1:0-14628 GCF_040642975.1 Micromonospora sp. NPDC047548
CCCGCCCGGCAACCCGCCGGCGGGGCATCTTCATGCCCCTACATCCGCACCACCGATGACGGCTACATCCTCACCAAGAACGCCAGGCAACACCCGGACCGCCTCTGCCGGTCCCCGGACCGCCTCTGCCGGTCCCCGGACCGCCTCTGCCGGTCCCCGGACCGCCTCTGCCGGTCCCCGGACCGCCTCTGCCGGTCCGCGCAGACACGCCCGTGGTCCGGGACACCACCGTCGCGGTCCCGCCTCGGCGGACCAGCGCTCGGCGGTCCCGGACGGCGGTCGGCGGTCCCGGACCGGCGGGCGGGCGACACACCGGTCCGGGACCGAGGCCGGAGATCGTCGTTCTGGTCACGGCCGCCCGGGCCGCCGTCCAAGCCTTGACCGCTCACGGGGCACCGCAGTCCCGCAAGGCCCTCACCCGGCAGCTACGCGCTGACGGGCACCACCTGTCCGACGCCACCGCTTCCGCGCTGTGCACCTCCTGCGCGCCGATACCACCAGACCCGACCAGCTCACGCGGGACCTGTCAGACCGGACTCTGCGTGACAGGACCACGGCCCGCGATTCCGGTCAGACCGCGCCGTCTCTGGGAGGCGAGCGAGCGCTGCTGTCAGGAAGCACCGCTGTCTGACAGCACCTGACGCGACCTAACAGGACCTGACCCGACAGGTGAGCTCAAACATCAAGGCCTCCACAGTGCCCGGGGCAGTTCATATCGGCGGCGCTGTCAGCCCTGGCAGAGGCTGTCAACGGTGCAGCAGCGGTGTGGCATTCCGCGACCGTCGCGGTGGCCTGCGGGCTACGCGGCGACCCGTGCGAGCGATCGAGAGGGACTGTGTTGGGCGCTCGTCGCGGCCGATCCGGCCCTGTGGTTGTCAGCCCGCGTGTGGGGGCTCGGCTGGGTGCGGCATTGGGGGCTCGGTTGGGGGCGTCGGCGACTCGAGGCCCCATACGAGCCTTGTCGATCTGCCCTGTCAGGTAGCTGAGCTGCGGAAACCTGACCGATAAGGACCTCATCGGCAAGATCAACCTGCCCCGACTCCCTAATGTTTCTTAGGGACCCCCAGGGGTTCTTACGCCGGGTAGGACATGTTTCGCGCGGGGTGGTCGCCGGCCAGACGGGCGGACTTAGGACGACCCCCGCGCGTGCGGGGACGACGCGCCCGCGACCGCCGGCCGGTACGCGTGCCCCGGAGGACCCCCGCGCGTGCGGGGACGACATCAAGGGTGGCCCCGGGCAGGTCAAGCGGACGGGAGGACCCCCGCGCGTGCGGGGACGACCATCCACGCCTGCGGGTCGTTGCGGGTGGCCGCGTAGGACCCCCGCGCGTGCGGGGACGACTCTACGACTTCGAGCCTGGCACGCTGGGCGTCCTGGGCGCGCGGAGGACCCCCGCGCGTGCGGGGACGACAAGTACATGAACCACAGCGGCAAACACGTCAGCGGAGGACCCCCGCGCGTGCGGGGACGATGGACGAACAGCGCTAGCGCCGGATCTCCGGCCATTGGTCCTCAAGGGCCATGCCCCACGCGGACATCGTGACCACGACGAGTTCGGCGTGGCGAGCGATCCTCGCCTCGTCATAGACGATGCGCTCATGCTTGGTCAGGGCTGACTGTGAGCCACACCGTGCCATGCACACGATCAATCTCGCGGGCGAGGACGCCGCCACAAAGCCTCGTCCACACATGTGCATGCGAGAGGGCGCCGCACGTGACGTGCGGCGCCCTCTTTCAAGGACGGATGTATGCCGTCCGGCTCTGACGTGGCGTGTCAAGCAGTGACCGTCCGTGAACCCTCACGCGCCAAGGCCCGGCACGCCCGTCAGCCCCTCAGGGACGCACTCGGTAGGCATCCATGATGATCTCGACGAGACTGCCTCCTTGGTCGTCAACCGCCGTGGTACGCAGGCTCACGTTCCCAGCGGCAACCCCAGGCAGGGTGGCCACCGCCGACGTGCCGTCGACCTGCACCGGGGCCGGTGACCAGGTCTTGCCGCTGTCGGTCGAGTACTCGACGCCTTGGACGTGAGTCGCTCGCGCCCTCGCACCGATCTGGTGGCCGGCGGTCAGGGAAAGCTGCACCGCCTGCCCGGCCGCGACCGACTGGTGTTCGTCGTGGGCGAGCTGGTAGGTCAGGTCGATGAGTGGCAGGGTTTCGTAGCCCTGAGCGACGTGGCCGCTGTTGAAGCGCCATGTGGAGGTGACTTCCGTGCTGAGCGGCCACTTTGTGAACGTCCGCTTGGCGTGAGAGGTGAGCCGGTACCACGCCGTGCGGGGGCTGAGCCCCTTCGCCGTGAGGCGGCCCACCGCGTCGGAAGCTGCGATGGTCACACCGGCGTCGTCGGTGAGCGTCACGTCGCCGGTGTCGGTCACGGTCGTGTTGCCGGTGCGGTGGCCTGCGCTGTCCGAGAACATCGGCAGCTCGAATCGCAGCTCCTCGTCCTTGGTCCGGTACACGTAGGGCAGGGCGTCCGGAGCGGGGTTCCTCCGAATCGACAGCGACGGGTTGAAGGGGCCAGCGAGGTACGACTCGGGCGTGACGGAGCCGGCGGCATACGTGGTCGGCTCGGAGTCCATCCACCCCAGCGGCACCGACCCGCCGCCCTCGCCCTCGAAGGTGTAGTGGCGTATCGAGGTCGTCCAGGCCAGGCCAGGGGTCCGCAGGATCCGCACTGTCGAGGGCACCCGCACGGTGGCGCGGTCGCCGACCATCAGGCCGTCCAGGTTGGCCGCGCTCGTGATGGTGTTGCCGTATCCGTTCACCCCGAGGGCGGACAGCGTCGTCGGCGACACGGCCAGCTGGGAGGCGTCCTGACGGAGGTCCGCCCCGGCCGGCACCTCACCCTGTACACGATGGACGACGAAAGCCGCCTCACGCGGGGTGTCGGTGCCGACGAGGTCGAGCGCGAACGATCCGGTCGCCACGGCGGCGACGAAGGCCGGCACCTGCTGGGATGCCAGGACGAACACCGGAAGAGCGGTGCTCGTGGCGTTCTGGTCAGCCAGCACGACGGCCTTGGCTCCGGCGTTGGCGAGGGCGTTGACGCGGAGCCCGCGGGTGGCGAACGGCACCGAGGCCGGGAAGGTCGCGAGGGCGATCGCGCCGGAGACACCGGCACGGGCGATCTCGGCATCCGTGGCGGCCCCCACGTCGACGACACGCGCCGTCAGCCGTCCGACCCACGGCTGGACGGTCGTTCTGGTCAGGGCCCACTCGGTGTCCGCACCACTGCGCGCGGTGATGAGCGGCTCGGAGTAACCGCCCTCGTTGAGGAGCTCGACGCCGGGGATCGGTCCCGACGGGGCAGCATACACCTGGTGCATCTCGTTCATCGTCGGGGCGACGAGGCCCTGGGCGCCCATCGGCAGCCGCGAGAGGACGCCCACGCTGCCCGAGGCGAGCCGGGCCACGGTGCCGGTCAGCCCCACCCGCACCGGTGCGGCGTGGCTGAGGTCAGGGCTGAACTGGACGTCCTTGTCGGCGATGATGCGTTGCGCGAAGTGCGTGGACCGGGTCGCCAGCACCTTGTCGTTGCTGCCCAGGTCGGTCTCGTAGGTGTGGCCGAAGACGCGATAGGAGCCCTCGGGCAGGGACATCACCTTGGGTGTGGCGTTCGTGATGTCGAACCACGTGTACCCGGTCTGTTCGTTCTGGATGATCGTGTAGAGGAACGCGAGGTCGGCCGTGGCACGCGGCGTGGGACGGACCAAGGTCACGTTGTGCAGGGGCGGGGCCACGACCGCCGCCACCGGGGTGCGCACCTCCATCCCGCCGGGTGCGGTCGCGACGACCCAGCCGGCATACTTGCCGGGCCGCGTCACCGACGCGACCGTGGCGGTCGCGGTGCCGGCCTCGCCTGGTGCGAGCCGGAGGCGGTCGGACGAGAGCGTGACGAGGCCCGCGGGGGCTGCGGAACCGGTATCGGTGTCGCGCAGCGAGACCGACAGGCTCAGCGTGAGCGGGTGGTTGCTGACGTTGCGGTAGCCGAACGTCCACGTCGAGGGCGCTGCGGCGGGCAGGGTGGCCGTTGCGGGCCGGTCGGTGGTGGCCACGACGTCGGTGGCGGTGGCCTCGTCGACGTCGAGCTCTCCGGCCCCCTGGGCGAACGGCGACACGTCGATGTTGCCGTCCGCCGCGCCGACGAGCGCTGCCTTGAGGCGCTCGCCGTCCCAGTCCGGATGCTTCTGGGCGAGGAGGGCGGCCGCGCCGGCAACGTGCGGGGTGGCCATCGAGGTGCCCGACAGGCGCGAGTAGTACTTGTCGACGGCGGATGCCGAGTAGGTCCCCGCCGCGCGGGCCGCGACGATGTCGCTCCCAGGCGCGGCGATGTCCGGCTTGATCGCCAGGTCGTAGCTGCGCGGGCCCTGGCTCGAGAACGACGAGAGCGCGCCGGTCTTGGTCACGGACCCGACCGTGAGGGCCGCATCCGCGGCACCCGGGCTGCCGATCGTCTCGGGAGCCCCGTCGTTGCCGGCCGCGACGACAAACAAGGTGTCCGACGACGCGCTCAGGGCGTTGAGCGCCTGGGACAGGCTGTCACGGCCGGCGTCGGGAACGCTGCCGCCGAGGCTCATGTTGACGATGTCGGCGTTCTGCTCGACCGCCCACACCATGCCCTGGATGATGCCGCTCTCGCTGCCCGATCCGAACTTGTTGAGCACCTTGCCCTCGAGCAGCTTCACCCCGGGCGCCATGCCCCTGTAGCGACCGCCGGAGGCGGCGCCGGTGCCGGCGATCGTCGAGGAGACGTGGGTGCCGTGCCCGTTCTTGTCGTCGACCGTGCCCTCGTTGACGAAGTCCTTGGAACCCACGACGAGACCTTGAAGGTCGGGGTGCTCCATGTCGTAGCCGGTGTCGAGCACGGCCACGGTGACGCCGGCGCCGGTGAGCCCGCGCTTCCAGGCGTTGAGGGCGCCCGACCGCCGCACGCTCTCGTCCAGGGTGGCCTTGACCACCCCGTCGAGGCGCAGCTGCGCGAGGTCCCCCGACTCGGCCGCCGCGCGCAGCTGCGACCACGCAGTCGCGGCATTCTGCTTGGCGACTGTGGCGGCGGTGAGTCCCACCCTCGACATGCCCGTCACGTCGGTGAGGCCGGCCCGGGTGGCGACATCGGGGGCGGCGCCCAGCAGCAGCGGGATGTCCGCCTGGCTGCGGTCACCGAGGCCCATCGTGGTCAGTGCCGTGACGTCGAGCAGGCGTCGGTCGATGCGGTCGGCGCTGTACAGGTCGGCCGTGTCGGACGGGATCACCAGCTCGTGGTCGTTCAGCCGGACCCGGGTGAAGGTGACGTCCTCGCGGCCGGGACCCGGTTCGACGTCGATCACCTGAAGACCGATGCCGGTGCCACGGGTCGTCACCCGGTCGCCGGTGACCAGCGTGACGATCGAGTCGCCGGTGGACGCCGCAGGCGACTGCGCGGCTGAGGTCGCCGGCGACGCGGTGATCGCCGAGGCGCTTGGTTGCGCGGCTGCTGATGTACCGCTCACCGCGGCCCAGGCGACGAGTGTGATCGCCACGGCCGGGGCTAAGGACTTGGTGAGGCGCATAGAGTTCCTCGCAGTCTCGGAAGGACAGTGGCGCCGACCGTAGAAGCATGTGTCACTATTGTCAATGGTGACACTGGAGGTAGTGATGGATCTGAGTGAACGGCTCGTAGCGCTGGGCCTGAGCGGCTACGAGGCCCGCGCCTACCTGGCGCTGCTGCGCCGGGAGGGCGCGACCCCGGCCGAAGTGGCCCGGGTGGCCGGCCTACCGCGGCAGCGCGTCTACGACGTCCTGCGCACCCTTGCTGAACGTGACCTCGTCATGGTCGTGCCAGGGGATCACCTGCGGTATGCCGCCGCCGACCCCGAGTCCGCGGTGGCGGCCCTCGTCCAAGCCAAGCGGCAGGCTATGGCAGACCTCGAGCGTGACGCCGATGACCTCGTGGAACAGCTGACACCGGTGTGGGACGACGGGCGCGACCGGGGCGCGCCCCTGCAGTACGTGGAGGTCCTGCGGGACCAGGCATCGGCGGCGGCCCGGGTGTCCGCACTCATCAACGGTGCCGAGCGCGAGTACCTCGCGTTCGTGCGGCCGCCCTTCTTCACCCAGCCGACCCCCGACGACAACCACGAGAAGGCGCAGGTCATACGGGCCATCCACGATCGCAGCTCGCTGAGCTACCCCCAGATCGCCGAGCACGCGAAGCAGGCCGCTGTGGCGGGGCAGGCCATTCGCATCGTCGACAGCCTCCCACTCAAAGGCGTGATCGTCGACCGGCGCGTGGCCGCCCTGCACCTGCCCGACCCGGTGGCCGGTGACACGCAGTACACGACCGTGGTCATCGACCACCCCGACATGGCAGAACTGCTTGCCTACGCATTCGAGGCGCTGTGGAAGACCGGCGTTGCGCCGAACGAAGCGCTTGGCAAAGACGGGTGAGCTCCATGCTGACCTTCGTATCCCAGGGTGGATACCCGCCTCCGGCCACCACGGTTAGGCGGGAGAGAATGTCAAGAGGAGCCACCGTACGACGAGCCCGTTCCCCGATAGGGCATCAACCGAGGTCGTGGTCCGCGGGGTCGGTGTTGAGGACCCAGGCGAGCGGCATGGTCGCGCGGACGGCGTAGTGCTCGCCGTCCAAGCGGTGCATTGTGACGGTCTGCGCCTGATCCTGGTCGACCACCCGGCACTGTGGAATGCCGGCGGCGGCGTACTCGCTGCGCTTGGTCACCGTGTCCACGCCCTCGGAGCCGGAGCCGGAGCCGGGCGTGATCTCGACGGCGCGGCTGCCGGGTGGCCGGCGCTGCGTGCTCCGCGACGGCCACGACGGCGAGTGCTCCCGCCGCCTGCGCCGCTGACGGACGTTGAGTGAGCGGACGCCCCTGAGCGGCAACTCGTCTCGGTCCCCTTGTCCACGATCGCCCCGTAGCTTACCTTCGCATCTACTGTAATCGCTGCAGGTATTCTTCAGCGCACCTTCCAGCATGGAGGGCACATTGAAAAGACGCGTGCTAGCTGTCCTGACCGCCACCGTCCTCGCGCTAAGCATGGCCACCCCCGCGAACGCGGCCCCGGAAGCCGAACCCACCCAACAGTGGCGCAGCTACTGGGTCGACGCGTTCAACGAGGGCGTCTACACCCCCGCACAGGTCACCCGGCTCGTGCAGGACGCCAAGAAGATCAACGCCAACGCACTGATCGTCCAGATCGCCCGGCGCTACGACTGCTTCTGCAACCGGGCGCTCTACCCGCGTACCGACGCGGCGATCGCACCCCGGCCCTACGACCCGCTGGACGAGGTAATCGCGCAGGGGCACGCGGCGGGCATGGAGGTGCATGCCTGGGTCAACGTCAACACGATGTGGAACTCGGCCACCCCGCACTCCTCGCCCGAGCACGTCTTCAACAAGCACGGCCTGTCCGCCACGGGTGCCGACCGCTGGCTCAACAAGCGCTACGACGGCCAGGAACTCATGGGCGCCAACGCCTACATGGACCCGGCCAACCCGGACGCGGTCAACTACATCGTGTCGGCGATCCAGAGCATCGTGCGTGAGTACGACGTCGACGGCGTCAACCTCGACTACGTGCGCTACCCCGACTTCAACTCCACCACCACGCACAGCGACTGGGGCTACAGCGAGACCTCGCTGGCCCGCTTCCGCGCCGCCACCGGCCGCACCGACACCCCGCTACCCTCCGACCCGCAGTTCTCGGACTGGCGGCGCACCCAGATGACCAACCTAGTCCGCAAGATCTACCTCGGGATGTGGGAGGTGGATCCGGGAGCGCGCCTGTCGATGGACGGCATCACCTACAGCTTCGGGCCGCAGACCATGGGCGGCTGGGAGAAGACCCGGCCGTACGCCGAGGTGTTGCAGGACTGGAAGGGCTGGCTGGCCGAGGGCATCATGGACACGGTCGTCGCCATGAACTACAAGCGCAACTGGATGCCCGACCAGAAGCAGATGTACGACGAGTGGACCGAGGTGCTCGCCGACTGGCAGGGCGACCGGCAGGCGGTGATCGGCCCGGCCCTGTACCTCAACGACATCCCGGACAGCGTCGAGCAGATACGCCAGGCGCTCGCCCCGACGGCGGCGGGCAACACCGCCGCCGGCTGGAGCGGCTACTCGTACGCCAACCCGACCCGCGCCGGGGTCAACCAGCCGCTGTCGTTCCGCAACGCCGAGCGGGACAAGCTGGCCCAGGCGCTGACCACCGGGCCCGACGCCCCGTTCGCCAACGAGGTGGCGGTGCCGGTGATGCCGTGGAAGGCGACCCCCACCGAGGGGCACGTGTCCGGGCGCGTCGCGCTGCGCACCGGCGCGCCGCTGGATCAGGCGACCGTCACCCTGCGGCCGCTGACCACCGGCGGTGAGCCGATCACCCGTCGTACCGACGGCGACGGCTGGGTCGGCTTCGTGCATCTGCGTCCCGGGACCTACCTGGTGCAGGTCGACCTGCCCAACCGCGTCGTCGGCCAGCCGGTCGCGGTGGCCCAGGTCCGCGCCGGCGCGATCGCCAAGGTGGACCTGACCCGTCTCATCCAGATGTAGGCAGCCTGGTTCCCGCCCGCCCGGAGGGCTGTACCTGATGATCGGAGCCAGCGGTTTCGGCGCGGTACGGGCGCGCGACCGGGTCGCGCAGCGTTGAGGTTCAATCCCGCCCGACATCTCCAGATGTCGGGCGGGAGCCGATCAGCGGAGAGCCGAAACTCGTCGTGGTACCGCCGCCGGACTGGGCCCGCGACTGGTGAACCTCTTCGGCCTCGTGCCGTGATCCGTGCCAGCGAAAAGTCAGGGCCGCTCTGCGTGGCGAAGCAGGTGATCAGACCGGTCAGGAATCGAGAAGCGCGGGTCGCGCAGCCGCCCGCAGCGTGATCGGCATGACCTCGATCAAATCCGTCACCCTTGAAGTGCCCGACCCCACGATCACCAGTGCCTTCTACACCGCCTTCGGTGTGGCCGATCACGTGCGCGTACGTGCCTCGGAGGCGCCGGCGACCGGCTTCCGTGGGTTCGTGCTGTCGCTGGTGGTGCCCCAACCCAGCACCGTCGACAGCCTCATCGGCACCGCCCTCGACGGCGGTGCTACCACGCTGAAGCCGGTCAAGAAGAGTTTCTGGGGCTACGGCGGCGTCGTGCAGGCCCCGGACGGGGCGATCTGGAAGATCGCCACGTCGGCGAAGAAGGACACTGGGCCGGCCACCCGGCAGATCGACGACATCGTGCTGCTGCTGGGCGTCGCAAACGTCAAGGCGAGCAAGCAGTTCTACGTCGACTGCGGCCTGGCCGTGGCGAAGAGCTGCGGCAGCAAGTACGTCGATTTCGCCAGCTCGGAGTCGCCCGTCAAGCTGGCGCTCTACGGGCGCCGCGCCGCCGCCAAGGACGCCGACGTCTCCCCGGACGGCACCGGCTCGCACCGGATCGTCATCGGCAGCGATGCCGGGCCCTTCACCGACCCGGACGGGTTCGCGTGGGAGACATGAGGATCGCGGTCACCGGGGGCACCGGCCGGATCGGCGGCCACGTGGTGCAACTGCTGGCCGACGAGCGACGGCACGACGTCGTCGGGCTGTCGAGTCGTACCGCGCCGTACGACGACCCCGCGGCGCTGCGTGCCGCGCTGGACGGGGTCGACACGCTGGTGTTCGTGTCCAGCGATGGCGAGGCCGCGCGGGTGATCGTCCACCACCACAAAGTCCTGGACGCTGCGATCCAGCGCGGGGTCGGGCACGTTGTGCTGCTCAGCGGCCTGGACGCGGACGTGGACTCCCCGTTCTGCTACGCGTACACCAACGGTCACACTGAGCGGCTGCTCCGCGCCTCCCCGATTGCGGTGGCATGGCGTCATGCTGGCCTGGTGGGGCTGCCGCCCGGTCGCGCCGTTGACCGTGCTGACGCTGCGGGCAAATCCGGAGTACGAGCGGTTCCTTGACCACGCCACGCTCGCCGACGGTCGCGTCGTGTTGGCCGCCGTCGGCAGCCTGGTGGCGTTCGTGAGTTGGGCGCTGATCGGCGTTGTGGTGGGTGTGCGCTGGCGATGGTCGCCTCGTGCGGGCTTCCTGGCCTGGGCCGGCTATGCCGGGCTCACTTGGTGTTGGGGCGTGCTGATCTCGGTCGGGCCGCTACGAGGCTCTGGGCCGGCCCTGCTCGTGCCGAACCCCACGACAATCGGCACGGTGGAGGCGTTGGTCGGGGCAGACCGTGGCTGGGCGTGGCTCGGCGTCGGGCTGGTCACAGTCCTCGCGGTCGCCGGCGCCATTACCGCCTCGCGTGCCCGCGCCGCAGCATGACTAGTGCGCTGACCACATACGTTCACCGGCTTTGATGGATCACAGTTCGCGGGCGAGCACGGTGTGGTTGGGGTGGTTCGAGCTGGCCGTGGTGAACGCGCACAGCGGTCCGAATTGCGCTTCGATCGGGTTGGCCCAGGAATAGCGGATGCCGTGGGTACGCCGGTAGGTGGCCGGCAGCCGGTCCGGCCTGGTCTGCGGCGCCCATGTGCTGCCGTGGTGCGGGCGAATCGACAGGGGCCCGAACTGGTCGAACGCGAAACAGCGGTCCGGGAACTGCGAGGTGACGTGCTCGATGCGGTGGAAGCTGATGTCCTTGTCCGGGTCGGGACTCCTTCCGCGTGCGGGTGCGCTGGAATGAGAATCTCGTTGCGGCGCAGTAGTTGGGTGTCACCAACCCGGTGAACGTATGTGGTCAGCGCACTAGATCGTGTCGAGCGCTGGGACGATGACGGCGAAGGCTTGGTCGGTCAGGTCGGCCAGTTCTTCCTTGCCCTCGCTGTCGCTCCACCGTTGCAGAACGGTGCCGAAGGCGGCCAGCGCCATGCGGGCCGCCATCTGGGGATACACCTCACTGCCGGAGGCGAGCCCCAGGCGGCTTGCCAGCTCGGTTGCCAGGTCGTCGCGCCACTGCTCCTGTCGCTCGAGGAAGCGGGCGAGCAGCGCGGGCGTGCGCAGGATCAGCTGGACGACGCGCAGCGTTCGGTCGGGGTGGTCGGCGCAGGCGGCGATGGGCGCCCACACGGCGTGCCGCAGCGCCACCGAGGGCGGCTCGGCGCTCGGGCGGGCGGCCAGGTCGGCGCGGAGGTCAACGCCCATGCCGACCAGGAACTGGACGACCACGTCCTCCTTGGATCGGAAGTACCGGAAGAAGGTCCGTTGGGAGACGCCAGCGGCCGCGACGATCTCGTCGATGGTGACCGAGTCGAACCCCTTCAGGGCGAGTAGCTGCAGCGCTGCCTCAGTCAGCTCGTTCGAGACCAGCTGGCGCTTGCGCTGGGCCAAGCTCACTTCGGGACGGGAGGCCATGGGCTGATGATACCCCCTGCCTCCCATGACATGAAGCGCACCGTTTGACAGTAGCTGCCACCCATGGCAGCGTGGGTCACATGAAGCAGCAATCCTGGACCGCCGAGCAGATCCCCGATCAAACCGGCCGGGTGTTCGTCGTCACCGGCGCCACCAGTGGTCTCGGCCTGGCCGCGACCCGCGCGCTCGCCCGTCGTAACGGCCAGGTCATCCTCGCCGTCCGCGACGAGGAGAAGGGCCACCGCACCGTCGCTGACCTCACCGCCCAGCACCCAGCGGCCCGCCTCGAGGTGCGCCGCCTCGACCTGGCCGACCTCGACTCGGTCCGCACCTTCGCCGCCCGGCTCCACGGCGACCTTCCCCGGCTGGATGTGCTCGTCAACAACGCCGGCGTGATGGCCCCGCCCCGAACACTGACCGCACAGGGCCACGAACTGCAGTTCGCCGCGAACCACCTCGGCCACTTCGCCCTCACCGGACTGCTGCTCGAATTGCTGGCCGCTGGGCATGACCCCCGCGTGGTCACCGTCAGCTCGCTCAACCACCGCCAGGGACGCATCGTCTTCGACGACCTGACCGGTGCCCGCGGCTACAAGCCGATGGCCTACTACAACCAGTCCAAGCTGGCCAACGCCGTCTTCGGGTGGGAACTGCACCGGCGTCTGACCTCGGCGGGCAGCCCACTGCGTAGCCTGCTATCCCACCCCGGATACACCGCCACCAACCTGCAGATGCGGGCGATCGGCCTGCCGCGGCTACTGTTCGGCATCATCGCCAGGCCGCTCGCGCAGACGCCGGACCAGGGCGCGTTGCCCCTGCTGTACGCGTCGACCGCGCCGGGGATCGAAGGCGGCGCGTTCATCGGCCCGGACGGCAAGGGCGAACTGCGAGGTTTCCCGACCCGGGTCGCCCTGTCGGCTGGTGCGACCGACACCGAGACCGGCCGTCGACTGTGGGAGTTGTCGGAGCAGCTCACCGGCGTACGGTACGCGCTGCCCGCGACCGCCTAGATCCTTGAGTTCGAGAATCTGAGCAGTTGAGTCAGGTTTTCAGGCTGTCGCTGCGGTTCTGAGTCGTGCTTGGGTTACCTGGTCGTCGACGTCCGGCAGCGGGTCCTCCCGTCGCAGACGCAGCCACGATCAGGGTTGATTCGGCGGCTCGAAGTTGTACCGTTACGCCTTCCGCCGCCCATCTCAGTGAGAATGAAGCCCTGAGGTCTTGACCGCGGCAGTGAACCTGCGCCAAGTATCGCTGTCGAAGGTCATCATGGGGCCGCCGGGGTCCTTCGAGTCGCGTACGGCGACGATGCCGGGGAGGTTGTCGGCTACCTCGATGCAGTCCCCGCCGTTGCCGCCGCTGCGGGTGCTCTTGCGCCAGTCGGCGCCGGTCAGGTCAGTCATGCCGCATCTCCCCGGTGATCCTCTTGATCATGTCCTTCGATTCTGCCTTGCCGAGGGCGAGCGCATCCAGTCCCTTCCAGACGCGCTCGTAGGCGGCCAGCTCGTCGGCCTTGTCGAGGTAGAGCGCACCGGTGAGTGACTCGCTGTAGACCACGGACGGCTCCGGTGCTGATCGGCCGCCCTTGGTCGGGGGGAAGTCGAGGATGACGAATGACCCGGCCACAGCGCCGGGCTGAGGGCCTGCCACCAGCGGGAGCACTCTGATGGAGACGTTCGGCAGGTCGGACAGCTTCATGAGGTGGTCGAGCTGGGCCTGCATGACTCCCGGTCCGCCAACGGACCGGCGGATGACCGCCTCGGAAAGCACCTGCACCACTTGCGGCGCTGCTGGAAGCCGCCGCGTAAGCAGGGACTGCCGTTGCAACCGAACCTCGACTGCTCGCTCTCGTTCCTCCTCGCTCGCCTGTGGGCGGTCGAGCCGGTAGATGAACTGCGCGTACTGGCGAGTCTGGAACAGTCCGGGGATCAGGGACTCGTCGTAGCGGCGGAGATGTGCGGCGGCGGATTCCAGGCCGACGTACAGCTCGAACCAGCTCGGTACCGCGTCGCCGTACGCGTGCCACCACCCCTTGGACTTCGTTTCCGCGGCCAGCCCGCGCATCGCCTCGGTCGTCTCTGCCGACACGTGGTACAGCTCGCACATCGCCTTGACGTCGAGCATCCGCACCGGGCCGAGGCCGCTCTCGATGCGCCAGATCTTCTGCCGGCTGTATTCGAGGGCTTCGGCGGCGGCGTCGAGGGTCACCCCCGCCTCGGTGCGGAACTGTCGCAGTAGCCGGCCGAGCTGCCGGCGTGGCACGGTCGATCCGACATCCTCTGCCACCTGAGCACTCCTTGATTCCATTCCGCAACACTGCGTAATGTGCCCATGTAACAGCTACCGGTACCGGTAAAGAAAGTCAATGCCTCTGCCAAGAATTCTGCCGTGGAACGTTGCACTTCCACTTCGCGCTGTCACACGATGACTGCAGGGCCCTGGTGCCGTACCGCTGATCGGAGCTGCGGTGGCAGGGCGGGGTGGGTCCGCACGTGCGGGGAGGGCGGGTGGCCCCACCCCTTCCATTCCACGAGAGAGGCAGGCAGCAGATGAGCGTCCGCAACCAACGGCCGACCCATGTCGGCACGGCGATGCCGTACACCTCGCTGTTGCCGTGGCAGGTGCGCGAGCGCCGCTTCAGGCTGGTCGGGCTCGGGCGCCGCGGCCTGGAGCCCGACCATGTGTACGCCTTCCTCGACCGGGTCGCCGGCGACCTGGCCGCCGCCCACGCGGCCCTGGCCGCGAGCCGGCGGGAGACCGCCGTCATCAAGGACGCGCTGCGCCGCTGGCAGTCCGACCAGGCCCGCACCCGCGCCGACCGGGGTCCGGGCGCATGACCCAGCGGTACGTCATCCACCTGCCGGTCGTCGCCGCCGATCTGCCCGCCGCGCAGCGCCTGGCCCGGGTGATCGGCCGGTGGCTGCTGGTGCTGCCGCAGACCGACCCGGGGGAGACCACCGTCTCCGCCGAGGACCACCAGAACGTACGCCATCGGGTCTTCTGCGACCTGCGGATGCCCGGCGGCCGGCGCTGCCTGCTCCGCGCCGACCACGACGGCCCCTGCGCCCGCCGGCTGCGCCGCTGACCCGGCGTCGCGATGCTGCCCAGGCAAATTCGCGGCGGGCCCACCGCTGGGCTCAGGCGCGGGCGGAAGCCTCTGTCGAGGATGTCGCCGAAGGGCGCCTTCGTGATTCGTCCGATCGGGATGAGGCATGGTCACCCGTTGCCAGTGAGTGCTTTGTGGCGCTCATGTGGCAGTTCTGCCTTGCGGCACAACGGTCCCGGTCTTACCCGCGCAGAGCGCGGGGCCGGGTT
>NZ_JBEYTI010000081.1:0-14118 GCF_040642975.1 Micromonospora sp. NPDC047548
ACGAACACCGACAGGCGCTCACCGCCCTGGCCAGGTTGCACGTCACCGGCACCACCGTCGACTGGACGACACTGCTCCCACAGACCACCCGCACCGTCGACCTGCCCACCTACCCCTTCCAGCGGCAGCGCTACTGGCTCGCCGCCCCCTCCGCCGCCGACCTCGCCGGCTTCGGGCAGGTCGCCACCGGCCACCCGCTGCTCGGCGCCAAGGTGACCGTGCCCGACGATGACCTGCTGGTGCTCACCGGCAGGATCTCCGTACCGGGGCAGCCCTGGCTGGCCGACCACGACCTGCACGGCCGGATCGTCTTCCCCGGCACCGGCCTGCTCGACCTGGCCCTGCACGCCGGGGCGCAGGCCGGCTGCGACCGGCTGCTCGAGCTGACCGCCGAGACGCCCCTGGTCCTCACCGACGAGGCGGTCACCGTACGCGTGGTGGTCGGGCCGCCCGACGACCAGGGCGCGCGGCCGGTCGGCGTGCACACCCGCGGACCCGACGAGGAACTGCCGTGGACCCGGCACGCCACCGGCGTGCTCGCCCCCGGCGGACCCACCCCGACCCCGTCGCCGGCAACCTGGCCGCCCCCCGGCGCGGTCCGCGTGGACGTCGAGGCCGTCCACCGTGGCCTGCTGCACCAGGGCTACGGGTACGGCCCGACCTTCCAGGGACTGCGGGCGGTGTGGCGGCGCGGCGCCGAGCTGTTCGCCGAGGTGACCCTGCCCGAGGGGGCCCCCGCCGACGGCCACGAGACGCACCCCGCCCTGCTCGACGCGGCCCTGCACCCGCACCGCCTCGACGAAGCCGCCGGACCCGTCCAGCCGTCGGTCTGGCGGGACGTCACCCGGCACTCCCCCGCCCCGGCCACGCTGCGCGTGCACCTCGTGCCGCTGGGCGGCGGCGTGACGCTGACCGCCACCGACGCCGACGGCCGCCCGGTGCTCACCGTCGGGCACCTGGAGAGCCGGCTGGTCGGCGTCGACGAACTGGCCGCCGTCACCGGCGCCGGCGACGAGAGCCTGCTCCGCCTCGAGTGGGTGCCCGCGCCCGAGGCCGCCCCCGACGCCGCGCCGACGACCTGGGCCGTGCTCGGCGAGGACCCGTTCGGGGTCGTACCCGACGCGCCGGCGTACCCCGACCTGGCCGCGCTGCTCGCCGCCGTCGACGCCGGCGCGCCGGAACCGGCGTACGTGCTGCACGCCCCGCCCGCCCCTGCCGGCCAGGGGCCCGAGGCGGTCCGCGCCCTGCTCACCGGGCTGCTCGCCACGGTGCGGGGCTGGCTGGCCCAGACCCGGCTGCCCCGGACCCGGCTGGTGCTGCTCACCCAGGGCGCGGTCGGCGCGGGTGAGCTGCCCGCCGACCCGGTGCTCGCGCCCGGGTGGGGGCTGGTCCGCTCCGCGCAGTCCGAGCAGCCGGGCCGGCTGGTGCTGGTCGACACCGACGGCAGCGGTTCCTCCTGCCTCGCCCTGCCGGCGCTGCTGGCGTACGACGAACCGGAGCTGGCCGTGCGGGACGGCCGCGCGCTGCTGCCCCGGCTGACCCGGGCCTCCGCCGGGGCCGGCGCGCCGCCGCGCTGGGACACCGACGGCACGGTGCTGGTCACCGGCGGAACCGGCGGGGCCGGCGCGGTGATCGCCCGGCACCTGGTCGCCGAACACCGGATCGACCACCTGCTGCTCGCCGTCGACCCGACCGAGGACGTCGACAAGGACCTCCTCGCCGAGCTGGCCGAACTCGGCGCCGACGTCACGGTCGCCGCGTGCGACCTGACCGACCCGGACGCGGTGGCCGCGCTGCTCGACGGGATCCCCGGGCGGCACCCGCTCACCGCCGTGGTGCACGCCCCCGCCGTACGCGACGACGGCCTGCTGGCCACCACCGCGCCGGACCGGTTCGCCGCCGCCCTGCGCGCCGCCGTCGACCCGGCCTGGCACCTGCACGAGCTGACCGCCGACCGGCCCCTCGCGGCGTTCGTGCTGGTCTCCTCGGCCGCCGGGCTGATGTTCGGCGCTGGCCGGCCGGCCACCGCCGCGGCGGCCACCTTCCTCGACGCGCTCGCCGCCCACCGGGCGGCCCGCGAGCTGCCCGCCACCTCCCTCGCCTTCAGCGCCTGGGAGGCCGGGCCGCCCTGGCTGAACCGGATGGGCCTGCACCCGCTCGGCGTCGCCGAGGGGCTGGCCCTGGTCGACCGGGCGCTGGGGCAGGCCACGCCAGCCCTGGTCCCGGTACGCCTCGACGTCGCCGCGCTGCGCGCCACCGCCGACACGCTGCCGGCGCTGCTGCGCCAGGTGGTCCGGGTGCCGGTCCGCCGCGTCGCGCCGACCGGCCCCGACCTCGCGCAGCGCCTCGCCGGGCTCCCCGAGGACCAGCGGGACCGCTTCCTGCTGGAACTGGTACGCACCCACGTCGCCGCCGTCCTCGGCCACCCCGACTGGCGGTCGGTCGAGCCGGACCGGGCCTTCCAGGACCTCGGCTTCGACTCGCTGGCCGCCGTCGAGCTGCGCAGGACGCTGAGCGAGGCGGGCGGCCGGTGGCTCTCCCCGACGCTGGCCTTCGACTACCCGACCTCGCGGGAGCTCGCCGCCCACCTCGGCGCGGAGCTGGGCGCGCGCGACGCCGCCGAAGGCGACCCGGTGCTGACCGAACTGGACCGGCTCGCGGCGGTGCTCGCCGGCCCCACCGACGGCGACCCGGCCCGGGTCACCGTCCGGCTGGAGGCGGTGCTGCGCGAGTGGCGGGCCCGGCACGACCCGGCCGGGCCGGACGGCACGGACGACGACCTGGCCACGGCGACCGACGACGAACTGTTCGCGGTGCTGGACAACCTGGGGATGGGCTGAGCGGCGATGGCGACCGACGACAAGCTGCGCGACTACCTCAAGCGCGCCACGGCGGACCTCCAGCAGACCCGGCGGCGGCTGCACGACGCCGAGCAGCGCTGGCACGAGCCGATCGCGATCGTGGCGGCGGCCTGCCGCTTCCCCGGCGGCGTCCGCACCCCGGCCGACCTGTGGGAGCTGGTCGCCTCCGGCGGCGACGCGATCAGCGGTTTCCCGCAGAACCGGGGCTGGGACGTCGCCGGCCTGTACGACCCGGAACCGGCCACACCCGGCCGGACGTACTGCGTCAACGGCGGGTTCCTGCACGACGCGGGGGAGTTCGACGCCGACTTCTTCAAGATCAGCCCCCGGGAGGCGCGGGAGACCGACCCGCAGCAGCGGCTGCTGCTGGAGACCGCCTGGGAAGTCGTCGAGCGGGCCGGCATCGACCCCGCCTCGCTCAAGGGCAGCGCCACCGGCGTCTTCGCCGGGCTCGTCTACCACGACTACGCCGCCAAGGGCGTCGGCAGCCTGGCCAGCGTCGCCTCCGGCCGCGTCGCGTACGCGCTGGGCCTGGAGGGCCCGGCGGTCACCGTCGACACCGCCTGCTCCTCGTCGCTGGTCTCGGTGCACCTGGCCGCGCACGCGCTGCGCGCCGGCGAGTGCGGCCTCGCCCTGGCCGGCGGGGTGACGGTGATGTCCACCCCGGACTCGTTCGTCGGGTTCAGCCAGGACCGGGGGCTCGCCCCCAACGGCCGGTGCAAGTCCTTCTCCTCGGATGCCGACGGCACCGCCTGGGGGGAGGGCATCGGCCTGCTGCTGCTGGAACGGCTCGCCGACGCCCGCCGCCACGGCCACCCGGTGCTCGGGCTGGTCCGGGGCAGCGCCGTCAACTCCGACGGCGCCAGCAACGGCCTCTCCGCCCCCAACGGGCCGGCCCAGCAGCGGGTCATCCGGGCCGCACTGGCCGCCGCGCAGCTCACCGCCGACCAGGTCGACGCCGTCGAGGCGCACGGCACCGGCACCACCCTCGGCGACCCGATCGAGGCGCAGGCGCTGCTGGCCACGTACGGGCAGGGCCGCCCGGTGGACCGGCCGCTCTGGCTCGGCTCGTTCAAGTCCAACGTCGGGCACGCGCAGGCCGCCGCCGGGGTCGGCGGAATCATCAAGATGCTGGAGGCGATGCGGCACGACACGCTGCCGCGGACCCTGCACGTCAAGGAACCCACCCCCAACGTGGACTGGTCCACCGGCAACGTGCGGCTGCTCACCGAGGCCCGGCCCTGGCCGCGCGGCGACCGGCCGCGCCGGGCCGGGGTGTCCGCGTTCGGGCTCAGCGGCACCAACGCCCACGTCATCGTCGAGGAGCCGCCGGACAGCGCCGCCCCGGCGTCGGACAGCGCCGCCCCGGTCCAGGACGAGTCCGGCGCGCGGCCGGCGCGTCCCCTGCCGCTGCTGGTCTCCGGGCGGGACGAGCCGGCGCTGCGGGCGCAGGCCCGCCGCCTCGCCGGGCACCTGGAGGAGCACGCCGACCAGGCTCTTGCCGACGTGGCGTACTCGCTCGCGACCACCCGCGCCGCGCTGGAGCACCGCGCCGCCGTGGTCGGCGCCGACCACGCCGCGCTGCGCACCGGTCTGGCCGCGCTCGCCGACGGCGCCCCCGCCGCCCACCTGGTCCGCGACACGCTACGCGTCGACGGCTCCACCGCCTTCTGCTTCACCGGCCAGGGCGCCCAGCGCCCCGGCATGGGCCGGCAACTGCACGCCGCCTTCCCAGCCTTCGCCGACGCGTTCGACGCCGCCGTCGCCGCCCTCGACCCGCACCTGGACCGGCCGCTGCGCGAAGTGGTGTGGGGCGCCGACGCCGACCCGCTCAACGGCACCGGGTACGCCCAGCCGGCGCTCTTCGCGCTGGAGGTGGCCCTGTACCGGCTGCTGGAGAGCTGGGGGGTGCGCCCGGCGTACCTGGTCGGGCACTCCATCGGCGAGCTGGCCGCGGCGCACGTCGCCGGCGTGCTCACCCTGCCCGATGCGGCGGCGCTGGTCGCGGCCCGGGGCCGGCTGATGCAGGCGCTGCCGGTCGGCGGGGCGATGGTCGCCGTCGAGGCGGGCGAGGAGGAGATCCGGCCGCTGCTCGACGAGCGGGTCGACCTGGCCGCGGTGAACGGGCCCACCGCCGTGGTGGTCTCCGGCGTCGAGGCCGCCGCGCTGGCCGTCGCCGAGCAGCTGCGTGGCCTCGGCCGGCGGACCCGGCGGCTGGCCGTCTCGCACGCCTTCCACAGCCCGCTGATGGAACCGATGCTCGCCGACTTCGCCGAGGTCGCCCGGTCGCTGCGGTACACCGCGCCGACCCTGGCGGTCGTCTCCACCCGCACCGGGCGGCCGGTCAGCGGCGAACTGACCGACCCCGGGCACTGGGTACGCCAGGTGCGCGGCACCGTCCGCTTCCACGACGCCGTACGGTGGCTCGCCGGGCAGGGCGTCACCACGTTCCTGGAGCTCGGCCCCGACGCCGCGCTCTCGGCCACCGGCCCGGACTGCGTCGGCGACGGCCGGGACGGGGTCTTCGTGCCGCTGCTGCGCCGCGACCGGGACGAGGAGCGGGAACTGGTCACCGCCCTCGCCCGCGCCCACACCCGGGGCACGGCGGTCGACTGGGCGGCCGTGCACGCCGGCGCTCGCCGGGTCGAGCTGCCCACCTACGACTTCCAACGCCGCTGGTACTGGTGGGAGGCGCCCGCGCCGACCGGCGCCGCCCCGACCTTCCTCGACGACCTCGCCGCCGCCGACCCGGCCGCCCTCGCCGCCGACCTCGGGGTCGACCCGGCGGCCCTCGACCAGGTGCTGCCCGCCCTGGCCGAACTGCGCCGCCGGCACGCCGACCGGTCCGTGGTGGACGGCTGGCGCTACCGGGTGGTCTGGGAGTCCGTCGCCGACCCCGAGCCGGGGCCGGCGCCCGCCCGCTGGCTGGTCGCCGTCCCCGACGGGTACGACAACGACCTGCGGGTCGGCATGGTCGCCACCACCCTGGCCGAGCACGGCGCCGAGGTGGTCCGCGTCCCGGTGACCGACGCCGACCGGACCGCCCTCGCCACCCGGCTGCGTGAGCTGCGCGGCCCCGGCACGGTGGTGCTCTCCCTGCTCGCCCTCGACGACCGGCCGCACCCCGACCACCCGGCGCTCACCCGGGGCCTCGCCGGGACGGTGGCGCTGGTGCAGGCGCTCGGCGACGCCCAGCTCGACGCCCCGATCTGGTGCCTCACCACCGGCGCGGTCGCCGTCGACCCCACCGAGTCCGCCGACCCCGCCCAGGCCGCCGTGCACGGACTCGGCACCGGGCTCGCCCTGGACCTGCCCCGGCACTGGGGCGGGCTGGTCGACCTGCCCGAGTTCCCCGACCCGGCCGCCCTGCGCCGGCTGCGCGCGGTCGTCACCGCCACCGGCGGCGAGGACCACGTGGCGATCCGCGACGGCGGGGTGCACGCCCGCCGGATGGTGCGGGCCGCCCGACCGGTGGCGCCGCAGCCGTGGCGGCCGCGCGGCAGCGTGCTGGTCACCGGCGGCACCGGCGGTCTCGGCGCGCACGTGGCCCGCGCCCTGGCCAGGGCCGGCGCCGAGCATTTGGTGCTGGTCGGCCGGCGCGGCGCGGACACCCCCGGCGCAGAGGCGTTGACCGCCGAGCTGACCGGGCTCGGCGCCGAGGTGACCGTCGCCGCGTGCGACGTCGCCGACCGCGACCGGCTCCGCGAGCTGCTCGACCGGCTGCCCGCCCGGTGGCCGCTGACCGCCGTGGTGCACGCCGCCGGGGCGATGCAGCGCATCGCCCCGGTCGGAGAGCTGACCCTCGCCGAGATCGCCGACGTGGCCGCCGCCAAGGTGGCCGGGGCCGTCCACCTCGACGACCTGCTGGCCGACCGGGAGCTGGACGCGTTTGTGCTCTTCTCCTCCGGCGCCGCCGTCTGGGGCAGCGCCGGGCAGGCCGGCTACGCCGCCGCCAACGCCTACCTGGACGCCCTGGCCGCCCGCCGCCGGGCCCGGGGCTGCGCCGCCACCTCGATCGCCTGGGGCTCCTGGGACAGCGGCATGGTCGACGCCGAACTGGCCGTCGGCATGCGCCGGCTCGGGGCGCCGCCGATGCGACCCGAGCTGGCGATCACCGCGCTGCCCGAGGCGTACCGGGCCGGCGCCGGGGACCTCGTCGTCGCCGACATCGACTGGTCGCGCTTCGCCCCCGTCTACACCATGGCCCGACGTCGGCCGCTGCTCGACGCGCTGCCGGAGGTGGCCGAGGCGGTCGCCGGCGACGCCACCGACGGCCCGACCGGGCTGGCCGACCGGCTCGCCGCGCTGCCGCCGGCCCAGCGGGCACGGGCACTGCTGGACACCGTCCGCGCCGAGGTGGCCGCGCTGCTCGGCTACGACAGCCCGGCCGCCCTCGACCCCGCCCGCCCCTTCGCCGACCTGGGCTTCGACTCGGTCGCCGCGATGGACCTGCGCCAGCGGCTCACCGCCGCCACCGGGCACCCGCTGCCCGCCACGCTGGTCTTCGACCACCCAACGCCGGCTGCCGTGGCGGAGTTCCTCGGCGCGGAACTGGGCGTCGGCGCTGCCGACGGCGCGACCGGGCTGCTGGCCGACCTGGACCGGCTGGAAGCCGCCCTCGCCGCGCTGCCCGAGGACGACGCCGACCGGCCCGCGCTCGCCGCCCGGCTGCGCGCCCTGATCGGCCTGGTCGACCGGTCCGCCGGGGACGACCGGCTCGGTGCGGCGGCGACCGCCGACGAGATCTTCGACTTCATCGACAACGAACTCGGGTTGCGCTGACCGCAGGGGTGAGGACGGGCATGGCGGAGGACGGGAAGCTTCTCGACTACCTGAAGCGGGTGACGGCGGATCTCACGCAGACGCGCCAGCGCCTCCAGGAGGTCGAGGGCGTCGAGCGTGACCCGATCGCGATCGTGGCGATGGCGTGCCGCTACCCGGGGGATGTGCGTACCCCGGAGCAGCTGTGGGAACTGGTCGCCGGCGGCGTGGACGCGGTCGGGCCGCTCCCCACCGACCGGGGGTGGGACCTGGCCCGGCTGCTCGCCGACGACCCCGACCGGATCGGCACCAGCTACGTCGCCGAGGGCGGCTTCCTCGCCGAGGCCGCCGAGTTCGACGCCGCCTTCTTCGGCATCTCCCCGCGCGAGGCGGCGGCGATGGACCCGCAGCAGCGGCTGATGCTGGAGGTCTCCTGGGAGGTGCTGGAACGCGCTGGCATCGCCCCCGACGCCGTCCGGGGCAAGCCCGTCGGCGTCTTCACCGGCTCCGGCTACCAGGACTACGGCGACCTGCTCAACGCCGCCCCGGAGGCGGCCGAGGCGTACCTGGGCACCGCGGCGGCGGCCTCGGTGATTGCCGGGCGGGTCGCGTACACGCTCGGGCTGGAAGGGCCCACGCTGACCGTGGACACGGCCTGCTCGTCGTCGCTGGTCGCCCTGCACCTGGCGGTGCAGGCGCTGCGCCGGCGCGAGTGCACCCTGGCCCTGGCCGGCGGGGTGATGGTGATGTCCACCCCGGCGCCGTTCGTGGCGTTCAGCCGGCAGCGGGGACTGGCCCCCGACGGCCGCTGCAAGGCGTACTCCGACGACGCCGACGGCACCGGCTGGGCCGAGGGCGCCGGCGTGCTGCTGCTCGAACGGCTCTCCGACGCCCGCCGCAACGGCCACCCGGTGCTCGCCGTGGTGCGCGGCAGCGCGGTCAACCAGGACGGCGCGTCCAACGGCCTCACCGCCCCCAGCGGGCCGGCCCAGCAGCGGGTCATCCGCGCGGCCCTGGCCAACGCGCAGCTGCCGCCCGGCGAGGTCGACGTGGTCGAGGGGCACGGCACCGGCACCACCCTCGGCGACCCGATCGAGGCGCAGGCGCTGCTCGCCACCTACGGGCAGGGCCGCGCGCCGGACCGGCCGCTCTGGCTCGGTTCGCTGAAGTCCAACTTCGGGCACGCGCAGGCCGCCGCCGGGGTCGGCGGTGTGATCAAGATGGTGCTGGCCATCCGGCACGGACTGCTGCCGAAGAGCCTGCACGTCGGCACGCCGTCGTCGCATGTGGACTGGTCGCCGGGGACCGTCCGGCCGCTCGCCGAGGCGCTGCCCTGGCCCGAGCCGGGCCGCCCCCGCCGGGCCGGGGTCTCCTCCTTCGGGGTCGCCGGCACCAACGCGCACGCCATCATCGAGCAGGCCCCCGAGGAGGAGCCGGCCGAGGCCACCACGCCGGAGCCGGCGCCGTCGGGGCGTACCCTCGCCTGGGTCCTGTCGGCCCGCGACCCGGAGGCGCTGCGCGCGCAGGCCGCGCGGCTCGCCGCCGTCGCGGCCGGGCCCGACCCGGCCGACGTCGGGCACGCCCTGGTCACCGGCCGCGCGGCGCTGGAACACCGCGCGGTCGTCACCGGTACGGACCCCACCGCGCTGCTGGCCGGCCTGGCCGCCCTCGCCGACGACCGCGAGGCTGCCAACCTGGTACGCGGCACCGCCCGCGCCGACGCCCGGGTCGCCTTCGTCTTCCCCGGCCAGGGCTCCCAGTGGGCCGGGATGGCCGTCGAGCTGCTCGACTCCTCGCCGGTCTTCGCCGAGCGGATCGCCGAGTGCGCCCGCGCGCTCGAACCCTTCGTCGACTGGGACCTGGTCGACGTGCTGCGCGGCGCGCCCGGCGCGCCCACCCTCGACCCCGTCGACGTGGTGCAGCCGGTGCTCTGGGCGGTGATGGTCTCCCTGGCCCAGCTGTGGCGCAGCCACGGCGTCGAGCCGGCCGCCGTGGTCGGGCACTCGCAGGGCGAGATCGCCGCCGCCTGCGTCGCCGGCGCGCTCACCCTCGACGACGGCGCCCGGGTGGTCGCCCTGCGCAGCCAGGTCATCGCCGCCGAGCTGGCCGGCCTGGGCGGGATGATGTCCGTCTCGCTGCCCGCCGACGCCGCCCGGGACCGCCTGGCCGGCTGGGCGGGACGGCTCTCCCTCGCCGCCGTCAACGGCCCCGGCTCGGTGGTGGTCTGCGGCGAGGTGGACGCCCTCACCGCGTTCCAGGCCGAACTGTCCGCCGCGGAGATCCGCACCCGGATGATCCCGGTGGACTACGCCTCGCACTCCGTCTTCGTCGAGGGCATCCGGGACCGGCTCGCCGAACTGCTCGCCCCGGTACGCCCCCGCGCCGCCGAGGTGCCGTTCTACTCGGCGGTCACCGGCGGCCTGCTGGACACCACCGCCCTCGACGGCGGCTACTGGTACACCAACCTGCGGCAGACCGTGCTCTTCGCCGACGCCACCCGGGCCATGCTCGCCGACGGGCTGAGCGTCTTCGTCGAGTCCAGCGCCCACCCGGTGCTCAAGGTCGGCCTGGAGGAGACCTTCACCGACGCCGGCGCCCCGGCCGTCGTGGTCGGTACGCTGCGCCGCGACGACGGCGGGCCGGACCGGGTCGCCGCCTCGCTCGCCGAGGCGTACGCCCACGGCGTCCCGGTCGACTGGCTGCCGCTGTTCGACGGGCGGCCGGGGCTGCGGGTGGAGCTGCCCACGTACCCGTTCCAGCGCCGCCGGCACTGGCTGGACGCGGCGGCCGCCGGCACCGCTGACGTGACCGGCGCCGGCCAGCGCCCCGCCGACCACCTGCTGCTCAGCGCGGTCGTCGCCACCCCCGCCGACGACGGGGTGGTGCTCACCGGGCGGCTCTCCACCGGCACCCACCCGTGGCTGGCCGACCACGCGGTCAACGGCACCGTACTGGTCCCCGGCACCGGCCTGGTCGAGCTGGCGCTGCGCGCCGGCGACGAGGTCGGCTGCCCGGCCGTCACCGAGCTGACCATCGGCGCGCCGCTGGTGCTCGCCGACGGCGCCGGCGTGCAGCTGCGGGTCGCCGTCGGCGCGGCGGGGGAGCGCGGCGCCCGGCCGGTCAGCGTCTGGTCCCGGGCCGAGGACGCCACCCCCGACGCCCCCTGGCAGCGGCACGCCGCCGGCCAGCTCGCCCCGGCCACCTCCCGCCCCGCCGGCGACCTCGGGCAGTGGCCGCCAGCGGGCGCCACCGCCGTCGACGTCGCCGGCCTCTACCCGGACCTGGCCGACGCCGGGCTGGCGTACGGGCCGGTGTTCCAGGGGCTGCGGGCCGCCTGGCGGGCCGGCGACCAGGTCTACGCCGAGGTGGAGCTGCCGGAGGAGGCCACCGCGGACGCCGAGCGCGCCGACCTGCACCCCGCCCTGCTCGACGCCGCGCTGCACGCGGTCGCCCTCACCGACGCCGTCGGCGACCGGGCCCTGCTGCCGTTCGCCTTCACCGGGGTCACCCTGCACGCGGTCGGGGCGTCCAGCCTGCGGGTGCGGATCACCCCGCTGCGCGCCGGTGAGGTCGTCGTCGAGGCCGCCGACGCCACCGGCGCGCCGGTGCTCTCCCTGGACTCCCTCGTCCTGCGGCCGCTCCCTGCCGATCTCGCCCCGGCGGCCACCGGTCCGGCCGCCGACGCGCTCTACCGCACGGTGTGGACGCCCGTCCCGACCGCACCGCCCGCGTCCGTCCGGGTCGGACGGTGGGGTGCCGGCGAGCCGGCCGACGTGCTGGTGCTGCCGGTTGCCGGTGGCGCGGACGCGGCGGCGGTGCACGACAGCACCCGCCGGGTGCTGGCAGACCTCCAGGGCTGGCTGGCCGACGACCGGTACGGCGCCGCCACCACCCTGCTGGTGCTGACCCGCGGCGCGGTCGGCCGCGACGGCGAGGACGTCACCGACCTGGCCGGCGCCGCCGTCTGGGGCCTGGTCCGCTCCGCCCAGTCGGAGCACCCGGACCGGATCGTCCTCGCCGACGTGGACATGGACGTCGAGGACGCGGTTGCGCTGGCCCCGACCCTCGTCGCCGCCGGCGAGCCGCAACTGCTCCGGCGCGACGGCGATCTCCTCGCCACCCGGCTGGTCCGCGCGCCGGCCACCGCCGGCGAGCCGCCGGCCGGCCGGATCGACCCGGCCGGCACCGTGCTGATCACCGGCGCCAGCGGCACCCTCGCCGCCGTCGTCGCCCGCCACCTGGTCCTCGCCCACGGGGTACGCCACCTGCTGCTGCTCAGCCGACGCGGACCGGCCGCCCCCGGCGCGGCCGACCTGGCGGCCGAGCTGACCGGCCTCGGCGTCTCGGTCGCGCAGGTCGCCTGCGACGTCACCGACCGGGACGCCCTCGCCGCCGTGCTGGCCGGCGTCCCGGCCGAGCGTCCGCTGAGCGCGGTGGTGCACACCGCCGGCGTGCTGGACGACGGCACCATCGCCTCGCTCACCCCCGGGCAGCTCGGCGCGGTGCTCGCCCCCAAGGTGGACGCGGCGCTGCACCTGCACGAGCTGACCCGCGACGCCGGGCTCGGCGCGTTCGTCCTCTTCGGTTCGGCCGCCGGCGTGGTCGGCGCGCCCGGGCAGGGCAACTACGCGGCGGCGAACGCGTTCCTCGCCGGCCTCGCCGCGCACCGCCGCGCGCAGGGGCTCGCCGGCCAGTGCCTGGCCTGGGGTTTCTGGGCGCAGGCCACCGGCATGACCGGGCAGCTCGGCGGCGTCGACCGGGCGCGCATCTCCCGCAGCGGCATGATCGGCCTTGCCGTGGACGAGGGGCTGAGCCTCCTCGACGCCGCCCTGGACCGCCCCGACGCGCTGCTGCTGCCGGTCCGCTTCGACCTGGCCGCCGTACGCGCCCAGGGTGACGTGCCGGCGCTGTTCCGTACCCTGCTGCCGGTCGCCCGGCGCAGCGCCGCCGGGGTGCGCGCCGACGCCGGCTCGCTGGTGGACCGGCTGCTCCGGCTGCCGGAGGCCGACCGCGAGCAGGCAGTGCTCGACCTGGTCCTGGACCGGGTGGCGCTGGTGCTCGGCTTCACCTCCGTTGCCGCCGTCGCCCCCGACCGGGCGTTCCGCGAGCTGGGCTTCGACTCGCTCACCGCGGTCGAGTTCCGCAACCGACTCAACCAGACCCTCGGCCTGCGGCTGCCGGTCACCGCGGTCTTCGACTACCCCTCACCGGCCGGGCTGGCCCGTTTCCTGGTCGCCGAACTCTCCGGCACCACCGCCGTGAGGTCCGCCGCGGTGGCGGCGAAGCCGGCCGACGAACCGGTCGCCATCGTCGCGATGAGCTGCCGCTTCCCCGGCGGGGTCAGCTCGCCGGAGGAGCTGTGGCGGTTGGTCGCCGACGGGGTGGACGCCATCGGCGACTTCCCCGCCGACCGGGGCTGGAACGTCGACCAGTTGCACGACCCCGACTTTGCCACGCCCAACAGCAGCTACACCCGCTCCGGCGGCTTCCTCCACGACGCCGCCGACTTCGACCCCGCGTTCTTCGGGATCAGCCCGAACGAGGCGCTGGGCATGGACCCGCAGCAGCGGCTGCTGCTGGAATGCGCCTGGGAGACCTTCGAGCGGGCCGGCATCGACCCGGCGACGCTCAAGGGCAGCCCGACCGGGGTCTTCGCCGGCCTGATGTACCACGACTATCCGGCCAACAGCGGCACCGGCGCGGTGGCCTCCGGCCGGGTGGCGTACGTGCTGGGCCTGGAGGGGCCGGCGGTGACCATCGACACCGCCTGTTCGTCCTCGCTGGTGGCGCTGCACCTGGCGGCGCAGGCGCTGCGGTCGGGGGAGTGCGACCTGGCGCTGGCCGGCGGGGTCAGCGTGATGGCCACCCCGGAGATCTTCGTGGAGTTCAGCCGGCAGCGGGCGCTGTCCCCCGACGGCCGCTGCCGGGCCTTCGCCGCCGCCGCCTCCGGCACCGGCATCGCCGAGGGGGCCGGGTTCCTGCTGGTGGAGCGGCTGTCGGACGCCCGCCGCAACGGTCACCCCGTCCTCGCCGTGGTGCGGGGTTCGGCGGTGAACTCCGACGGGGCGTCCAACGGGATGACCGCGCCGAACGGCCCGTCGCAGCAGCGGGTCATCCGGGCCGCCCTCGCCTCGGCGGGTGTCCCCGCCGCCGAGGTCGACCTGGTCGAGGCGCACGGCACCGGCACCACCCTCGGCGACCCGATCGAGGCGCAGGCACTGCTCGCCACGTACGGCCGGGAGCGGCCCGCCGACCGGCCACTCTGGCTGGGTTCGGTCAAGTCGAACCTGGGCCACACCCAGGCGGCGGCCGGGGTGGCCGGGGTGATGAAGGTGGTCCTCGCCATGCGACACGGGGCGATGCCCCGGACGCTGCACGTGGACGCGCCGTCGCCGCAGGTGGACTGGTCCGCCGGCGCGGTGGAGCTGCTGACGCAGGCGCGGGAGTGGCCGGTGAACGGGCACCCGCGCCGGGCCGGGGTGTCGTCGTTCGGGAT
>NZ_JBEYTI010000082.1:0-13825 GCF_040642975.1 Micromonospora sp. NPDC047548
GGACCGTGTTGCAGGCGGCATCTCCATGAGTGCGAGTATCGCCGAGGCGTCCGCAGCGGCACGTCTGAACATCCGCTCATGCCGCGATCCGCGCGTCACGCCGTGTAACGGATGGATCTCGGCGCTCAGCGCACGGATCTGCCGATGTGCGTGCGTCTGTCATGAACTCGGTCGCTGGCTTCGAACCCGGCATGCCGGCGGTTGTCAGCCAAAGCGTTGGAACGACTCGTTGGGTTTGCGATGCGTACATGACTGGCTGGTTGGTATGTGGGTGCGGGCTGATGGGTTGCGTCGATGATTCGGGGCCTCCGATTCGCGGGTACGGTTGCGGCATGCGGATACGGCACTCCGGGCGGCTCTCGCTGCGACTCGACTCGATCTACTGTGCGCTCGCGGCAGTGTCGCTGGCCCTGTTCGTAAATCCGGTGTCCGAGCGGGTGGCCGTGCCGCCGGCGGTGACGATCACGATCGCGGTCGGTGTCGCCGGTTGGGCATTCACGCTGCACCTCGTCGCCCGGCGTCCCCGGCTTCGGCCGTGGCTGGTGGGAGTGCTCATTGCCAACGTTGTCGCGGCCACCCTGATTGCCGTGTTCGTGGCGGTCCGTCCGTGGGATGGCCTGTTCACCGTGCTCTCCGCCGCGGTGGCCGTCGAGGTCGCAGCGTTCGCGATCAGCCAAGCCGTGGCCTTACGCAAAGCGGCCGCGGATATTTGAGGAACCAAGAGCGTCGACATTGACGATCGCACCAGATCAACGGTGACCCTTGACGGTACATGTTGAACGAGCAGCCGAGTCGGGCGAGCGCCTCACGCAGGTCAGCATCCTCATGCTGGCGACCGTGCAGGGGCGGTGGGCCGCGCGTGGCTGGGCGGGATGCCACGCTTGCGGTTAAAAGGCCCCGCTCAAGGCGAAGGCGCTGCTGTAGCCGACCGCGCGCGACCGAGGCGAGCGTGGCGGCCAGATCCGCTGCCGGCAGCCCGGTAACCGTTCGATCAAGTATCCGCATCTGCCGCCGTCCGTGCGCGCACACTGATCGCGAGTAGTCACGCTCGGTAGCTGGCCTTTGAGTCGAGCGGGCATCCGGATCTGTCGATGTGCGGGCGTCGTACGGTCGAGCGGCGAGGGCCGCACTTTTGTGCCACGCTCGAGCTCATATTGCGTCGTCCGCCGGAGTGCATGCCCGACTTCATGACTGCGCGGCCCGCGATCGGTCGTGCCGGCATATCGGGTTGGACTTCCCAGCAGCAATCAGCAGCGCGACCGTTCAGGGTGCGGGACAAGGCGTCTGAAGCTGCGGGCTGCCGCCCGATACAGCGACCGCGGCCGGGCAGGCAATGGGGCGAGCCGTTCGATGCCGCCAGCCGCTCGGGCACGTCCTTGCCATGTTGGTTAACTGGTGTTCTACTTCATCAGAACAATCCGCGATGCCCGGAGCGGATAAGGAGGACCACTAGGTGATCAACTTTCATGTCGACCGGTCCAGCAGCGTCCCCGCCTACGCCCAACTGGTGCGGCAGGTGCGTGAAGGGCTGCGGATCGGGACGTTGCGGCCCGGGGACCAACTCCCCACCGTGCGCAGCGTGGTGACCTCGTGCACGGTCAACCCGACCACGGTGCTTAAGGCCTACCGGGAGCTGGAGCTGTCCGGCCTGGTGGAGGCGCGGCAGGGGGCGGGCACCTTCGTCAGCGGAACGCTCGGCCACGCGGATCCCCATGTCATGGCCCGCTTGCGCAGCAGCCTGGCCCGGTGGCTCGGCCAGGCCCGCGAGGCCGGTCTGGAGGACGAGGACGTCCAGGCGCTGCTCGCCTCGGTGATCGTGGAGAACTCGGCGCGCAGGGCCCAGGCTGGCGGCGACCGGACGCAGGCAGAACCGACACCGGGTGCTGGGTTCCGGAGGAGGGAAGGCGCCGCATGAGTGAGGAGTCCATCGCCGTGGAAGCCCGCGACGTGGGCAGGCGCTACGGCACCGTTTGGGCGCTACGGGAGTGCAGCTTCCAACTGCCCGCCAGCCGCATCATCGCGCTGGTCGGTGCGAACGGCGCGGGCAAGTCGACGCTGATGAGCATCATCGCCGGCACGTTGGCGGCCACCAGCGGCTCGCTGCTGGTCAACGGCCGACCGGTGGTGGAGGGCAGGTCCACCAACGGGGGTGGTTCTGCCGGGAGCCGGGTCGCGATCCTGGCCCAGGACAAGCCGCTGTACCGGGACTTCAGTGTGTCGGACATGCTCCGCTTCGGAAGGTCGATGAACCGCGTGTGGGACCAGCGGCGGGCGCTGTCGTGGCTTCAGCGCTTCGACATCCCCCTGGACCGCCGCTGCGGAAAGCTGTCCGGCGGGCAGCGGGCGCAGGTCGCGCTGGCGGTCGCTCTGGGCTCCCGCCCGGCGGTGCTGTTGTTGGACGAGCCCCTCGCGAACCTGGACCCGGTGGCCCGCACCGAGGTGACCGGCGAACTCATGGCGGAGGCCGCCGACAGCGACATGACGATCATGCTGTCGACCCACATCATCGCCGAGCTCAGTGGCGTCGGTGACCATCTGCTGCTGCTCGACGCGGGCCGGCCCGTGCTCACCGGCGATGTCGAGGAGTTGCTCGACAGCCACGTACGGCTGGCCGGGCCCCGCGCGGACCAGCCACCTGGCCCGGGCGCGATCGTCCAGGCGCAGCACACCGACCGCCAGTCCACGTTCGTCCTCCGGCAGCCGGCGTCACCGACGGCGCACGCCGTCGTCGCCCCCGGCTGGACCGCCCAGCCCATCACCCTGGACGAGCTGATCCTGACTTACCTCAAGGCATCGTCCAAGGCACACCGTGATCTGGAGACAGCGGCATGAGCCCGGTCACCCAAGCGCCCGCCTCCACGAAGCGCCAGGACGATCTCGGGTCCGTCGGGGGCGTCCGCGGTCTACTGTGGCTGACCTGGCGTCAGCACCGCGGGGCCCTGATCAGCATGCTCGTCCTGGCCGCGGTCCTGGTGGGCTGGATGACCTACCTGTCCATGGAACTGACAGACCTGTGGCACCAGTGCCACGAAACGTACTGCCCGGAGAACTCCCCGCAAGGCCTGCGGCTCGCCGGGTCCTCACGCCTGGTCCTGACCTTGGGCGCCCTGTCACGGCTGGTGCAGTACATGCCGCTGCTGATCGGCGTGTTCATCGGCGTCCCGCTGCTGACCAGGGAGCACGAGCAGCGAACCCTGCTGCTGGCCTGGAGCCAGGACGTGTCCCCTCAGCGCTGGCTGTGGACCAAGCTGGGCATGCTCGGCCTGTTCGTGACGGCGGTGACCGCGGCCGTCGCCGGCGTCAGCGACCACCTGGCACACCTGGAAACCCAGGTCGCTCCGGGAAGCCTCTTCAACTACGTGCCGTTCCTGAACACCGGGATGCTGCCGGTCGCGATCAGCATCTGCTGGTTCGCTATCGGCGTCGCACTCGGCGCCACGATCAAACGCACGCTCCCCGCCGTGTTCGGCGTGATCGCGGGCTTCATCGGCCTGACCTACCTCGTCCAGTGGCGCTACCCCACCCTCATGAAGCCGCTGTCCGCGCACCTGCAGGTGGGCGGGCCGGACGGCGGTCTGTTGCGCGACAACGCCCTGGTCGTCAAGGGCGGCATGATCGACTACGGCAGCGACGGGCCGTCCGGCGCGTTCGACGCCTCTGGACGCCAGCTCAGCGGCGTCGAGCTCCAACGCCTCTGCCCGCCCGACAACGGTGCCGGCACGATGCTCTCCTGCTACTCCAACAACCATCTCCTGCAGCACCTGCAGTACCAGCCGGGCAGCCGGATCCCCGACTTCCATCTGATCGTCGCGACCGGCTACCTGGGCCTGACCGCGGTGGCCCTCGCCGCCGTCTGGTTAATCGTCCGCCGCACCAACCTCAGCGCGGGCTGACCCCAGCCCCCGAGGTGTCGCACCCCTCGGCAATGACCGCGCCACGACGATATCGATGCAGAAACCCGAACGAAGATGGTCGGCCGGCACGCCGGCCGACCATCTTGACGACGACGCGCTGTCCGCTCATTGGCCGCGATCCGCGCGCTACGCAGTTACGGCAAGTCGCGCCATCAGCGCACGGACATGCCGATGAGGCTGATCCTCAATCCTTGGCCGTGCCCTGGTGGTGGCGCTCGGCGAGTTGCTTCAGGTTCAGTAGCTGACGTCGAGCCATGATCAGGTCGCCGACGGACAGCCCGAGGGCGGCCCAGCGGGTGGTCTGCATGACGACCTTGAGCAGCAAGCGCGTGTCGTGCTCCTGGGGCACGAGGACGTAGGACATGAAAGCGCCCATGATGGTGCCCGTCAGCTGTTTCCCCGGATCGACCGAGACGATCCTGCCCAGCTCCCGCCCACCAGCAGTCGTGAATCTCTCTCCGACTTGCGGCTCGGGAAGGCCTACCAACTCTCGAGGTGAACGGCGGCCAAGGTTGTCGATCCAGTCATAGGAGTATGGCGCAAGCCTCACCTGTGCAACCCACGGCCACACCACTTCGGCAGACGCCTCGACGCGCACACCCCGCCACGCCTGCAGCGCGGGTGAGACGACCAAGTCGTCGCACGGATAGCAGCGCAATATCTCGCTGTCGGTCACGCCCCACCGGTCACCGATCATGCATCCATCCTCCACCAACGCCCGGCATCCGGATCTGCCGCTGTCCGGGCGCCCGCGTTGCTGGCCATGGTGCACGGTCATGGCACGGTGAGCGGATGCCTGACGGGCCGCCTGGCATCATTGCCCTGTGAGCCGACACCGGACCGGGCCACCGAACTCTGTGCTGGCAGGCGCCGACGTGGCGCTCGTGGGCCTATTTCCGGCGAAGGACAAAGAGCTCGACACCAAGCTCGATCTTCTGGCCCACTTCTGTGGAAGCACACGGTGGTCGGGTCGTGAGCCGGCACGTCCAGCGGCGGGGCGTCTCTCACGGCGGTGCGGGCAAGATGACCACTCCGTTCTCGCGACGGACGTTGCTCAGCTCCGGCAAGGCCCGTGAGGTCGCCGACGCGTGCCGGGCGTCCGGAGTCGACGTTGCGGTCTTCGCGAACCCGTTGACCGAACACCAGCGAGCTGTCCTCAATGACATGTTCGACTGTCTCGTGATCAGCAGCGAGGACCTCTTCACACAACATAGGTGAGCGTCCGCCCGTGCCGCGATGAGCGCGACGCCAACGAGCGCCCGCGGCTCAGTCGAACGTGATGCGCTGGGCATCGTGGGGTATCCACGGGCTCGGTCCCGAAGTCCA
The DNA here is from genome assembly GCF_040642975.1 of Micromonospora sp. NPDC047548. Taxonomy (NCBI): domain Bacteria; kingdom Bacillati; phylum Actinomycetota; class Actinomycetes; order Micromonosporales; family Micromonosporaceae; genus Micromonospora; species Micromonospora sp. NPDC047548. Next base: position 5,241 of record NZ_JBEYTI010000082.1, read on the forward strand.
GCCGTTGTCGTACTGCTCCACGGCCTCGATGAACTTGGCCGGCGGCCGGTAGGAATGGGCGGTGACGTAATGCCAGATGAGCGAGGGTGCGGCGAACAACACGCCCGGCCCGGACGGCACCCTGATCTCAGTGTGTCCCAGCAAGAGGGCGCCGCTCGGATGGTCCACAGAGAGCATCGAACCCTCCGAACGTTTCGGGCAGAAGGGGCGCCGGTGATATCCACGCATCGTGTTGATACGCGGTGCCACGATGATGTCGAGCAGCGCGTTCGCAAACCAGTTCGGGGTGGGTCCTTCCTCGAACGCGTGCGAGGCATCGAGCCAACCGACGTTGATCCGGTCGTATCCGGGCCGGCACTGAAGCCATCCCCAGTCCATTTCGATGATGTCGACGTCGCTGTAGCTATAGGCGCTCAGGTCCTCGAAGTAGGTCACCTGGCGTTCGTACCAGAACGGCCGGTTGCTGCTCTCTCCGGCTCGGCAGCGAGCATCCGCCCATGCCGTTCTCCGAGCAGCCACCTCAACTTGCCGGGCCGTACGACCAGTGCAGCGCGACGTCGGGCTTCATCCGTAGCCACAGGGTGGAAGCCGGCGAGTCGTCCGGGAAATCGACCCGTAGCAGCTCGCGACCATGGATGCGTTCGACTCCGATGCCGCGAACGCCACGCAGATCCAGGTCGAGCAGCTCGGCTCCGTCGGGGACGGTCCGCAACCGTAGCCGAACGACTTCGTATCCCGGCTCGATGTACATCTCTATGTCGTATCCAGCTCGCGTGGTTCGGAACGTCACTGCCGTGTAGGGCCACAGCTCTCGCCAGTCGAACTGGTATCCGGCCTCACGCTCGTCGTCCGCGTACCGATAGACCGGCTCCGCCTCGAACAGCCAGATCAGGTCCTCGTAGCTGGGGACCGGCTCCATGACCACCAGAAGATACTTGCACGGATACCGGAGATGCCCGCGCAGCATCCGCATCTGCCGCATCAAGGTGCTCGTGACAGAGCTTCGTCCGATGCCGCAGCGGCGCTCGACGCGCTCACTCCGTCCTAATCGACATAGACGGTGTGACGTGGTACGACGGCGCTGACCAGGTTCACCACGCTGCGTCGGTGGGGTCTGGCATGATGCCTGGCTGTGGACAGCTCGCGCTTCGCTGACCAGTTCGGTCCGCCGCAAAGCCCGCCGATTCCCATCGACTGGACGGTGGTGGAGTCGTGGCTCGGCCTGCGGCTGCCCGTTGACTACAAGGCAATCGCGTCGGCGTACGGGCCGCTGGACATCGGCGAGCACATCTGGCTCCACGTCCCCTGCGCCCAGGCGGACCGGTTCGACTACGGCACCTGGCTACGCGAGAGCCACCGGTGGGCCCGGATCTCTTCTCGGATGGTCCCGCCGCACGAGCCGCCCGTGTTCCACCCGGCCGTCGGCGGCCTACTCGCCTGGGGCACGACCCGACGATCAGACCTGCTGTTCTGGGACACCTCCGCCTCCGACAACCCCGACGAGTGGCCCGTGGTGATATTCCATGCGGATGCAGTGCATGGTGGCGTCAATCCCTGGCGCGGCTTCGGGGCGTCGCTGCTGGACACGCTGACCGCGCTCGTACACACCGGCCTTGACTTGCCAGGTGGTGGCAGCCTGGGCCCGCTGCCGGCGAGTGCACGCCGGACCGCCTTCCTGCCCGACGCCCGCGCCTGGGCTCCGCCGGTGGCCAAACCGCGCCTAGTGCCCGAGCAGTTGCAGCGCAAGGCACTCACCGCAGGCAGCGGGCTTGACACCCTGCGCCTGCTCGTGCCCCCACCCGAGGCGCCCTGCCTCGGCGACGGCAGCTGGGACGACCTGTTCGCCGAGCTCGGCACCCCCCTGCCGACCGAATACGTCGCCCTCATGGACCTCTACGGTGCCGGCATATGGTCGAACTGGCTCAGGTTCGCCACACCGCTACGCCCAGGCCGAACCCTCGCCGCCTACGCACAGGAGCGGCTCGGCTGGTATCGCGAACTGCGGGACGAGTTCCCCGAGTACCATCCGCTGCCAATCTGGCCGGACCCCGGCGGGTTCCTGCCGTTCGCGAGCTCCATCGACGGCGACAGCCTCGGCTGGCTGACCGACGGCGAGCCCGACCGTTGGCAGCTCATCGTCGAACCCCGCCATCACGAGCAGGGCCCGCCGCTGCCGTGTACGCTCACCGACCTGCTGCTCAGCTGGCTGCGGGGCCAGCCGGCCGCCCGCGAGTTCCCCCGCCTGGACCCGCTCGACGATCCGCTGGAGTTCGCCGACTTCCAACCGTGGACCGACACGGCGTACTGACGAAGTACTCGCCAACGGTTACGTCTGCTCAGATCCAGTCCTCAACGACCGTACCGAGCTCAGGAATCTGCACGCCGTCACCGTAGTCTTCGCTATGGAGCCAGCTCTGGTGAGGCATCCGCATCTGCCGCGAGGTGGGTTCGACGATGCTCGCCGATGTCCGCTAATCCCCGAAGTCGAACGCGAAGGTGCCCGCCTCGATGCGGGCGATGAGTTCGCCGCCATCGTCGGCTTGCCGGATGGCGCTGTCCCATCCGCTGCTGGTGAGGTCGACCAGCAGCACCGGTGCGGGGTCGCTGCGCAGGTCGAGCACGAGTTGTTCACGGGATCCGTTACCGCCGATGATCGCGATGCCGGGGTGCGCGTCGGTGCTCTGGTCCCATGCGTGGTGCAGTTCAAGCATCTCGCGTGGTGTGTTGAGCGAAACGTAGGCTCCGCTTATCATCCACCCTCGCCGGAACCAAGACGCCGCTTGCAGGTAGGCCCGCCACGTGACTGGTAGTGCTGTGCCCAGCGCGTGGTGGGCGTCGGTGAACTCCTGGTCGCCCACGGGACCGCGGTAGTCGGCTTCCTCGATGATCGCGCCGACGATGTGGGCGTTGAGGTCGGCGAGCTCTTCTGCGGGGATCCAGTATTCCAGTACGTCGCGGCCGCCGACCTGATGAACCTCGTAGCGGTCCAGGTACGCGCGCTGGACCTGGAACCGGGTCACGTAGCCGACGCCACCGGCGGGGACGTTCCACTCGCGGGCGATCTTTGTGGCGTACCAGCGGTTGAGTACCGGATAGAAGATCGGCTGGCCTGGCAGGCGTGGTGGCCAAGCCCGCCATCCGGACGCCGCGGCAAGGTTGAGTTCGGCCTGCCCGGTGGGCCGCCACAGGGTGATCGTGTCGGAGGCGTCGATGGGTCTGCTCCCTGCAACCATGGTTGTCGCGTGCTCGTGGCGAGCCACGCCGGCAATATTCTGATGCTGTCGCCCCCGGGCGTTACTGCGGCCCTGTCGGCCAGTCGGCAAGTGCATGGAACCAGGTGCACGAATCTGCCGCGATGCGCGCCCTGCAGCGTCACGAGGGGCTGCGCTGATCGGTGTCCGGACATGCCGAGTTGAGTGCGTGGGTTGGTGGAGTCACGTGGGGGCCGCGCCGCGTATGGGTTTCGCTGGGCCATCGCCCGCCTTGGTGGGAGGGGCGACGACTAGATCGTGATCGAGCCTCTTCCAGGAGCCCGGCGCTGCCATCGAGGCGGAGGTTTCGGCGTAGCGCGTCGATCATCGGCCGATGAAGCGTTCATGGCCAACGGCATGAGGCCCACGGCTGGCTGGCCATGAGCCTCATGCCGTACCGGATTACGCCGGCTGGCTCAGAATGAGTCGCCGCTGCGCCACCGGATACCCGGCTCGGGCGAACGTGGCGGCCATCGGTGTGTTCGTCAGGTCGGTGTCGGCAGTGATGACCTCTGCGCCCTGCTCGACCAGGATGTGGGTGCCCTCGGCGAGCAGGTCGTACGCGTAGCCGTGCCCCCGCGCCTCTGGCAGCACCCCGACGTAGGCGATGATCGGCGAGGCGTGGTTGCGTGCGGGTATCACGATTCCGGTGAGGTTGCCGGCCGTGTCGCGAGCCAGGCGCCACCAGTCGCGTGGACTCGGCAGCCAGGTCAGGAACTCTAGGTCGTCGGCGAGGGCCGCCTCGACGCCGTCCCGCTCGATCGCCTGATGCTGGTGGAAGTCGAGGCTGCCGGTCAGGATGCGGCGCAGCACGTCGTGGAGTACCGCGTCGTCGGAGACGGGGTGGTACGTCAGCCGCGTCGGGCGCTCTGGCAGGCCGTCGGCCGGCGTCCACCGGTACCGCAGCCGCTCGATGACCGGGATGAATCCGGCGGCGCCGGCGGCGGTGATGCGCGACTGGGCCGCGCGGTGCGTCTCGGGGACGTCGCGCCAGTCGGGTGGCAGCATGAGGTGGTAGTCGACGGTGAAACTGGCGGCGCGGAGCAACTCCGCACCCGCCATCGGGTCGGTGCCGGGATCGAACCAGTCCAGCGCCACCGGGGCGCTGTCGTCGGGCCCGCCCCACCAGGCGGCCCGCGCGATGATCGTGTCGCCGTCGAGGGCTACCCAGGTCCACTCGGGACGGTATTGGCGGGCGGCCATGGTCTCGGCGAAGTCGCGGCCGAGCAGGGCCATGCCAACGGTGGGCGGCTCGGGCATGGACTGGAACAGCGTGTGCTCGCCCGCGCGCAGCGGGCGGATGACCAGGTCGGTCACGGGAACATCCTCTACGGGAGAAGCGGCGTGCTCCCGGGATTCAGCAGTCGCCCGGACGGGTCGGGAGCACGGACGGACGGAACACCATCGCGCTCACCTCCTTCGTCGCTACGGGCGCGGTGACGAACCTATCACGCCGCCGGGTGTCGCTTCGACACCAGAGCAAGCCCGTTCGGGTCCGACGGCATGGGCCCAGCGGTGATGCTTGAGGGGCGGCTGACCTGCGACGATGCGGGCGAGCGGGCCGGCAGGAACTCCCAGGAAACACCGAAGTGGTCAGGGTTCGCTGCTCCCCGCGTGGTGGTGCAGCGTTCGTCTTGCGGTCCGCTGACGCCAGCCAAGAGTGTCTTGCCGCATCGACGTATGGCTCTGGGTCCCGCCGTGCTGGCGTTGATATGGATCCCGAGAGCTGAGACTCGAATCCCACGGCCAACCCTCTGACCAGGGCTTCCTGCTCGATGACCTCTTTGGCGGCTCCGAAGGTGTCGACTCGTGGGTTCACTCGACCGGTCCGCGGCGCACTGTCATGTCGATCACCGAACGTTCAAGGCACCGCCGGCGCTTCGATTATCGAATCGTCCATATCGCGGTGTCGCCGCCCGTTGGCGAAGCGGTCGCGGTGGGCGGGCCACTCGTCGGCGAGCATGGCGAAGTCGAGTTCAGTGCTCCATTCGCCTTTGAAAAGCTCGTTGTGGACCAGACGGGCCTCCTTTCGCATCCCGAGCCGGCGCGCCACCTTCGCTGAGGCATCGTTGCGCTCATCGAGCCGGGCGACGATGCGGTGCAGGCCCAGCTCGTCGAAGCCGAGTCGAAGTAGCGCGTGTGCCGCTTCGGTGGCGTAGCCATGGCCGGCGAAGTCGGGGTTCAGGATGTATCCGATTTCCCCGCCGCGGTGCTCCCGGCTGTGCCAGAACAGGACCACGTCGCCGACGAGTCCGCCGGTTCGGGCGAGCTCGATGCCGAGCGTCAAGGCCTGGCCCTCGTCGGTGAGTGCGATGGTGGCCCACTGCGCCGCGAGTCGTTCGCCGATCAGCTGACGGTCCATCGGCTCGAAAGGCACGTAGCGGCAGACATCGGGCTGGCTTCGGTAGGCCAGCAGAGCGTCGACGTCGCTGACGGTCAACGGACGTAGCAACAGATGCTCGGTCCGGATCGGATAGGCGGGACGCAACTCGGGCTGTCGGTTGGGTGACACGCCGAGCATCGTGCCACCCGACGGTCTCCCGCACCCTCCGTTTTCTGGGTGCGCGCGAACTCGGCGCCGGTGACCGTGCTCATCTGCCGCCGACCGGGCGTCACAGCGCGTGACGGATCTGTCGTGGCGGTCGACGCATGGTCCTGCCGACGTCAGTGAGTCATGAGGTCTCGCGCCTCTCCGAGGACGCGCCACGACCGGCGGCCGAGACAAGTTCGTTTCCGGCCTTACCCGTCCGCCAATGGCTGATTCGCCAGTTCGATGGCGTAGGTGTCGGCCGCGTCGATGTCGGCGACTGCCTGTTGGGCGACCGTCTGCTCTCCTCGCGCGTCTCCTCGCGCGCGAAGCAGACGCACCAGAAGGTATAGGGCGGTCTTGTCGCCGCGCTCGGCACGCCGCCGTAGCTCGCTGTCGCGGCCTTCCTCATACAGGAACCTGTCTAACCGGCGCCGTGCGTGAACGTCGGTCTTGGCGAGCTCGGCCAACTCATGCAAGAGCCCGGCCTTCACGAGCAACTCCATATGCCACAGGTGCGCGTCGTGTCGGTAGTGATCACGGCTGTAGCACTCGGAGAATCCGCTGACCATAGCGATTGCCGTAGCCCAGTCGCCACGCCCTTCGGCCGCTTCCGCCGATGCCCGGTCGAACGGTGCTTCCATCGCCACAGTATGACGAGTTCCAGCGTTCCGACCGCACTGCGCGTAGGCGCTGCTGCGCCGCGCCGATCTGCCGCCGGGAGAATGGGCATCCCGCCCAAGATCAGGTATCCGGATCTGCCGCCGAGCCTGCGCGTTGACCGCCGGCGCCCTCACCTTGCGTAGCAGCCCCGCTGTGGCTTCGCGGATGAGTGGCTTTAACCAGCTTCTGCGGAGGACGCGTTGGGTATCGCCGGTTAGAGATCGAAGAGAGTCTCAACTTGCGGTGGGTCGAGGACATTGCGTAGATCATTGATGGTCTGACGCCACGCCGAGTCACTGGAAGCCTCTACCCAGCATTCGGCGAGCCAGGACGGCGTCGTGACCACGCGGTCCAAGGCGTCGATGGCCAACCGTCTGAGGTAGCCCGGGAACTGCGGCATCGGCGTGGAGGGGCCATAGTTCGAGCAGACCGGCTCGCCTCCAGGGCACTGGGCAGCAATTAGGGCGGCAGCAGCTACGGCCCGAGGGGCATCCCCGAGGTCGAGGTCGTCCGTAGTGCTGGCGATGGCAATACGGTCCAGCACGCTGCCGACCATTTCGATGCGTGCCTCCGCCGTCGCCTCGTCCAGATCGCCTGCGAAGTCCGCGGCGTCATCGTTGCCGAATGGGCTGACATCCCAGAAGCCCATCGCCACCACCTTTCCCGCTGCAGCCCGAACGATCTTCACACGCCGCTGTGCGCGGTGACATCACGAGGCCAGCAGGACCCGCCCGCGGAGCAGGTCAAACCCGGCTCGGCCGCACATCTGCAGCGGTCGAGGATGGCCGACAGTCGGTCGGTGTCACCGGTCGACGAGGTGGCCGTTGGCATCCTCTTCTGCCGCAGACCGGGCATTGCAGCGCGTGACGGATCTGCAGTGGCGCTCGGCGCGCTCTCATGCCGAGATGTGCGCACCCGATCACGGCGGCAGCGATGCCGACGACAGCGCGTGCGGGCCGTGGGGCACCCGGTCGCCGGGCTCGCCCTCTGGTCGTTGTCTTCGTGGCACCATGTTGCGCTATGGATCATCAGGGGCAGTTTCGTCGTGCAGCGCTCGCGTTGGGCATCCCGGACGACGAGGTCAGCCGGTTCATCCAGCACCTCCGTTTGTCGATCCGGTTGAGCGGGGGATCCGGCGGTGTTCCGGTCGGGCAGTTCGGTGGGTTGCCCTGGCTGCCGGTGGGCATGGACTGGCCGTCCGACGGGGTTAGTCCGTTGCCGTTCATCTTCTCGGTCGACTGTGCGGCGCTGCCAAGAGTCGACGGCTTCGGCCTGCCGGCAGACGGCTCGCTGCTGTTCTTCCTGGACCACGAGCAGGCCGCTGCCACCGGGGAGCGGAGGTACGGGCGAGTCGTGTATGTGCCGGCCGGTACCGATACCGAGATGGCGACAGGATCCACCGACGACGCGTTCGTCGGCGAGCAGTACGACGTCGGCGCCACGCTGCGCGCGGAGTTCCCCGATTGGTTCGGGGCGGACGACGAGGACGAGGAGGACGAGGACGAGGACGACCTGTCGCCCTTCCAGCAGCAGTTGGCCCGTGACCTCGAGCGTGACCTGCCGCACCTGGACGAACTCTGTGCTCTGGCCAACGATCTCTGGCCGCCTGGCAACGGGCTCGCCAGCGCCTATATCGGCGGGTATGCCGACGAGGAGGTAATCGAGAGTATTGCGGAGCAGACCCTCGCGTGGCGCGAGAAGACCGGCGAGATCGTCATCCCGGTCGCGAAATGGTATTCCCATGTGGAGAAGGAGACGCACCGGCTGACGAGTGAGTGGGTGTCGCTCGCCCGCTTTCCCATAGACAACGAGCTCTATTACCGGAGCGACGGGAGTTTCGTGATCCGTCACGACGACCTGGCCGCTGGTCGGCTGGACGAGGCACTTTCCGTGGCTGAGTTGATCCCATAGAACACCGGCGGCGCCGGATACGGCCACGATCTGCGTTGCCTGCGATGCCGACGTCAGATGCTGGGCATCCGCTCACTGGGCAGACTCTTCCTGTCGGCGGTCTCGTCGGGCACCGTGTCTGGTGCCGGCGGTCTCGGTTCGTCGGCGCACCTGGCCCCCACCGGGCCACCGCCTCGTCCGCTCGACCGTGAGAGGTCCGGCATGAGTTCCGCGGGGCCCGGTGGTTCCAGGAC
>NZ_JBEYTI010000083.1:0-13273 GCF_040642975.1 Micromonospora sp. NPDC047548
ACGGAGATCACCTGACCGCCCAACAGGATTTCTGCTGTCCGCGAGCAGGGACTCAACTGTCCGCCAACAAGGATTTTCCAGCGTCCGCTAGCAGCGTAGTCGGGAGATGACCGTGCTAACCGCCAATGCGCTCTTCGTCCGCACCATGGTAGGCGTGTTGGCGAAGACTTCCGTGCCACTCAGCGGTACTCCTCGCGCCTCGACAAGAACCTGCAACGTAGCGGCCTCCTGGGGGCTCAGAGAGACCGAGGCGACCCTGCTCAGCAGCGCTACACGTCGGGTCGTCGGGTCCAGCAGTATCGCGTCGGAGGCGCCTGCGGAGAAAGCTGTGTCTTCAGACCGGCCAGCCAGCCGCCAGCCAGCGCCGCCAGTGATGATCAACTCTCGACCCAGGCGCTGTCGCAGGCGGTAGACGATCACCCCAACCTGGGCGGGTCTAGCGGGACGGGCCCTTGCTGGCATTGCGTGCCAGATCTCGTTGCAGCCTCGCGGCATTCCCTGCGCCTCGATAAGCGCACGCAGCACGAGGTACTCCTGCCACCCGAGCCGGATCGTGGATCGTCGCCCACTCACCCACACCCGTCGACGGGGCAGGTCGAGATGGAGCTCGCCGAAAGAGATTGCGCCGGGCCAAGCCGGAGGGCAGGAAGCATCCGAGGCGTCAAGCCACCAACCACCGGCTCCCGTGAGGACCCGGTGGGCGCCGAGCTTGTTGCGAATGTTCGCAATGATCACGCCAATCTGCGCCATGGTAGGCGGGCGGGAGCCTTTTGGCATGGCGGCCGCGATCTCGTCGCGACGGCATGGTTTGCCAGCCCGGTCGATCAGGACCGCCAGCACCTCGGCCTGCTGGCCGCTGAGTAGCACTGCGCGCATCTCCGGGTACAGCCGCACCAAGCCGGTCGATGCGTCCAGCTCCACCCCACCGTAGGCCAGGAAACGCGTCGACGTCAGTCGATCACGCTCAGATATGCGCACAACGCTACGAAACCGACCAGCCCTCTCGCCGGCAGCGTTGGGCCGGTCCGCGATTGCCGCTGCGCTGCCCGCCGCACGGTCGGCCCCTCGCCAGCCGGCGGCCTGATCTGATGGCGGGAGTCGTTTCATCTCACCTCGCCTTCCGCCCACGCCCGAGTGTTCCGAACCTACGACGTACCGGAGTCCTGCGCGGTTCACCGAACCGCGGTTTCGAACGCGCCTGGACACGCCGACAGATCATCTGCAGCGCGGCGTCTCGCCGCCCGGCCGGAGAACGGCACCAATCAGCGATGGTCGGCAGTGCCACAGGTTCGGCCGAGACGCGACACAGATCACTCCGTTGAGCGCATTCGAACCGTTGGTGACCGTATCCGTCGATGAGATAGGAGCCAGGACCAAGCAGACGGGAGACATGTGGTCAGCTTGAGACCGTCCGGACCGCTGCCGAGCGTGCTCGGTCTGCATGCCCCGATCGTCCAACCTTGTCGCGCCCCTGGCACGGTGCTGCGAGACGCCATCGTCGACATAGCTGCGGTGTCCCGTGCCCCGCAGGCTGGGAGAGATCGGACGGTTGGCGGGCGGGATGCTAGTTGCTCACTCGACACGTCGGGGTGGCCGAGACGTCATCGGCGGGCCGCTCCCGCCAGCACTTCGGACCCGCAGGGCTCCGGCGGCGTGCCGAGTCGGGCAGTCCTCCTCCCCCTGCCCGGTCACTCGATGCGCACTTCTTGCGCATGCCAGCTCCGTAGGGTCGCTCTCGTCCACGTCCGCTCGCGCGAGGGTGAGGTTCCGATGAGCCAGGGTGCGACCACCGTCGTGCTCGTGCACGGCGGCTTCGTTGATGGATCCGGCTGGCAGCATGTCTATGACCTGCTCGCGCAGGACGGGTACCGGTCACGATCGTGCAGCATCCGACCCTTTCACTCGCCGGCGATGTCGCAGTCACGCGCCACGTCCTCGATGCCCAGGACGGCCCGGCGGTGCTGGTCGGTCAACCGTACGGCGGCGCCGTCATCTCCGAAGCTGGCGTTCATGGCCGACTTGCAGGTCCCCTGGGGCGAGGACGCACTCGCCGGGACCGTCTCGGTGCCCGCATGGCGCGCCAAGCCGAGCTGGTACCTGGTCGCCAAGGACGACCGCCTGATTCCCCCGCCGGCGCAGCCGGCCATGTCCGAGCGGACGCGGGCGACCACCGTGGAGACTCCCGGCAGCCACGCGGTGTACGCGTCTCAGCCAGCCGCCGTGGCCGATGTGATTACGCAGGCAGCTCTGTCGGCCACTTGAGCGAGGGCCGTCGCACGTCCCAGGGCACCGAGCGACGGGAACCACCCTCGGGATACCGCCAGGCCCAGCAGTCTTAGGAAGGAAACCCACATGACCGACAAGCCGCTTATCCCTGGGGAGCACGTCATCCTGGTCGATCGCCGGGCGCAGCGGTATCACGTCGCCGGAAACGGACCGGTGTGCATCGTGCACCCTGGCGGCCCTGGCATCGGCTGGGAGCACCTGCGCATGCCGGCTCTGGAGGAACGGCTGACGTTGGTGTATCTGGAGCCGATCGGTACCGGCCAGTCGGCACGCTTCGACAAGGCGGATGACTACACCATCGATCGGTACAGCGACTACCTTGCCCAGGTCGTGGACCACCTCGCGGTGCCCGCTCCGCTGCTGCTCGGTCACTCGCACGGCGGCTTCGTCGCCCAGCAGTACGCGCTGCGTCACCCGGGCCGGCTGGGCGGATTGGTGCTCTACGCCACATCGCCCGTTACCGGGATCGACTTTTGGAACGCGGCAGTAGCCAACGTCCAGCGATTCCCACACCGGTTTCCGGACCAGCCGGACGCAGCCGACATCCCCCATGCCTTCGCTGCCGCCCTTGCTGCTGGCAGCGACGCCACGTACACCGAAGCACTGCGCCGTCTGCTGCCCATCTACCTGGCCCGCCCATGGCTCAACCCCGATCTGCTACGCGCGATGCAGGACGGATTGCACGCCTGGGTGGCCCCGGCCCGTGCGCAGGAGCCGCCGTTCGACGTTCGAAACCAACTTGACTCGCTCCGGGTGCCCACTCTGATTCTCGCCGGAGCTCACGACTTCATTTGTGGACCCACCTGGGCCCAAATGCTGGTGGACGCGATTCCCGACGCCGAGCTCGTGACGTTCGCCGACAGCGGGCACATGGTCCATCTCGAAGAGGTCGAACCGTTCGCTCTCTCCGTGGCCGACTTCGCCGCCGCGGCCGGGATCACCACCTGGAGATTGCCGGATCAATCATCGCCAGCAAGCGACGTACACCCCGGGCAGCCCCGGCAACGGCGGCTGCTGGAGCCGCGGTCGTGAGCCGACTGGCAGCAAGGAACGGCCGATCGTCCTCAATGTTGTCTCGGACGGAGGTGCGGGATGTGGCAGCAGCGTTCAGCGGTGTCGAACCGACGAGAGATACACCGATCCACGCCACCACACGAGCCAGAATCAGGTGGGCACCTCGGTCTGGCATGTGATGAACATCCAGAAGGTCAGATAGTCAGCCCAGAGGTCCATGCGTCGGCGCCGACCGAGCGCGGACAGGCACCGCACGTCGATCTCCGCCGTGCATCGCAGCGGCAGCAGCGGATGAACGCGCTGCACGAGGCGCAGGCCCGACCGCTGTACCGGTTCCTGCTTCGGCTCACTCTCGGCAACACGCAGGCTGCCGAGGACCTGCTGCAGGAGACGCTTCTTCGCGCCTGGCGACACCTCGACCATTTGCCGTCGGAGACGGAGCCCCTGCGGCGGTGGCTGTTCACGGTGGCGCGGCGGGTCGCGATTGACGCGGCCAGGAGCAGACAGGTTCGCCCCCCGGAGACCGGCGCCCTGGATCTAACCACGATTCCAGCCGACGACAGCCCCATCGACCAGTTCGTTGCTGCCCATACGATCCGGGCCGCGCTCGCTCGGCTCTCACACGACCACCGGCAGGTGCTGCTCGAGGTCTACGTCCGGGAGCGGTCGACCAAAGAAGCTGCGGCGATCCTGGGCATTCCCGAGGGAACAGTAAAGTCACGCACTCACCATGCGCTGCGCGCGCTCCGAGCAATCGTCGGGCAGTGACGCCGAAAGGCGGCAACTGCCCGGCCATCTCGGGTGCCTTGGGACGATCACAGCTCCCGTCACCGGCCCTTCATTGCCGACCAGTGTCAGCGATGTAGCGCTGGCGCCGCGAGAGTACTTCGATGATCTGCATGAATGCGCCGTCCAGGGCTGGGCTGTCTCCGCGATGCGCTCCTGATAGCCGTTCGGCGCCCTCAATCACCGTTAGCGGGCTGTGACGAGGCGCCATGTCCAGTGGAGCGATGCCGCTAGCTCAGCCGCGCCGCCACGACGGCCGTGCCGTCTTGTCGCGTTACGGAGAAGAACGCGAGGTCGGCGACCGAAAGCTCAAGCTCGGTAGTGAGGTCGGTGGCACCGACCGAACCTGTCCACTCGTCGACCTCGTGAGCGTGCCCGTCAGTGGTAACGGCATAGAGCCGGTACCGCTCCGATGGCTCGAGTCCGGTCACTGTGGCAGTTATCGTGGTGCTGTGCCCTTTGGCCGCGATGACGACCGATAACCGGGCAGCGGCAGCGGTGCCCTCGACGGTCACTGAGGAGTCGACCGGCGTTAGCTGGGTCGATTCTGCGGGCCGAATTGCTCTCCCCACGGCCGTCCCGACCGCCAGCGCGATCAGCACCGCGATTCCGCCCATCGCGAGCCGGCGCAGGCGACCGGGTCTGCGGGTGCGGCGCGGCCGATCCGTGCCTTCCGCATCAATTGGGGCCTCCGCCCGGGCGGGGCCGCGCCGAGCGATGTCCGCAGCCCCATCGCGTCTGCGGGTTGGAGCGGGCGGCCGGCCATGCTGGCGCGACACCGATACGGTGGCCGGCTGTCCGACCGCCGGGTCCGCGGTGAGCAACGCCGCCACCTCCGCGTCCGGCAGCAGGCTCAGGCCGCTGACCAGCGGGCCGAGTGCGTCGCACTCCCACTGACAGGTGGGGCACCCGCCGAGATGCTGTTCGAAAGCTGCCTCCGCGGCGGGGTCCAAGGCACCCAGCAGGTATTGTGCGGCTACCCTGTGGATAGAATCATCGCGTGTGATGTCTTTCACGGCGTTACCTGCACTGGTGAACGCTCCCACCCTCATTGGTGCTACGCGGAATACGCCCATCCCGCCTTCTTCAGTATGACGGACCGGCCGCTTGACGGGTTCACGGTTGATCCGGCAGCACGACGGCTTCACCGGCCGCTACCGGCTCAACCAGTCATGATGGATCGCCGACCCAGGATCCACGCTCAGCCAGTTCTGTCCCGCTGGCGCAGGCCCACAACCGGCCCACCGCCAGCGCCGTCTCCGTGACATCCCACTCGCCGAGATCCACCATGGCCAGCCTTCGCCAGCCGCCGCGTCGCGACCCTTAACAGTGCCGGTGGCAGCCGAGGTCGGCCGGAGTCGCTGACCTACCCGGCCGGTCAGCCTGCTGCCAGCTGCGCCGCCCGTAGTGGTCTGGACTCCGGACGTGGTCGGACCCGACCGAGCCGCCGGGCACCTTGGAGCAGGGGTGCACCGGCTGCTGGAAAGACATGCAGCCGGCCGCCGCGCGACACAGCGGGCAACTGGTCGGCCGAGGGCTGAAGCACGACGTCCAATCACGCCGGACGATCATGGTCAGCCCGTCGAGCTCAGCACAGATTGCCGAACGCCCGCATGGCCACCCGGCGCACCAGCGATGAAGTCAGTCTTGAGTGCCCGTGTGCCACAGGAACCGGCCATTGATTGAGATCGTCACGTTGCCGTCCGCCTGCAGAACGAGGATCGCCCCGTCGTTCTGCTCCGTCCTCGTGGTCCAAATCGCTCGCCCTGAGCTGTTGTAGAGCGCCAGGTTGCCATCGGCCTGGAATACCAGTTTGATGCCGCCCTTCCCGGCAGTGCCGGCACGCCAGACCGTCCGCCCACGGTCTGTCAGGGCGACCTCGCCGTCAGCGCGCAGGATGAACTTGAGCCGGTCGGTCGACCATGCCTGTCCGGGGGTCAGCACGGCGGTGGCCGTCACGACCCTGGTCTGCCACTCCCGCTTCGGAGTTGCCGACGGGCGAGGCGTCGTCCCGCTGGTGGTGTTACCGACCTTCGCCGGCTTCGGTGAAGCCCGGTCAGCGCCCGTGGGGCTGGCGCTGGCGCTGGCGCTGGCCCCGGGCCGAGCCAGCCTCGGATCGCCGCCGTAGTACTCGGCGTATCGCTGGACCAACGTAACGTATGCCTGCAGCCCCGCGGCCGCCGGTACGCCGCGGGCCTGCTTGACGGCCTCCGGGCCCCACACGAACGCCGCGATCGCCAGCGGATAAGGGTTGGGGGCCACGCCGGACATTTCTGCCAGCAGCGCGCACATTGCCCGGCCCAGGGCCGGGATCGCCGTCGTGGGGTCCCAGGGCGAGGTCGCGGTGGGCCGCAGCGCGTACGAGGCCCACATCTGAGGAGTGAAGCCGGCGATGCCCTGGGCGCCGCTGGTGCCCAGCAGGTTCGGATTGAACGCGGAGGCCGCCATGAGGTGCGCCGCAATTCTGGCCGGCGGCATCTGCGGGCAGGTTCGTCCGGCGGACAAGACAAGGGCCAGGTAACCATTAGGTACGGCCCGTGTGGCGGCCGGCCCGCCGCCCGGGCCGGTCGCACTCGGACTCGGCGTGGGCGTCGACGAGGCGCCGGAGAATTCGGGCCGGGTGGCGTACCAAGCCGCGAGCCGCACCACCGTGTCCACGTATGTGCCCGCCGCGGCCGGCACACCCTTCGCGGTACGTACGGCATCCATGCCCGAGTGGTACGCGCCGAGCGCCAATCGCCAGGAATCCCCACCGACGTTCGCCTGGCGGACCTGCCCCACGAAGTCGCACATCGCGTGGGCGAGGGCGATGATGTTGGCCTTAACGTCGCTCCGATGCGCCTGTGGTGAGGGCTTCCAGCGGTCCCACATCGCCGTCGTGAGACCGGCAACTCCGGCTCTGCCAGACCCGGATTGAACGCTCGGGTTGAAGCCGGAGGCAAACATCAGCTGGCCGGCGAGTCGAGCCGGCGACAGCGTCGGGCAGGACAGCGCGGCGGCCTGAATGACCGGGACCTGGTCGGCGGGTACGGGTTTCCCGGCCAGGATCCTGCTCTCGGCGGTTGCGGTGCCGAAGCCGGCGGCGGCCACCACACCGAGAAGTGCGACCAGGATCAGCCCGAGTCCGGCGATCACGGCCCGTTTCACCGGGCTGCCACTCGCCAGGTTCGCGGCATGCCGGCCGATCCGTCCCGTCTGGCGCAGGTGGGCACCGATCCAGCGAGCCTGCCGCCGCCAGCGCAACGTGCCGACGGTGTCACGGGTGTTACGCACTGTCGCTCTCCCTCGACGCGGTCGTCCCTTCCACGACGGCTGCACACGGCGCTCGGTTCACCAGACTCGATGGTCCGATCAACGGCGGTGCAGTTTGTCGCCGTCCGACACCGCGGCTCTGGCGCTGAGCTGCACCTGGCCTGATGGAGGGCAGCCGCTGCGTGCCTTTCGTCCTGGTGCCCAGACGTGGCGTGGGGCGGGAGTCGGCCAAGCTGCCGGTGCGGGCCGGTGGTAACCAGACGGCCGCCAGCCGGGCGAGGTCGCGTGCGACGTTGACGTCTCGGTCGAGGGCGCTGAAGCGCAGTGCATCCTCAGCAGGCTCCACCCTCTGGTCACTAATAAAGGGGCCGCGGCATGCTCCTGCTGGATCTTCCGCTTTCGGGGACCGAAGTAGGTTCATTCCCCGCTCCCGTCGGTTCGGGGATGCCGGCACCGCGATGGTTCGCAGCCACGGTCACCCGTGCCCGGATCGCGGAAGCGGGCCGAACCCAGGGCAGCACGGCGCCTCCGCCACCGGGGGCATGGTGGGTCGGCAGGTGCCACAGGCGGGGCCGCCGGGCTCGGTCGGACGCCCACGGACAGGAACATTCCCGCCTGCCGGGCCACTCCGACCCGTCTCCACGTGAGTTCGCCAATTCCGGTGACACTGACTGTCGATGGCTCGACGTCCTCGGCGGTGATCGGTGTTCGCGCGATGAGCGCGGTAGGCGCGGCAGCCCGGTAGACCTCCGCCGCCTCGCCGCTCGCCAGGCGCCACCCTCCCTGCGCGATCGGGTCGACCGGCAGCCTGCGGGCCGCCGGCAACAGCAGATGAAGGTAGGCCTCGAGGGTGTCATCGCCCATCGCCGCCATGTGCGCCATGACCCTCACGACGACTCGTCGCTGTGGCAAGTTCAACCGGCCCGGGGCACCGTCAACGGTTCGTCGCAGGATGACGCGAGACCGGCGCGCGGTAGGAGCGACAAGACCAAGCCGATGCGGCACGCCTATCAGGAGCGTCTCGCCGCAGGAATCGAGCCTCTCCGTTACCCGGATGTATGGTCGGATGATCCGCAGTCGTGTGGCTGGGATCTCACTAGGCGATGGGGATTGTGTCCTTCAGCAAGCGAGCGACAACGCAGTCACCAGTCGCAGTTGCGCGACGGCTCGCTGCGGCCTGTGCCTGTGCTTTGCTGGTCACCGCGATGGGCGGCCCGGCCGCCGCCGCGCCCTCGCCCACGCCCACGAGGCTGGACCCGAACGTGCGCCAGTCGCCGGGCCTGATGTTTGTCAAGTACTACGTGGTCGGGACCGACAGCGACGGACGGCCTGAGCTGTTGTGGCACATCGCGGCGCGGCTCCTCGGCGACGGAGAGCGGTACCGCGAGCTACTCGATCTCAGTCAGGGCCGCAGTCAGCCCGACGACGGCCGGTTGAGCAGCCCGAACCTGGTGCGTTCGGGCTGGGTCCTGCTGTTGCCTTGGGACGCCACAGGCGACGGCGTCCGGTACGGCGTACCACCCGTCGCTGCTCTCTCCCGCCCAGGTACGGCAGCGCGGACTCCATCGCCTCCTCCGATCGACAGGACGCAGGACCGCTGCGGTGCCCGCAGTTCCTGGGCCGGACCTGACCTCTCGTGGGCACAGCTCCGCCTCGCGCCGGACAGCGCCTGGGCTCGCAGCCGAGGCCGCGGCGTCAGCGTGGCGGTTCTCGATTCCGGGGTTGACGCCAGCGCGCCGGCATTGTCCGGGCGGGTCCTGGCCGGTTTCGACGTGGCCGGTAATGGCCGGCGAGGGGACCAGGATTGTCAGGGGCATGGGACCGCCCTTGCAGCGATCATCGCGGCGCGGCCGTCCTCGGGGCGCGGACTGGTGGGTATCGCTCCGGAGGCGAATATCCTGCCGATCCGGCTCAACACCCGCGGGGGGACAGCGAATCCGGCCGAGATCGTAGAGGGCCTCCGACGCGCCTCTGCGGACGGAGCCAAGGTCGTCGTCATCGGAGTGCCTGCTGACCTGACCGATGCACGGATCCAGGATGCGGTCCGGCTCGCGACCCTGCACGACGCGGTGGTGGTGACGCCGGCACCGCCGAGCGGTTCGCCAGGTGCCAAGTCGCCGGTGGGAGTGCTGCAGGTCGGCGCCGCCGGCGCGGACGACCAGCCGGTCGGCGAGCACCCGCCCGGATCTGTCGATGTCTTGGCCCCCGGCGTACGTGTCCTCAGCCTGGGTTTGGGTAGCAAGGGGTTTGTCGAAGGCACCGGGGCAGACTTCGCGGTGCCGTTCGTCGCCGGCCTGGTAGCGGTGCTACGAGCCAGCGAGCCCGGGCTGTCGGCACCCGCAGCTGCGAACCGGATCATGCGGACAGCCGATCGCCGAGATGACGGCCCGGACCTGCGCCAAGGCTGGGGGTTGATCGACCCTGGCGCCGCGCTCGGCGTCGACTCTCGGTCGGAAACCGGCAGGCAGCAGGGTCAGCTCCAGAACGGGTCGGGTTCCAGCCTCGCTCCAGTCCTCGTAGCCGCCTTGTGCACGCTGGCGTTGCTGCCGTGGATTGGTCGCCGCTCTCGGCGTCCGCCCGTGTGGCTGCGGACGATGCTGTCCGGCCGGCGCTGATCTCGGCGTCCGCGCACCGCTGGCCGGCATGCCAATGCCGAGAACGCCATGAGGGATGGCGCCTGCGGAGAGAGCAGGATGTGCCGGCCGCCACCGGCACAACCCGCCGTCCGCCCGCCGCCGCAGCCCACTGGCAACGCGACGACGAGGGCTCCTGCCTGCACAACGGCCAGACCAAACCGCCGGTTCACCTGTTGCGCCCACCTACCACAGTCGGCGGCGGGTGGACAGAGGGCAGGCCGAGCTCACGCGATCCGAGGCCACCAAGGCCGGCCTGGCTCGCGACCCGGGACCCCGTCGGCGGCCCATGGGACAGGGCCGGCGGGACCCGGCAGTCGACATGCGTCATGGAGGGCGGTTGGGCCACTCCGAATCCTGGGCATCGAAGTCGGCTGACGCACGTGTCAGCCGACGCCGCCGGTTGGATCGGCGACGTCGTGGCAGAACGCGCGCCGCGGGCGGTGCGCTGCCTGGATCCCTATCACCTGGTCGCATGAGTCACCGACGCCCTCGACGAGGTGCGCCGGGCGGTGTGGAACACCGCCCGCGGCGGCAAAGGCCGCGCCACCGAGCAGTCCCGCCAGCTCAAAGACGCCCGGTGGGCGCTGTGGAAGAACCCGCCGAACCTGACCGACAAGCAGAAGGTAACCCTCGCGTCGATCCAGGCCACGAACAAGCCGCTATACCGGGCCTACCTACTCAAAGAGCAGTTCCGGCAGATCATCGCGGTCAAGGGCGCCGACGGCAAGCTCCTGCTACAGGGCTGGCTGCGCTGGGCCAGCCGGTCAAAGCTGGCCCCGTTCGTCAAGCTCGCCCGCTCGATCCGCCGTCACCTCCCTACGATCCACAACATGCTCGACAGCGGACTGTCCAACGCCCGCGTCGAGGCCAACAACGTCCACCTACGGGTACTGACCCGCCAGGCATACGGCTACCACAGCGCGAAAGCCCTGATCACCATGGCCAACCTCCGCCGCGGCGGCCGCTGCCCGCCACTCCCCGGACGATCATGAAAACCGACCCACGAGAACATCAGTACCCGGAATTCGGCAATGCAACGCGGTCTGGGCATGTCCTCCGTCGACTGATGTGCGACAGTCGTCCGCCAACTGATCTGCGACACCTCAGCGCCCTGATCGCGGCAAAAGAGTGCGGGTCCGGCGGAGACTACTCAGGGCGCCGTTCGTGCGCCACGCGTGCGACCGCCCCGTGAGCCGCCTCTTACTTCCGTCGGTTCGGCCGATTGGCCTCGGACGCCCCGGTACGCCTGTTGACGGGACCGCCCGAGCATGGCACGCCGAACGCAGGAGTCATGAGAGATTCCGGACGTCCGACTTGCGGCAGAAGCGGATGTTTGCACGGTACGTCTCCGTGTGCGCTGCGCTTCGCCTCGATAGCCAGCTTCTGTCGATCATGTTGCCGCGTTCTGAGGGGGTAGCGGCACGAGCGTGAGCGCGAACCTTCCTACTTGTCGTGCTGTCGGCGCACCATCTCCATGATCCAGATGGGCGCGAACGGAGACGTGCAGCCCGGGGAAGTCGGGTAGTCCTTGAGCACCTCTAGGCGCTTACCGTTGTCGATTGCACGGGCGCGGTACTCGGCGTGCTCGATCCCGATCTGAGCGAGGCAGTGGTTCATCGCCCACTGCAGACGATCCGGGGCGTCTCTCATCTCCGCCTCGATGACGTCGAGCAGTCCCGCGAGGTCGAGGCCCTCGGGCGTCTTGGCCACGCGTTCGGTGGTCAGCGCCCAGCCGGCACTCGCGACCACTGGATCCGGAGCGGCGGACCAGGCCAGGCGCAGCTCTTCGGAGTGCGGGTTCTTCTTCACCACGTAGTTCACGAGCCAGTCGTGCACCTTGGGGGTGCGCGCCTCGCGCAACATGACGTCCAACTCGTCACGCGCGAACGCCTTCGGGCGGCAGATCAGGATCGCCAGCAGTCTCGCCGCGCTGTCAGCCGTCTCCCAGAGCTGGCACGCGAGTTCCTGCTGCGTCTTCAGCCGCTTCGCGAGCGCGCGCAGCTTGCTGAGGTTCACACCGTGATCGTCACCGTGCTTCTTGTTCACCTCGCGTGCATTCGGGTCCTCGAGCGCGGCCAGCTCGGCCATCACCTCGGCTACCGTGGTCTCAGTCACCTCAGCCTCCTGTCGATCACGTGTGAGATTCAGCCTACGAGGAAGGCACGGTGAACCATGTAATCAGCAAGCGGATGGTCAGGACCACTATCCGCTATTCGGCATGGCCGGGTGTTCGCTGCATGGGACGCTCGTGACGCGCCGTGACGCCCGGTCGGCGGCAGATGAGTGCGCCTGATCAGAGGCGGGTGCGGCCACGGTGTGACGCCTCAGGGCTCGCGCTTCTCGACCCGAGTCCACCCGGTCCACCCACGCTCAGCGATCAGCCCCCGCAGCCGGGCGACGGCGGGGTGGGCACCATCGGCGAACGCGTCCATCAGGCGGATGAACTCCGCGTCGGGCACGTGCTCGTCCCGCCAGTCCAGCTGCCCATTGGCCGTCGCCTGCTCGAACAGCTCGCTCATCAGGTCGGCCGTCTCGCGCAACAGCTCCTCGTCCTCCCAGTCCTCCGCGATCCGACCGATGAGCTGGTAGAGCCGGACCATCTTCGGGTCGGCTAGCTCGGCCACCTTCTGGGCCATGAACGCCGGGATCGCCTCCGGCCAGCGCGCCGCTATCAGGATCCAGGCGTCGTGCTCGGCCACGCTCACCGCCTCCGGCGCTCCGGTGGCACGCAGGCGGTCCAGGTAGTCGACCACCTCCTCCGGGAGAGCCAACGAATCGCCGGAGCCCAGCCTCGCGATTCGCCGCCGGTGCTCCTGCAGCGCGCGGATCTGCGCCCGCAGCTGCCGGTCGATCTCGGTGGTTGCGGCGGCGAACGTCTCCGGGTCGGCGTCGAGCAGCTCGCGGATCCGGGCCAGCGGGCCGCCGGCCTCGGCCAGGGTCCGGATCCGGATGAGTCGCACAACCGCGATGGCGCCATAGGTCCGGTAGCCGGAGGCGTCGCGCTCCGGCTCTGGGAGCAGTCCGATCTGGTGGTAGTGCCGCACCGCGCGGATGGTTACCCCGGCGTAGGACGCCAGCCGTCCGATCGTCAGCATGGCTTCATGCCTCACTGCCATAAACTCAAGGCCGGTTGGCGATGATTGGTCCGTATTTAGGTGGCCTGGGGTTCGGGGTGGGGTCGGTGCCCGGATGTGAAGAAGCTCTTGGTAGGACATGGATTGACTAGATCCACATGTCTGACCAGGAGCTTCGATGGTCGATTCTGCCATGGTGTCCGTCCGTGCGGTGGAGCAGTTCGC
>NZ_JBEYTI010000084.1:0-12484 GCF_040642975.1 Micromonospora sp. NPDC047548
TCGATCTGTTCGGCGGGGATCCACTGCCGGAACCCGATCAACCCGTGCCCCAGGCCCTCGCGCACATATGACAGGTGCACGGTGTTGATGCCGTTGTCCACCCTGCCCGCACAGCCCATGTACCGCCGTTTCACCCCGCAGGTGGCGGTGCCGCGTTTCTGCTGGCCGGTCTCGTCCAACGCCCCCACCACCAACCCCCGACGCCGCCGATGGCCAGCCGCGGCAGACAGCCCGTCGACCACGAACCGGCGGACCACACATATCGCCTTGTCGGTATCCCACACCGCCCGGTTCAACAACCGCTGCACCCGATCCGGACTGCGGTCCCCGACATGCTCCGCGATCGTCCACCCGTTGCGTTTCGGCAGGTCACTGGCCACCGCGGACACGTACTTGTCGGCCTGCTGCCACGTCTGCACCCGCACGAAACACGCCTGCAGTTGCTGCATCAGCTCGGCCCGTAACCGCTTGCCCCGAGCACCCGCTATCCTGGCGACCGCAGCCGCCCTTGATTGTGTCTTCTTCACACGAACATGATCACCAGGGCGGCTGCGTCCACATTGCGCACCCCCCGCCCGCGAAAGCCCAACTCACACGGCTAATGGCGGCTGCCGTAATAGGCTCGCCGGGTGCCCTCACTGACCGCCGCCGCTACGACTGGAACGTATTCGGCGAACGTCGGTGCCAACGGGCGCTTCGTCGATGCTTCGATGAGGTCGGCCGGCGAGATACCCATCCTTGCGAGCAGCAGTCGAGCGGCATCCAACTCGGCCTGGCCCGCCGTGGTGTCACTCATCCCTGGTCACCGCCAGAGCAACAGTGTGTGCCTGGACGATCATCTGATCCAGGGCAGCAGGTGGGTGCACAACAAGGATCCCTGCGGTGGGGTCCGCCGCCAGCAGCACCCGTTCGCCGGACTTGAGTCCGCACCATTTCCGCACGGCTGCGGGCAGGTGCAGATGGCGTTGACCAGTGAGGGTGAAGATACCTTGCGCGCTCACGCGCACGACGACGAGTCCGGCGTCTTCATGGAATGAAGACGGGTACCAGATTTCCAACCAAGCGCGTGGACGATCGCGCGATCGGCGATTCGGCCACTGATGTCGATGGCGGCCAAGCCATACACCATCACGCCCACGCGTGGCGTCGGGAAATCTGGCAATGGAAGTGGCGGACGACGTAGCGATCCGTCTGGTCGCCGGCCGTCCCTGCGGGTTCGGTCCGACAGCGTCGCAGGAGGTACGAGGGCAGCGATCGGGGCATCAGCCATCGCGATCATCCTCACCGCAGACAGTCCCGATCGAGACCGCCGCAAGGGTGAGGTCCACGTGGTCAAGCGGGCTTGACCACCAGTACGTCAGATACAGCAGGGATGCTTCAAATCTGTGTCCGAGGGGGGATTCGTACACATGTTCGCGGCACCCATGCTTAGCATGGGTGCTCATGCCGTAATCCAATAGCAGTCAGCGGGCACTGTGGAGAGTTAGCCGGTGGTCGGAGTGGGCAGGACTCCGGACTACTCGTTACATGACGAAGCAAATGAAATATCGGGCAGGCCAGGCCGCAGCGAGGTGGTCTCCCGCCTCGGCACTTGCACCGCGTGCAGCGGCCGACACAGCGGCCGTCACAGTTGAGTCCGTAGCCGGTTCAGTGCCAACGCGCGCCTGGCTTGGCCTGTGGTCAGGAGTTGCCACGCAAAATGATGTTGTGAGGCTGGTTGCCAACGACCTTGGTGATGATCTTAGGTTTCATCGTGGCGATGGTGGCGGGCAACGGCTGGCGTTGGTGGCTGAGTGCGGGCGGCGCGGGGCTTGTGGTGCTGCCGCTCGGACAGGGTGCGCCTCCAGCCGCTGTAATGGCGGCGATCTGCGGCCTGATCGTCGTCAGTGCCTGGGCGTGGGGCACCCGTAGCGGCCGTGCCGTCGGCGTGGCTTTCGGCGTCGTCTTCATCGCGGTGCTGGCTGCCGTGTTCGCCGTCTCGCAGTGGCCCCGCAGCCTGATAGCCGCGCCGTGGCTCGACTGGTTCGCGGTGTGGTTGCTGGTCGGCGTCGTGTGCCTGGCCGCGTTGGTCATCGATCGGAGCGTTCACCCCTTCTCGTCCCCTTCCCGAGCCGGGTGGAACCTGGCGGCGGGCAGGGGTCGGTGGGTTGCCTCGGTGGCGACGTTGGCAACGGTGGTCCTGGTGTGCGGCTGCGGGCTCGGCGTCGTCGGGTCCGACGGCAACGGCAGGCTGCGGTTCCCTGCCCGTGATGACGAGGTCCTCCCACTGCCGACGTCGCTGCGCCTGGTGTCGGCCGACACCTGCGCCGATGGTGGCAGCAGCGGCAACTGCACAGCAACGTTCGTGGTGACGGCCGCCGATAATGCCGACCGGACAACGACCATTACACGGCTCGTCGAACACCTCCGCAGCCGTGGTTGGCCGCTCCAGCCCGACGGCGGCGCCTATCGCGGCTCCCGCGAGACCGGCGGGATCCTGAACTGGACATCTCACCAGATGTGGCTGTACGCCGACGTCGAGCCGGCATCGGCGCTGCAACCGGCGCCACCGCCGGACGCTGTCGTCATCTACATCGGCAACCTATGACACGGTCGCACCGCCTCGACCAGCACCGGGCGCAAGCTTGACTCTGCCCAACCATCGCGGCGAACGGCCAGGGCCGGTGCGCGGATCCGCGAAGTGTCGCATGCCCATGCCACGATGCCGTCCCACGGATCGGCCGAGGAAGGGGACATCGATGGGCGCTTCGGAGTGGCGGTACATGGTGGCCTACCAGGACGACGTGGGCGCTGCCCTCCAACAGCTGCGCCAAGAGGTGTACGACCGCGGCGAGTACTACCGGGAGCCCGCCGAGGGCGGATCCGACCTGGACCTGACGGAGGAGGAGTTTCGGGCGCAGTTGGATCCGCGCAACGACGACGACGGTTTCAACGACGCGATCATCGAGGACTGGCGGGAACGCAAACGTCGCCCGGTGCCCGTCGACCCGGACACCCTGTTGGCCGCGCAACCGCACTCCGGCACACATTCGATCATCGACATGATCAACGGGGTGTCCGATCGCCCCGGCTTCGCAACGGTGTCCCCGCTAACCAACGAAGAGCTGATCAAGGCCTTCGGTAGCACGACGCCGCCGTCAGATCAGGTCCAGGAGTGGATGAAGGCCGGCGGGGGTTTGCCTCCGGCGACTGACCACCTCCACGAACGTGACCTCATCGGCCCACACCGCCCTCGCCCAAGCGTTCGCACCGCACCAGCTATAGGCCCGTCGGGTGCGCGGACAGCCAGTCGCGATGCCGGTGCTGCAAGGCATCGCGCTCGGCCATTGAGGGCAGGATCACGTCCATGCCCCCGTCATAGGGGTGATACAGCCACCGCAGCCCGACATCCGCCACGAGCACGTTGCCGATCACATCGTCAGCAACCTGACGCAGCAGCGGATCCCAGCAGCCGACGGACCAGGCCGTCTGGCTGACGTACAAGTGCATATAGCTTTCGAAGCCCGGGTCATCGTCCATGCAGACGCTCGTCCAGTACCTGCCGTCCGGATGCACGGCCACGGTCTCCGGCGACCGGCAAGGCTCCTCCGGTTCCGGCCGATCAGAGTAGCCCGCCGTGACCATCAGCAGCGCGGAACCGGCCACCAACTCCGCCAGGACGCTGTTGTGACGAGCCAGAACGATCTCGTACTCGGTCTCGGTGTCCGGGTAGCGCTTGGAACCCGGCAGTGTGTGGAACCGCACCCACCGGTCCTGCACACCCCGAAGCTCGTACGGCAGCTTCGAGCACCCCGGCCACCGCTCATCCCACAACCTCGACAACCCGACCGTGTCAACCATGCCGGTCATCAGCCACTCCCCCATCCGCCACCGCATCGCCTTGCACTCGAAGGTTCGACCGGTCGATCCACTCCAGGTCGAAACAAATTCGCGCGCGGCGAGATGAAATCCCGCTTGGGTCAACGCAGACTCCCGCGCGGCCTGGTGTGTCATCCGCCCACCTGAACAGTGGCTTTAACCTGCGCTCCTGCGTCGCTGGCGTCGTTGATGGTCATGGCGCGCGTCTCAGCAAGGCTGCCCCGGCTCTGACGGCTGTCCAGTCGGTTTTCAGCCGTCGGTCCAGGGCGTGTTGCAGCCAGGTGGCGCGGTCGTGGTGCTCGGCACGAAGCGCGGTCAGGTCCAGCTCGACATCAGGCAGCACGATGCGCCGCTCTTCCAGCAGGGTGATCCGCTCGTGCATCGCCGCTATCAAGTCGCGGTCAAGATGCCGCACAGCGTCGATGAACTCCTCGGTGGTGAGGACCTGCCGGCCCCTCACCGGGCCGGCGAACGTGCCATCAATGTCCTGTTCGCAGCGTCGATTCCACCAGTCGACCGTCACCGCGTCGACGCCGTTGCTGATGGTGCGCCACCCGCGAATCAGCGGGCCGTTGCGCAGATAGCCCAGATCAATAAGGCGGTCGCCGTACCAGATCTCGGCGGTGAAGTCCTCCTCATACTCACCCCGCTCCGGCCAGCCGGTGGAGTCGGCTTCGATGAACGGCGCCAGGTCGGCGGGCACCGGCTCGAGTACCGCGGGCAGCAACTGCAACAGGTCCTCCCACAGCCGAACCACGTAGTAGTTGACGTAGGGCAGGCCCACATAGCCGTCGACCTGCCGGCGGCGCATCGTCTGGTCGGAATAGCGCAGCAGCTCGTGACCGTTTAGTTCGATCCAATACCAGCCATCGGTCAGACCGAACCAGTGCAGCGTTCGCCGATCCCGGCCCCAGGGATGCACTTGGGCCAGCGGGCGCAGCGCGAACCGGAACCGGATCCGTGGACGCAACCCACTGGCGACCTCAGCCATGCAAGCCACGCTTGCTCTGCTCGGGGCAATGCCCACCCCGCTCCCGCAGGCGTTGCAGCTTTGCCTCCAGCTGGCCGCCTCGGCCGCGTTCCAGCTGCTGCCGGCGTTCTAGAGCAGCCTCGACGTGGACACCCAACGGTAGGTTCGGCCACTTGCGCCACCGTCGCCGGCGCTTGACGTACAGCGTTTGCTCGATCAAATCCGCGACACGGTCGTCCACCGGACCAGATGCTCCGTCGAGCACCTGCCGGTCGTGGTGGCGGTTGGATCGGTTCGGGTAGCGCTTGTTACGGCGGATGCTCTTGCGGGAACTCTTGTCGTTTTCGCCGTAGTTGTTTCGCCGGTCGTGCTCGTAGCTGAGCTGCTTCTTTTCCTGCGGGGTCCGACGGACCCTGCGACGCTCACCCCCGATCGTTACCACCCGCCGATTTCACGGCAGTCCCTGGGAAGCGTTCCACGAACGTGCGATACACGGGTGTGCCCGGCAGTCCGTCGCGGATGGCGAACACCACGTGGTCGAATCGGTCGACCACCTGCAGCGCGTCGGCGAATGCGTCGGCAACGGTGGCGGGATCGTTACGGAACACCCCGCACCCCCACGCGCCCAGCACCATCGTCCGATGCCCGTGCGCAGCCGCGACCTCCAGCACCCGCCGGGCACGCCGGACCAGCACCGCCGGCACATCCGCGGCGTGCTCGGGCTGGTTGCGGAGGATCGCGCCCAGGTTCGGCGCCGCAGCGGTCAGAAAGGACGTCGTGTACGGCTGGTCGAGTAGGTTGCCCCTATCGTCCCGGAACACCGGCACGCCCGGGGAGTAGATGAACCTGTCGCTGTAACGCAGATCCCGCTGCCCTCGGTGGAACGCATAGAACTCCGGCACGGCAAGTAGACACGGGTACAGCGCCGACGAGCGAGCGATGCTCTCCTCCTGCGCCTTCGCCCCACCCAGGAACCCGCCACCCGGATTCTTCGCCGACGCGAACACCAGACACGCCGCACCAGACCCAAGCCGGTAGGCCGCCTGCAACGTCGACTCGTACGTCATCTCCACCTTGCCGGCACCGGGCTCCGCGTCCCCCACCGCGAGCACCTCGTCCGGCAGGTACTCACGACTGCCGGCGACCGCGGCACGTACCGCCGCGCCGATGCCGACGTCATCACCGGCGCCATTGCGATAGCGTCCCGACTCGGCGATCGCCACCGTCTGCCGAGCGATCTCACGAAGACGACCGCTCACCGGTACACCCGGTGAATCGGAAGGTGAAGGGCCCGCACAGCCAGCAGGCTAGGCAGGCAGGGCGGCTACCGACAAGGAGTTTCCCCGACCCTGCTCGAGGCTGTGGAAGAGCGGCTCGTTACCGAATCCATGCACCGGCCTTGCCGACGTGAGCCTGCGGGGCAACGAGAAAGGGTCCGCCAAGGCGTTGACCTGCCGAGCCGATGCCGGTGGTCGTGTCCCCCTTCGTC
This sequence comes from Micromonospora sp. NPDC047548, assembly GCF_040642975.1. Lineage (NCBI taxonomy): Bacteria > Bacillati > Actinomycetota > Actinomycetes > Micromonosporales > Micromonosporaceae > Micromonospora > Micromonospora sp. NPDC047548. The sequence goes on from NZ_JBEYTI010000084.1 coordinate 6,318, forward strand.
GCCTGATGCACAGCGCTGGTCGTGCATGAGCGACGATGACCGAGCCGCGAACCGGCCATGGCGCGGTCAGCGATGATCTTCCGCCCATGCAGGGTCGGCCAGGGCTGCTGCGCGGTTCCATGCGGGTACGCCGCCGGGGAGCATCCAGGCCCGGGTAGGTTTCGCGCCGAAATTCGGCGTCACGAGATCGTCGGCGAGCCGCCGTTGCTCGGTGACCAGAGCGCCCGCGGCTCCCGGCGTGCCCTTCGCGATTTCGCGTTCGATGTGGGTGACGGTCTCGACATGACGGCGCACCGACCACGCGTTCCGCCGGTCCACTTCGTCGGCGTCGACGACCGCCGTCAGCGTCACCAGTGGTGGTTCGACCACCTCGGCCAGGCACGCGGCAAGCCGGTCATGCCCGTCGAGGAGCAGATAGCAGTCGAGGCTACTCACCCACCACAACAGAATCGGCGGCACCGTGCCGTCGCGGACCTGCTTGCGGTACGCCTTTACCCGCGCATCGTCGTGCCGGGACATCGGTCGCATGGGGAGCACGAGACCGCTGCCGCCGTGGCCGTACCAGTCAAGCTCACCGGCACCATCGTCGACCAGCAGCTCGGACCACCGGTCAGCGATGGGGGCGGGCTTGAAAACCGACCCGCACGCCGCCACATACCGCAGGTACGGTGCGCTCGCCTGCAACAACCACCGGCTCGGATACAGCGGCCCGACCCTGCTGGTGGTGAGCAGGTCCGCGAACCGGTACGCCCATCGCATGTCCCGGTCGGCAGCCGGGGCCCCGCCGATCTGGCGGGTCTCCACCGATCGGATAGGTGGCATGACCGACCTGTAGCCGTTCAACCGCAGGTAATCGACATAGTGGTATGCAGCATGCTGGCGGGCAAGGAACACGACCGTCGATCCCTGCCGGATCTGAAGACGCCTACCCCCAGTGACCTCCACCGCAAGTCCCGCACGTCGGGGCGCAGACGTGACATCGAGGAGCAGCCCGCACCAACGGGCGCCAAGGATCAGATCTGCACGGTGAGCGCGGACACCGCTGGTACCACCCTGGATATCCTCAACATCCACGCCGCCGTTCTACACGACCACCAGCATGACCACGACCAGATATCCGCAGGCTCCACCCGAGTTCGAGCCCACCAGGGCAAGCGAATCCTGCACGGCTGCCCAGGGCATCCAGCCGTCCCCTCAGGCAGCCGAACGGTACGCCGCGTCTCACAGCCCTCCGACGCCACCCCGTAGCCCCTGAGCCTCACCAGCCGGCTGCTGCGGGCCGCACCGCCCTGCCCGCACCGTCATGCGATGATCTGCCCGCTCAACCGTGAACGGTCACCGCCCTGAGATCGGGAGATCAATCGTGGGGTTCTTCGGCACCTACCTCTTCGACGGACACCGGTGGACAGCACACCAGCCTGCCGAACAGCCGACCATCCCGGAACCGTGGCTGCTCGTCGACATCCATGACAGCGACATCGCGACGCTCACCTACCGTCCGCCGGGCCCCGGCAGCGGCGTCGCCTATCTCGGCGACACCCCACGCACGTACTTCGAGAATCCGGACGCCTCGGCCCCAACCGACGTGGCCCGTGAGGCTGCTGGCCTGGGCGCCTGGTGGGCACAGCAGCACGGCGGGGCGAGCGACACCGAACGCAGGGCGAAAGAAGCCGAACTGGCCGCCTACCTCGCCGAGGACCTCGACCCAGCAGACATCGATCTCGACGACGAGGACGATGACGACCTGGACGACGCCGAGATCTTCGTAGAGGTCAAGACAGCACGGTTCCTCGCGGCGCTCGACCTGCCCGTGCCCGACGACCTACCCCCGATGACCACCCCAGCCGCGGGACGGGACCTCCACGACCCAACCGTGTGAGCCACGCCAGCATCCGCATATCGGCGGTTACCCGCTACCCCCGATCCGGTGCGGGTCGACGCCGGTAACCCACACCACACCTCGTAGACCGTCCTAGGAAAATGCCATGACGCATCCCCAACCGCACTACCGCCACCGCGCCGCCCGCGCCGACCGGAGCCGGCCCAGGTAGCCCACTCGGGTGCGGGCCCGTTGGCCGCCGGTTGCGGCAGGAACGGGGCTGCGCGGGGTCGTCCGTCCTGTCACGATCGACGTCGTAAGTTGGGTCTTCCCGTGTCCGTGCTGCGGGCACCTGACCTTCGCTGAAGGGCCGGGCTCGTATGAAATCTGCCCGGTGTGAGGCGAACTCACGGTCGACCTCGAACCGGGTGACGTAGCCGACGCCGGAGGCAGGCACGTTCCAGTCCCGGGCGATCATGATCGCGTACTGCTCGTTGAGGACCGGGTAGAAGATCGGCTGGTCGGGCAGGCGCGGCGGCCACGCCTTCCAACCGGAGGCGCGCACCAGGTCGAGCTCCTTGGGGCCGGTTGGCCGCCACAAGGTCATCGTGTCGGTCACGCTGTCTCCTTCCCTGGCCGAGGCAGGTTACTGGCAGGTTCCGAGCAGTGGCCAGCGGTTTCTCTTCGAATCACGGGCATGGGGGTCAAATGGGGCCTGCGGCGCCGGCGGCCCGGAGTACACCGCGTCAGCTTGGCGGTACGGGCGCTCCGGATCGTCACCGCCCGTACCGGGCTGGGCGCCGCCGATGATCGCGCAGGTGGCGTCGATGTCACCGCTGGCGCTGGCTACTCGGCGCGGTACGTCACGCGCTTTCGGAAGGGCCGCGTAGGTCAGGCACTGTGCCAGGTCAACGGGAGGCATTCCATGCCGTCGGCAGTTCCCCACCGCACGCAGCGCAGGTGAAGTCGTCGTCCTTGACGATGGCGAGCAGGTCGCAGACCGAGCAGCGCCGAAACTCGAACGCCGTGGTGAACCCGCCGGGATGCCGCAGGCCCGCCCTCTCGCACGCGGCAGCCACGAACGGCCACGAGGACGGCTCGGGGCAGTACCCAGTCGACTGGTTGCTCACCTCGATGACCGTCCAGCCCGTGTCCTGCCCGGCAAAGGTGATCTCGCCAGCGCTGAGCACGGGTCGGCCGCCCGAGCAGGCGACATGCTCGCTGCGCCTGGGCGCGAGCCGCAACCCGCCTGCCACACCGACGACGAACGTGTGCGGCTCGGCACGCTCGGCCGGGCTCAGTGTCGCCAGCCACTCGACCAGATCGCCGGCCGAATCGATCCGGCAGCCACCGTCCTCGCGCGACGCCGCGGCAAGCACATCGGCCGGACCGATGCAACGGTAAGGGCGCTGGTGACCAGTCACGACCTGTGCCACAGCCACGAAGTCTCACCTCTCGGACCGAGCCGTGCCAGCCGTTTCTACAGGTCGCCGGCTGCGCCCGTGGCGGCGAACACCTCGACCGTGTCACGTAGCCGGTCGAGAAAGTCGGTCAGATTCTCTGCTACCACGTCGATTCGTGGGTCATCGCTGCGGTAGACACCGGCGACGATCTCGCCGGCAGGAAGCCGGTACACCGGCGAGTCGGTCACCGCGCCCGACGCGAACAGGGTGCCGCCGCCATCACTGGCGAACACGACCACGTCCTCGGTGAACCGCCCCCGGATCGACGTCACCTCCCTGCACGCGACCAGGCCGGGTTCGTGAATGAAGTAGCCGTTGCCGATGTCCGGCAGGCTCACTTCCCGCACCTGCCGGTACCACGCGAGCAGATCACCGGGCAGACGCGTGCCCGCGAGCGAGGCGAGTTCCTCCTCCCCCGCCGGGCCGCCGATCGTGTGCCGGCCGGGCGGGTAACCAAACCGGACTTCGAATCCCGGCAGCAGCCGGTCCAGGCGCGCGGTCACGTCCTCGCGCCAGCGCCGGATGTACGCCCCGTCCATCGGCAACCGGACCCGCCCGTCACCCGCCGACGCGCCGGCATCTGCTGACCTGTCCCTGCTGCCGCCGGTCATCCGATGTCCCAGGAGGCCAGGTGCACGCCGCAGTGCAGGCACCGGAACAGGTACGCCGTCGGCTCACCGCTGCGATCCATCCGCCGCAGCATCGCTTCGGCCTGATCCGCCGGCCACCCGAGCCGGTGCAGATCGTCCCGGATCATCTCCAACGCGTCAGGGTGGGCGCGTAGCTCCTCGTATCCGGCCGCGCCGAGAAACGCGGCGCCGTCGCCACAGTGATACCGCCAGCTCGGCTGCTGCCAGGAGTCGAACCCCGGCGTGCGTTGCGTGACCTCCTCGACGACGACGAACGGAACGTCTGGTGGCACATCGGTCGCGTCGGTGAACATGCATGGGAAGTCGGCGGTGCCCGTCAACGACCGCGCCGCCCCACCCGAGGCGATGCAGTGCAGGCACAGCACGTCGGCCTGGCGGCCGTAGATCGGCCCGGCGTACCGCCAGCCGCGCTCAACCCCGCACAGCACGCACGCCTCAACCGTCGGGATGGCCGATCCGGTCGCGACCGGATCGGGGTGGTAACGGAACCGCGGCTGTGTCACTCGACCACTTCTGTCAGACCCGGGCCATGAGCCGACCGCTGGGCGAGTAGTCGATTTTCCAATCGGCGTAGACCCCGAGGACGCCGTCCGCGGTGCAGCGCAACGACACCGACACCCACCGCACCTCACCGTCCTCGCGCAGTGCGAACCCCACCGCAACGTCGAACCGCTCACCGCCGCACAGGCAGGCAGCATCACCGGGATCGGCGTCCTCGGCGACGTCGGGGGCATCGAGCATGACGAACCGGTCACCGCACAAGTGGCAGGTACGGTCGGCGTAGCCGGCTTCGTCGTCGACCCGAACCCCGACCTCCGACCCGCCGCACCGCGCACACGCCGCGTGGACGACCCGGGCCACCGGATAGCCGCCCGCCCGGAACTCGCGCAGGTACGCGTCGAGTTCGGCCGCTGCCGTCTCCGGCCGCCGCTGCCCCGACCTGCCGATCGCCATCCGGGCACCATAGCCGCCTTCCCGCCCAACCTGTCGGTGGCCGGTGTGAAAATGCCGCGCAACCGATCTTGGGAGGCTTCGTGGGGACCTGGGACAGCGGACCGTTCGACAACGACACCGCCGCTGACTGGTGTGGTGACCTCGACGACGCCGACGTGGTCAAGCGCCCGGTGCTGGTCCGCGAGGCGCTGAGCCGGGCCACAGGCGAGGACGGCTACCTCGACGCCGACATCGCCTGCGAAACGATCGCCGCAGCCGCGATCGTGGCCGCGCAGCAGCCCGGCGGGCAGCCCATCACCTCCCCGTACGCGCCGGACTTCCTACGCGACGGCGGCCGCCTCGATCTACCCGACGACCTGGCGGTAATCGCGGTGAGGGCCCTCGACCGGATCATGGCCGCGGACTCCGAATGGCGCGACCTATGGCAGGACGCCACCGCCGGGGACGCCAACCCGGCCTTCGACGCCGTCTACGGCCTACTACGGCAGCCGCCAATTGCTAGCTGACCAGGGCGTAGTCCCGGTTCAGTCGGGTGCGTTGGTGGAACCAGCGGGCGCGGGCTTGGTGACGGCGTCGCCAGGTGAGCCAGTGCGTGTCGTGGTCGGGCGGTTTCGGGTGGTGGAGGGCGGTGGCGAGTAGTCGTTTGACCTCGGGGACGGTCAGCGGGATCAGTCCGGGCTCGGGTGGTGGTGGCTGGTCCGGGGTGTGCGGCGGTGGTGCCTGGGTGTCGGTGCGGTCGGCGAGGTGGGCGGCGGTGACCGCGCAGACGGCGAGGGCGGCCATGACCAGCACGGTATGCCGTGCGATCGCGGTGTAGAGGCGGGCCTGGCATTGGTCCAGGCCGAAGTGGTCCTTGCCGAACTCGAAGTCCTCCTCGACCGGCCAGCGCAGTCCGGCGGCGCGGATCAGCTTCGTCTTGGTTGTCGTCTGCCCCTCGGGCACGTAGCAGTAGTGGAACGCCAGTTCACCGCTGTGTAGGTGACGGCGGACCAGCAGGTGATGGCGGGGTGAGGCGGTGGCGATCCACGCCCACGCGTACCAGCGTTGTCCCTTCGACCCGGTGCCTGCTGAGCGGACTTCCCATCGGTGTGTGTCTGCGGCCAGCAGGGAGACGGCCTGCGCGCAGGTCATCCTGTCTCCGGATGGAAGGTTGATGATGAAGGTGGAGGCGACTCGCAGCACGTACGCCTGCCCGTGAGTCTCGAAGAACTCCCGCAACTGGGTGCAGTTGCCGTACACCTCGTCGCCGCAGGCGACGTCGAAGCGTAGGCCGTCGGCGAA
>NZ_JBEYTI010000085.1:0-11989 GCF_040642975.1 Micromonospora sp. NPDC047548
GATCATCAGAAGCCGCGCTCGTCCCACAACTCCAGCCCCGTCCGGTCCTTAACCTGGACAGAACGCCTCAAGCCGGAACAACGCCGGGGCCGTGACGTCCCGCCCAGGTGCGTGAGCATCGTCTGGTTCGCGGCCCAGCCGTCCGGGAACTTGACCGGCACGTCGAGGTGCACCGACTCGGTCGACGGGTGGGCGTCCAGCAGTTCCCCGATACCCGCCCGCGCCACCACGACACAGGCGTGCCGGTGTCGTGACGCCAGCACGCACAGCCGCCCCGACTCCAGGTGGAACGCCGTCGCGTCCCGCCGCCCGGAGAGCGGATGCAGCACGACCGTCACGTCGTACTCGCGGCCCTGGAGCCGGTTGGCGGTGTCGACGGTGATGCCCGCTCCCGCCTCGCCGAGGTGCGTGCGGATGGCCGCGACCTGGTCGCGGTGCGCGGCCCCGACGGCGATCCGGTCCGCGGTGACTGGCGCGCCGGCCGGCGCGTGCTCGGACACGGCGACCGCTCCCCGCCCCAGCACCCGCAACGCGAGCGCCGCGCAGGCGGCAGCCGCCTCGCCGTCGGTGCGCAGGGTGTGCCGGGCCGGCAGCTCGTACAGCGCCCAGCCGGAGGCGGCGGCCAGCTCCACCGCCGCGTCGACCGCGTCACCCGGCCCGCCCTCACTGAAGGACAGGACGCGATCGGAAGGGCCGGTGCCGGCGCGGAACCCGGTGAACGGGTAGAACGCCGCGGCGACCACCGGCGCCGCCGACGCCGGCAGCCGCCACGACACGGGCAGGCGATGCACCGGCAGCTCGGGGTTGTGCCGCAGCAGCACCGCCACCGCCGACTGCATCGGGTCCCAGGTCAGGCCGGTCCAACGGGCGGTCTCGACGGTGGAGAACGGGTCGAGCTGGCCGGGGTCGCCGACGAACAGCGCCCGCTCGAACCTGCCGGCCACGCGCAGCAGGGCGTCCGACCGCATCTGGTACGCCTCGTCGACGATCGCCCACGGCCAGCACCCCTCGGTGACCGTGGCCCACTTCGCGGCCGTACCGATGATGACGGCCGGGCCGCCGAGGTCGGCGACCTTGGCGGCGACCCGGACCGTGTCGTGGCCCCTGACCCGCTCGGAGGGCTGGTAGTCGGCGGCGGAGAGCCGGCCGATGCGCAGCTCGGGGGCCTTGCGGGCGAGGCGGTCGATGAGGTCGTCGACCTGTTCGTTGGTCTGGGCGACGATGATCAGCGGCTCGCCGGCGGCGGCCAGCTCGACGGCAGCACGGACCACGAGAGTTGACTTGCCGGCGCCGGGTGGCGAGTCGACCACCACGCCGCGGTGCTGGCCGGAGCGCAGGTCGGCCAGCACGGCGGTGATGACCCGTTCGGCCTCGACCGCGGGCGGCACCTCCAGCCCAGCCAGCATCGACCTCACCTCCCGACAAGGGTCTCCGGGACCCTACCGGCAATCCTCCGGCCACCCGACGCCCGCTCCTGTCCCCGGCAGAGCGCCGTCGGGGCTCTGCGACGGCTGATCCCGCCCGCTGCCGCCGCCGCGCTCCGAGAATGCCGGAATCGGGCAGTGACCTGCAGGAGCGGGCATTAGCGTGGGCGTAGGCAAGGAGGTGCGGCGCCTCCGCCGAGAGACGGACCAGCGACTCGACCACCGGATGAACTGGCGGCATCACCGCGGGCTGCGGTGGGCGATCACCGCCACCGCCGGGATACTCGTCGCGAGGACCATCTACTCGCTGTTCCTGATGGTCCTCAACACCGAGCCCGGTTTCCTCCGGGTGTCGCAGTGGTGCGCGGGAGAGCCGCCCAAGGTCATACTACTGCGGGCAGGTGGAGGGCTTCGTCAAGGGCCCGCTGGTCCTGGCGCTGGGCATCGCGGTCTTCCTCTTCTGGCGGTATCTCCGGGTCCGCCGCTGGTACGACCGGAACGCCCTGCGCAATCGCCGAATGGTGATACCCACCGCCGAACGCGACATCAGCCGCATCGACGTCGTCGGTCACGGATCCGGAGAAGCTGAACTTCCACCAACTCACCCAAGCACAGTTCGAGCGCACCATCGACACCCAATTGCACGCCGCGGGCGAGGCCGACAAGGTGTGGCGGCGGCTCTGGCTGGAGCCCCCGCCTGGCGGAAGTGAACAGTGCGCCCGGGCGGGGCCGCTCGCCCGGGATCGACCTGGGCGACAGCCACGAGGCGCCAGCCGACGGGCTGATGTCGCGCGGCATCCTCGGGCGGCTGGGGTCCTCGGCTACGGAGTTCCACTTGTTCGAGTACGCGGCTTCGTGCTCGTTGGTGAAGTCACCAGGTGCGGGCCTTGGCAAGCATTTCAACGATCTCGGTGGTGGAGCCGGTCTGGCCGAGGAGAGGGAAGATCCGTTGAGTGCTGTTGCGGTGGGCCTCCAGGTCCAGGTCGGCCATGGCGTCCGTCGCGAGCGTGACGTGGTAGCCGCGTTCGTACGCGGCGCGGGCGGTGGACTCCACGCCGATGCTGGTGGTGAGCCCGGCCAGCACGATCTGTGTGACGCCGCGGCGGCGCAGTTGCAGGTCGAGATCGGTGCCGTAGAAGGCACCCCAGGTGCGCTTGGTCACGGTGATGTCGTCGGGATGACCGGCGAGGTCATCGACGATGACATCCCAGCCTTCGGGCAAGGAGCCGGGCTGGGTCGGGATCTCGCTGCGACCTGGTGCGGCATCCGATCCGTCCGCGCGGGCCGTGACCCGGACCAGGACGACCGGGGCGCGGTGTTCGTGGAAGGCGCGGGCCAGCTCGACCGCCCGGGCCACCACCTCGGGGCCGGTGTAGGGGACCATGGGAGCGCCGACGATGGCGTTCTGCAGGTCGATGATGACCAGCGCGCTGGACGGGTCAAGTGCGGTGACGGTCATGAATTGAGCCTTTCTGTATCGGCGGCTCGGCCGCGGTGTCTCACGTGTGGCTCGGGCCAGTTCGTGCTGTTGTCGCGTGGCTTTGCGTCTGTCAGCTGTTGACGGCCCCCGTACTTGGCTTCACGGGGAACCGCTGCCTGTGGTTGGGCACGGGCTGTTGCCAGCTCACGGTCTGGTACAACTCCGGGACCCGAGCGGCGGGGTAGCAGCAGTGGGCTGGTGAGGATGAGCAGTCCCGCGACCGTGATAGCCGTGCGTGGGCTGGTGGCTCCGGCGAGCAGTCCGCCGAGCGCGCTGAGGATGGCGATGGCGGCGCTGCTGCTGATCGACCAGGCCGACAGAGTACGGGCGATGCGGTCTTTGGGGGTGTGTTCCAGTCGATAGGTCGCGAGCACCGGGTTGTACAGGCTCATGCTGATGATGATCGCGAGTTCGACCGCGATCACCGTCGCGAGGCCGGCGACTCCGGGCTGGACGAAGGCGAGGCCAATCAGCCAGATTGCGCGCAGCGTGCCGACGGTACGGAGGATGCGGTGTTGGCCGTACCGGGCCACGACACGATGGGCCAGGCGGGAGCCGATGAGTCCGCCGAGGCAGGGGGCGGCGAAGGCGAGGCCGTACTGCCAGGGTGGGAATCCGAGCTCGCGAAGCAGGAGCACGGCCAGCAGCGGCTCGGTGGCCATGATCAGTCCGCCGACGAGCAGCTGGTTGAGGTAGAGCGCCCGCAGGCCGGGATGGCTCAGGAGATGCCGCCAGCCGTCGAGCAGCTCGCCGGCCCGGATCCGGTGCTTGTCGGTGCGCTGCGGGTGTTCTTCGCGGCCGCGAATCGCCGTGATGCCCAGCGCGGAGAGCAGGTAGCTGAGCGCGTCGGCCACGATGGTGGCGACCGGCCCGAACAGGCCGACCGCCGCCCCGCCCAGCGGCGGCCCGACCGCGATGGAGCTCCACGTCGTCGACTCGAACCGCGCGTTGGCCACGAGCAGGTCATCCGGCCGGACGAGGGCCTTGAGGTAGGCGCCGCTGGCGGCGTTGAAGGCGATTTTGGCGGCGGCGACCACGGCCGAGACGACCAGCAACTGCACGAAACTGAGCCGGCCGAGGGCGTACGCGATGGGGATTGTCAGCATGACCGCGAACCGGGCCAGGTCCATCGCGATCATCACCGGCCGCTTGCGGTGAAACTCCACCCACGGCCCGAGCGGCAAGGCGATCAGTGCGCCCACTGCCGGCCCCACCGCGGACAATGCGGACACCTGAGCGGGGCTGGCATCCAACACCAGCACGGCGATCAGCGGCAGGGCACCGAACCCCAGCCCGGAGCCATAGGCGCTGACCGCGTACGCCGCCCACAGCCATCCGAACCGCCGACCCAGGGATCGTCTCGCCGCCAAGCCCCACACCTCCCGCTTCGAACAACCCGCCGTTGATCGCTGTGATCAAAGCAAGGCCTGGGATAACGGATCAAACAACCGAACCGACGGCGAGCCACAACCGACCGTTGTGTGCGTAGGATGTGGTCCGTGGATCTCGACGCCGTCCGTACCTTCGTCGCCGCTGCGGATGCCGGCCAGTTCCAGGACGCCGCGGCCGCGCTGTCGATCACCCAGCAGGCCGTGTCCAAGCGCATCGCCGTGCTGGAGAAGGATTTGGAGGTACGGCTGTTCACCCGCACGGCTCGCGGCGCCCAACTCACGATCGACGGTCAGGCCTTCCTGCCCCACGCCCGGGAACTGCTCCGGGTGGAAGCGCGTGCCGACGCTTCCGTGCGCCCCGGTCGGCGCGCGCTCCGCGTCGACGTCCACAGTCGACGGATCGCGCCGGCAGTGCTGTTGCAGGACTTCCACCGTACGCATCCGCGGATCGAGCTGGATGTCGTGACCCTCGACGCCGACGTCCATGCCGCGACCGCCGCCGTCGAGGCGGGGACGATCGACGCCACCTTCCACGCCGTCACCGTTCCCGCGCGCCAACTGCCAGGCGCGATCAGGACCGCCCGCGTGATCGACGAGCACCACGAGCTCCTCGTCGGGCCACGCCACGCGCTCGCCAACGCCCGCGCCGTCACGCCCGCACAACTCGCCGAACACCGCATCTGGATGCCCGGCATGGCCGCCGGTACCGAATGGGCCAGCTACTACGACGAACTCGCCGCCGCGTTCGGCCTCACCATCGACAGGGTCGGGCCGGTCTTCGGAAACGAGGCACTGCTGGCCGAGATCGCCGACTCCGCGGAACTGGCGACGTTGGCCGGCGAACGCACGCGATATCTGTGGCCGGACAGCTACGACCTGCGGCGCATACCGGTGCGCGACCCGGCACCGGTCTACCCGATGTCACTGATCTGGCGCGACGACAACCCGCATCCCGCGCTCAGCAAACTTCGCGACTACCTCAGCTCCAGACGAGTGGACACACCCGACGAGAAGGTGTGGATGCCGAAGTGGGACCGCCGGGACGTACCCGACGGCCCCGAAGGTCGGCTCAGTGGATGGCGACGGGCGTCTGCCCCTGCTCGCTGTGCTGGTCGTCGAGCAGGTGCGACCGCTCACGCCGGCGGGGCAGGAACGCGGCCGGGATGAATGTGACCAGCACCAGCGCGAACGCCACCCAGAACGTCGTGGCGAAGGAGTTGGCGGCGAAGTCGAGCCCGCGCTCGATGAGCGACGGGTCGACCGGGAACTGCTGGGTCAGTTCCGGCCGCTGCTGGGCGGCGATGGCCAGCCCGGCCTCGGTGATCGGCTTGCCGCTCGGGTCGGTCACACCCGGGATCGGCTGGGAGCCGTTCAGCTCCTTGGTGAGGATCACCGACATCACCGCGGCGCCGACGGAGCCGCCGATCTGCTGGAGGATGTTCACCAGCGTGGAGCCGCGGGCCACCTCGGGGCCAGTGAGGCTCTTCAGCGCCGAGGTCATGATCGGCATCATCGTGCCGCCCATGCCCAGGCCCATCACGAACAGCGCGCCGCAGAGCAGCACGTACGAGGTGTTTGGGTCGACCTGGGTGAAGGTGAAGAACCCGGCGACGATCAGCACCAGCGCGAACGGCACCGTGCGGCCGACCGGCACCTTGTCGGCCAGCATGCCGGCGATCGGCATCGTGAGTACCGCACCGATGCCCTGTGGCGCCATCAGCAGGCCGGCGGCCAGCGTCGACTCGCCGCGCACCTGCAGAAAATAGCTCGGGAACAGCAGGCCGGCGCCCATGAACGCGATGATGAAGACGAACATGGTCACCGCAGCGATGGTCAGGTGACGGTTGCGGAACAGCCGCAGGTCGAGCAGCGGGTGCTGCGGCTTGAAGGAGTAGAGGACGAACGCCACCACCAGCGCGGCGCCGATCAGCATGGGGACCCACACCTCGGGGTCGGCGAACGTGCCGGCCTCGGGCAGCGAGGAGACGCCGTAGAGGAACAGGGCGAGCCCCGGCGAAAGCATCAGCATGCCAAGGAAGTCGAACGACTCCGACGGCTGGGGGTCGTCCTTCGGCAGGGCCAGCTGCGCGTAGATCAGCGCGATGACGCCGATCGGCAGGTTAATCAGGAAGATCCAGTGCCAGCTCGCCACGTCGATCAGCCAGCCGCCGAGGATCGGGCCGCCGATCGGGCCGAGCAGCATCGGGATGCCGAGGACGGCCATCAGCCGGCCGATCCGGTGCGGCCCCGCCGCCCGGGTCATGATCGTCATGCCGATCGGCATGAGCATGCCGCCGCCGATGCCCTGCAGCACGCGGTACGTGATCAACTGCCCGATGGTGTCGGCGGTGGCGCACAGACCGGACCCGATAATGAACAGCGCCAGGGCGACCATGTAGAGGCGTTTGGTGCCGAACCGGTCGGCGGCCCACCCGCTGAGCGGGATGACCGTGGCCAGCGCGAGCGTGTAGCCGGTCATTGTCCACGCGACGCGGGCGTAGGACACGTCGAACTCGTTCTGGAACCTCGGCAGCGCGACGCTGACCACCGTCACGTCGAGGATCGACATGATCGCACCGAGCACGACGACGCCGGCCACCTTGAGAACCGCGGCGTCGAGCTTGTCCGATGTTGGGCCAGGCTGCGGTGCCGCGACAGCTTGCTGTGTCAAGAAGTCTCCTGAAGTCGGATCTGACCGAACGGGTCAGCGGTGGTGGCGGCGCGGCCCCGGCCGATGGGCAGGCGCGACGTGCGGAGGGCTGACGCTCGCAGGCAGATTAACCACCGCCGCCGACACTCCGCCCTTGGTTTAGCTCCCAGCGCCTCGACTTGTGATGACGATTACGGCCGGCCCGATGGCGAGCATGACGACAACGGCAAGGGGTGGGTTGTTCCGCTCACGCGATCCCGCGTCCTGCGCCAGTGGGGGCTGGGTCGCAGGGCGGAGGCTGCGGTGGACAGGATGACGGCGGTTCGGCCAGCCGCGCGGACTGCCAGGCGCGGAGGCCGTTCTTGATGCGCTGGTTCTCGGCGAGCGCCTGGTCACGCTCGCGGATGCGGTGGTGGAGTTCGTAGGCGAGCCGGTGCAGGAGCGCGTCCACGTCGCCGGCCCGGTAGCCGCGCCGGCCGAGCGGGGTGCGGGGCAGGGCGACGGTGGCGAGCCGGTCCGGGGTGAGCGGGCCGGCGAGGGCGTTGCGGCTACGGTAGACGGCCATCACGCCTCCGGCAGTGTCGGCAGGTGACTGCGGTCGTCGGGTACGCCGGCAGCGAGCAGCCGCAGCCGGGCGCCGGCCAGCATCGCGGGCGGCCCGCAGGCGAGGACGTCCTGGCCCTGCCGGTGGTGGTTCTCCGCGATGGTGAGCGCGTCGCCGCGCTCGGTCTCCTCGGCCCAGGGGTCGTGGGAGAGGGCGGGCACGATGGTCAGCCAGTCGTGGGCGCACTGGAGCTGGTCGAGGGTGACCGCGTCGTACAGCTCGGCGAAGGTGCGGGCGCCGACGACCAGGGTCACCCGGCGGCCATCCGGGGCGGCGGCGACCTGCTCGACCAGGGCGCGCAGCGGCGCCAGCCCGGTGCCGCCGGCCACCAGCAGCAGGTCTCTCTGCCCGAGGCGCAGGCCGGTGTCGCGAGGTGGGCCGAGCCAGAGCAGCTCGCCGGGGCGTACCTCGTGGACGGGGCTGCGGGAGACGGGCCCGGCGGGGACGGCGCGGACGTGCAGCTCGATGGTGCCGTCGGGGCGCGGGGCGTTGGCCGGGGAGTACCAGCGCCAGCGGCCAGGGTGGCGCGGCGTGCAGACCGGGACGGCCTGGCCGGGCCGGTGGGGCAGGCGACGCCAGGGACGTACGGTCAGGATGGCGATGGTTTCGCACGGCCGGTCGTGGCCGATCACCTCGGCGGGCCACCAGGCCGGGCCGTCGCCGGCCCGATCCAGGCCCAGCACCGCCAGCAACGCGGCTCTTTCCGCCGGCTCGGTGGCCGTGGCGAGCTGGCGGAGCGCGGCGAGGAGCAGCGGAGCGTCCCGTTCGGGGAGCAGACCGGGCCTGCTGTCCTCCAGCGTGCCCCAGAAGTCGTCGGCGGCGCTCACGGGCCCACCGCCTTCGTCACCTGTCTGATCCGGTCGTCGGGTAGGTCGAGCGCCCAGAGCACCCCGACCAGGTAGTCGGCGATCCGCCGGTGCTGCGCCTCCGACAGGCCGAGCCCGCGCCACGCGTCCGCCGCCGGCTCCTCGTCGAGCGCGGCGGTCAGGCTCGCGGTGAGGTGCGCGGCCAGCCGGCCCAGATCAACCCCGATGAGGTACGGCGACAGCTCCGCGTCCGCCACGATCAGGCGCAGCCACCGGTTGACCACCTCTTGTGCGGTCATGCCGTGGCACCCTGGGCGAGTTGCGCCTCGGTGAGGCCGGCGGCCTCGATGGTGGCCCTCCCCCAGCGGGCCAGGCGACAGGGGTACGGGACGCGTTCGCTGCGGCACAGCTCGCCCTCCGGCCAGCTCTCCGGGGCGTGGGTGCGGAGGGCTCTCAGGGCGAGAGCGAGGTCCTCGTCGGTGACCGGGGTGAGGACGGGGAAGTCGGTCAGCGTGGCCATTGCTTGATGTGCCCCTCTGGCTCGGGTCTCGTGGAGTGGCGCCGGGGCGGGCGGGGACGGGGGTACGTTGTTCGGGTCGACGCAGCCCCGGAGCCCAGCACCCGCCCCGGGCCATGCGACGACCTTCGCCGCTGGCCAGGGGTGCTGTTATGCCCTGATGATCGTGACCGTCATACACGGCGCGTATACGGTCAGCCACCACGGCAACCGGGTGGCGCGCGGGCGACACTGCTGCCATGAGCGAATGCCGCGTGCTGCATCTGGTCGTCTGCGCTGCGCCCCCGGCGCAGCGGATCGGTGAACTCGTCGAGCTGCTGATGGAAGACGCCTGGACGGTGTGCGTCATCGCCACCCCGACCGCCGCGGCCTGGCTCGACCGGGCGGCGCTCGAAGAGCAGACCGGCTACCCCGTCCGGGTGGAGTGGCGGATGCCCGGCGACCCGGAACCACACCCGGCGGCAGACGTGCTGCTGGTCTTACCGGTCACCTTCAACACCGTGAACAAGTGGGCCACCGGAGCGAGCGACACCCTGGCCCTGGGCATCCTCAACGAGGCGCTCGGTGCCGGCCTACCGATCCACGCCTTTCCGCGCGTGAAGCCGGCGCTCGCCGCTCATCCCGCCTACGCCGCACATCTGCGGCTCCTCAGGGAGGCGGGAGTACTCGTCCACGACGGCGACTTCCTCAGACCCGACGAGGACCTGGTGCCGGCCAGGTGGACGGTCGTCATCGACACGCTGGGCCGTGCTGGGCGCCCGTGAACATTGTCGATATGCGCGCTACGTATACCGCTCCTCCACGGAGCGGATTGAATGGATAGGCTCGACTTCGGACACAGCCACCCGCGATTGGCGAGGTTGCCGGTGACACACGCGAACTGCCCACGGTGTGGGGGCCGCCTGGCTCGCGACAACGACAGCGGACGCTGCGCGCCCTGCCAGGCCGCCGACCGGGACCGGCTGAGCGCCCCGCCGGTCGTGCCGGCGAACTTCTGGGAGCACGAGCCGGTACGGCGGGCGCTGGCGGAACGGCACCTCGGGCGGGCGATCCGGGCGTACCGCTGCCATCCGTATCACGGGCGGTACGCGTTGCCGCAGACCGTGGTCGCGGGATGGCTCGGGATCACGCAGGCACAGTTGAGCCGGGTGGAGAACGGACCGCCGCTCGTGCACCTGGACCGGCTGGCGCACTGGGCACAGTTGCTCGGGATTCCGCCCTCCCGGCTCTGGTTCGCACTACCTGGCCGCGCCCCTGTCGCTCCTCTCCACGTCAAGCCTAGGAAAATCACGCACGAAGAAGGTGGCACCACGGATCGCCGACAATTCCATGCAGTCGCCGCCCTGGCCGGCATCGGGGCCAGTGGCTTCCTTGACCTGCTGTCGGCGTCGGCGGAGCCACCGCAGAGCGTCGGCATGGAACAGGTGCGGTACGCCGGCTCGCTGGTGGACGAGTTCCGCAAGGCGGATGCGGTCGTGGGCGCCGACGCGCTCTGCGATGCAGCCATCCAGGTGCATGAGCGACTGTCGGCCTGGGCGGCAAAAGCGGCCTACAGTCGCGCCGTCGGTGACGCGTTGCAGAGCGCCCTGGCGGACCTGGCAATCCAAGCGGCCTGGCTGGCTATCGACGCGGACCGGCGCGCGGAGGCTCGTCCCTTTCTCAACGAGGCGATTACCCGGGCCCGGATAGCGGATGATTCCCGGGTCGAGGTACGAGCGTTGGCCTGCCTGTCCCTGCTGCTCAGAGCGGATCGGCCTGGCGAGGCGGTGCATTGTGCCGAAGCTGCACTGCGAGCCTCGGCTGGGTGGGCGACGCCGAGGTTGAGCACGCTCCTGCACCTGCGGGCGGCCTACGCGCACGCGACGCTCATGGACAGCTTCGGCTTCGAGCGGGAAATGACCAAAGCCCGACGGGCCTTCGAAGGTGGCAGCCATCAGGATGACCTGCCATTCATCTCGTTCGTGAGCCCGCAGGAGGTCACCGGGATTCAGGGGCTCTCCTACCTGGCGCTGGATCGGCCCGGCCGCGCCGCCGAGTCCTTCCGGGCAGTCATGGCCGCGCCCTCTGCTGCCCACCGGCGGAACGGGGTGTACTACACGGTTCAGCTTGCGCGAGCGGCATGCCGGAAGGGTGACGTCGACGAGGCGGCAGGGGCGGCGATGAAGGTTCTGCCCGAGGTGGGGCGGGTGCGGTCAGGGCGAGTGTCACGGCTACTCGTTGAGGTGCGGTCGGATCTCGGGTCCTCGGCCCGCTGGGCACCACGGGCTCGGGAGTTCGTCGAGGCTTATGACGGGGCGCTGGCGTGATGGTGGAGGGATTGCAGCTGCGGCACTACAACGCCGAGGAGGCGCAGGAGCTGGTCGATCAGCTCGTGGAGGTCTACTTGGACGCGCACGCTGATGACGGGCCGCTCTACAACGAGCAGCGCTACCGGCACCAGCTTGCGCTACACATGCCGAGGGCTGGCTGGGAGCTGGTAACCACGACGATCGGTGGCGAGCTGG
The DNA here is from genome assembly GCF_040642975.1 of Micromonospora sp. NPDC047548. Taxonomy (NCBI): domain Bacteria; kingdom Bacillati; phylum Actinomycetota; class Actinomycetes; order Micromonosporales; family Micromonosporaceae; genus Micromonospora; species Micromonospora sp. NPDC047548. The sequence goes on from NZ_JBEYTI010000085.1 coordinate 11,377, forward strand.
TCGGCTACATCTACGGGTTTCCGCTGGCAGCTGACACGCGGTGGTGGGAGGGCATCCAGGAGCCGATTCCCGCCGGCTTCACGGAGGAGAACGGGAAACGGACCTTCGCCATCAGCGAGCTAGTCGTACGGCGGGCTCGGCAGCGGCGGGGTGTAGCTCGGATGCTGCACGATGAGCTGTTGAGCAGACGGACCGAGGTCCGTTCAACCCTGCTCGTTCGCCCTAACAACACCGTCGCCTATCACGCCTACCGCTCATGGGGCTGGCGAGACATCACTCGCCTCCGGCCAGACTGGGAGGACGCGCCAACGTTCAAGGTCTTGATCAAGCCGTAATGCCGGCCGCCTCTCAAACCGCGACTCTGGACGACGCACCGCTGCATTGGCCGGTTCATCCCGTATCCTCAGCACACGCCGCCTCCTTGCTGATCATCTGAGTGCCCGCCCAGCAGGGCTCGAACCAGCGACACACGGTTTAGAGCGACCGGCAATAGGTGTTACTTGAGCCTGCGGGTGGTTGGTCGGGTGTCCCAGCGGTAGAGCGTGCGGGCACGGCGGATGAGTTGACGGATTGTGACGATGGCTGCTGCCAGGTACAGGTAGAAGTCGATGAT
>NZ_JBEYTI010000086.1:0-11529 GCF_040642975.1 Micromonospora sp. NPDC047548
AACAAGCGCAACCCCACCGGGTCACGCCAGAGACTCCCTCAAGATCAATGACGGGCAAGAGCCAACTCGTCGTCACCTTCGGTGACGGCTAACAGTCCGGGGACCGGCAGAGGCGGTCCGGGGACCGGCCTGCCAGAGTCCGGGGCCGACTGTCAACGATGAGCGCCGGTTTCCCGGATAGTCCGAGTCGTAGCTCTGCTTGCCCGCCCCGCCTGCGGTCCTCGGCGGTGACCGTGTTGGCAATCTCCGGGCGCTCACCGCCGCCGCCGAGTCGCTCGAACTGCCCACGGGTGAAATGCCGCATCGCCAACCGCCAGGAAGTAGCGTTGAAGGTCGGGGACTGACCGAGGATCATCCAGCACGGCCAGAATCTCGGCGAGTGTCAGGGGCTGCGTCATGCTTCTCCTTCGGGTTCACCTGGGCTGGCTGCCAGAAACGAACGACAGGAACGCGCTGGGCGCCCCGCTCCACGACACGTGCAGGGCTTCCCGGGCGCGGGTACTGGCGACGAAGAGCAGGCAGCGCTCCCGGAGCATGTCGCTGTCGTGCTGCAACTGATCGACCTCGCTCGGCGTAACCTCCTTGCCGAAGGGGACCGCCTTGGCCGTGGCCCCCACCACCGCGACGCAGCGGAACTCCAGCCCCTTCATCGCGTGCATCGTGGCGAGCCGCACCCCATCGACGTCCGCCCCGGGCTGGTCCCGCACCCTAACGGCAGGGATTCCTGCCCCGCTTAGCTCGTCGTACACGCTGGTGAGAACCGTGTTGAACCGCGTGCAAACCGCGATCTCGCTCGGCTGGACGCCCTGTTCCAGCCACTCCCCCACCCGTTTGACGAGCGCCGCGACCTCAGCCTGAGGCGTCGGATACCCCGCCGCCTGCGGCCGCTTGCCGTGCAGCAGTGACCGGTACCCGGTGAGGCTGTCCTCGCCCTCACCGCCGAGGTCCTCGACCCGCGACCCCACGAGCACGCCGGTGGACCAGGACAGGATCTCCTCGGTGCTTCGGTAGTTGATACGCAGCCGGCTGCTGCGGCCGGCAACGGAGATGCCGAGGGCGCCGAGCGATACCCTGGAGTCGTAGATCCGCTGATGCGGATCACCGGTGATGAATAGGTCGTCGGGGCCGGGCGCCACCGCGGCGCGCAGCACTCGCCACTGTGCGGGGTGCAGGTCCTGCGCCTCGTCGACCACCACATGGTCGAACCGGTGCACGGTCAGGTCGGCGCCGTCGAGCAGTTGTGCCGCCCGCGCGCATACCTGCAGGTGTGTCATGGTGCCGGCAGCCGACAGCTCAGCCGAGAACATCTCGACGGCGTCCCATACCTGGTCGCGTTGCCGGGCGCCGAGTGCCGACCCTCTCCCCCGCCGGTTGGCCGCGCGGTACTCCGCCCGGCTTCGCACGTCCTGAGCGAGGACGACGTGCCGGAACTCCTGGGCGAGGAACTGCTCGGTCCAGTGCAGGGTCAGCCGTCGGCACACCCGCCGCCAAACCTGCCGCTCGTCCGCGTCCCCGATCGGAGACGCCACCCGGCCGGCGAGGGTACGCACGGTGCGGTTGGCAAGGGCGTTCACCGTGGTCACCTCGACTCGCGCCAACTGCTCCTCGTCGCCGAGGAGCAGCGCCAGGTTCTCCCGCAGGGTCGCGGCCAGGGCATTGGTGTACGTGGTGAGCAGCACCCGGCTGTCGGCCGAGCGGGACAGCAGGTGCTTGACCCGGTGCAGGGCAACCACCGTCTTCCCCGTTCCCGGTCCGCCCGTTACCTGCGCCGGCCCCTTGTACGACACCCGATACGCGACGCGGCGCTGTGACGGGTGGAGGAACACCCGCCAGGCGGCGAACGGCTTGTCGAGGATTTCGGCGAGCTCGTCTGGTCGGGTCACCAGCGTGATGCGGCTGGTGGTGTTGGCGATCGCCATCGCCAGGCTCTCGCTCGGCTCCGGAGTCGCGTCCGCCGGCCGGCGCTCGGCGACGAGGTCGCGGTAGACGTCATCCGGCGAGAAGTTCTCGGCGAGGTATTGCAGGACCTCGAACTGATCCTCGGGCAGCAAGGTGCCAAACGCTTCGAGCTGCGGCTTGTCGACGATCGTCCGGACGGCCCGCAGCACCTGGTCGTCGATGCCGAGATCACGCAGCACCGTGTCCGAGTGGCGCGCGAAGAGCAACGTCGGCGCCTGCGCCGCAGCCTTCTCCAGCGCCGGCGTGAGCTGTTCGATGGCGACGACGTTGCGGACTTCCAGCGCCCGCGTCGCCGTGTTGACCGTGTAGAGGCGCTTCGCCGCCCAGGTGTACGCGCTGTCGTGCGACACGACACTCAGCAGGAGGAAGGTGTCGCTGCCGTCGTCCGGGGCCAGCACGACTCCGCGCCAGAAGTCGTTGATGCCGATGGTCCGCATGCGCGGGTCCCTGGCATTGTTCACCGACTCCAGGTGCAAGCCCTTGTCGGCGTGCAACTCGGCGATGGTGAGCTGCTGGAACTTTGCCATCGCCTTGCGTACGCCGGCCTTGACCGGCTTCTCCAGGACGTCGTAGCTCTCCCAGAAGCTGTTGGCGAAGGCGAGCTGGGGGCACGGGCGGACCTCCGGGACGGTGGGTCGTTGGCGGCGGACGCGACACTACCGGCGGCGGCAGGGGTGGCGGTCTCGACCAGCGCCCGGCGGGGAGGTGCCGGGCGGCTGCGTGACGAAGGCGTCGGGGCCGGGAAGGCGAACAGGCTAGACCTGTCTTTCGCACATGGGGTTGAGTGACCTTTCGTCATGGCCAGCGGGGTTGGGTGGGGTCGACGTGTAAGAGGTCGAGAAGGTGGGCTTGTAGCCATCCGGGTTTCGGGATGGTGGGTGGTTGGCCGTGGTGGGCTGGGATGAGACGGAGGTCGCCGAGAGCTTTGAGGATCAGGCGTCCGGTGGGTTTCATGGGGCGGCGGTCGTTGGTGTAGAAGCCGATCATGTCGGTGTCGGGGGCGAGGTTGGTGCGGACCTCGCGTTCGATGAGGCAGAAGATGAGCAGGGCGAGGCAGATGACGGTGATCAGGGCGGTGATTCGCCGGTTGTGTTGCAGGAAGATCGGCGCGACGGCGAGGGGGCCTTTGAGGTCGCCGTAGCGGCGTTCGACGACGGGTTGGTTCTTGTAGCGGTGCAGAACTTCGGTGGCGTCGATGTCGGGGGCGAGGTTGGTCAGCAGGGCGTACCAGCCGTCACCGGCGGCGTCGGCGTCGATGGCGCTCTGGTCGAAGGTCCAGCCGAAGGTGGGTGTCCCCTCGGGTGTGGTGGTGATGGTGGTGTGCAGGTAGGCCGTGACCCGGCGGCGGCGGGCGATCTCGGCGGCCTTGGCGGTGACGGCCTGCACGGTGGGGTGGTAGCGGGTGCCCGCGGTCCGGGTGAGGGTGTCCAGTTCGGTGCGGGCCTGGGCGAGTTTGAGGGCGCGGGCCTTGCCGGCGGCGCCGGCGTTGGCGGTGGAGTACACCAGGATCCGGCGGAGCTGGTGGATGGGATCTTTCTTGCGCCGGCCGGGCAGGGTCATCACGTCCTCGGTGACCCGGTAGGCACCCCGCTGCCATGGGAGTGGCACGCGTACGGGGACGCGGTACCGAGCTGGTTCGAGTTGTACGTCGGCCTGGAATCCGCCGCCGCGACGCTTCGCCGCTACGACGAATCCCTGATACCCGGGCTGTTGCAGACGCGCCAGTACGCGCAGGCCATCTACCGGCTCGATCGGCCTGCATCCAGCGAGGAGGACCGGGAGCGAGCCGTTGAAGTGCGGCTGCAGAGGCAGTCCCTCCTGACACGCCGACTGCCAGCGGCTCCTCAGGTGCACCAGATCCTTTCCCCTGGCTTCCGCAGTAGGTAGACACCCGTTGGCCCGGAAAGCCTGCTCTGAGCTGCGGGAACGTTCGTTTCTGCGCCGTGTGGGCGTGTGCCCACACGGTCGGGTTGTCGCAGGTCAGGCGGGGTCTGCGGTGGTGATCCGGGGTGGGGGTTTGATGCGGCAGTCGCGGTAGATGCCGGCCTGTTCGGCGGTGAGCGGGGTGGTCTGGGTGATCCGTCCGGCCTCACCGGTCAGGGTGACCTCGTGGACGCGGCCGAGTTCGCTGCCGATGCGGTTCCAGGTGCTTCCCGTGGAGCGTTCGGCGACGCGGATCAGCAGCAGGGCGAGCCAGCACAGCAGCACGTGGGCGCGGATGCGGTGCTCAAGGCGGTGGAAGACGGGCCGCAGTTCCAGCACGGTCTTCAGATCGCGAAATCCGCGCTCCGCTTCCAGGAGCGCCTTGTAGCCGACCGCAATCTCCTCTGTGCTCAGGTGGGGGTCGGAGCTGGTCAGCAGGTACTTGCCGTCCAGACGCTCCTCGGCCTTGACCTTGGCGCGGTCGATGGCCAGGCGGCCGTTCTTCGATGTCCTCAACCACCGCTTCAGGGTGGGGTGTTCGATCAGGGCGCACTCGGCGCGCACGTGCGCGGCCTCCGCCCGCTCGCGGGCCTTGGCGCTGGTCAGGCGCTTGGCGTCGCGGTCGCGCTGGGCCTTGATGCGCTCCAGTTCGGCCTCGATCCTGGTGAGCGCCTCTTCGCGGTGGCGGCGGTCGCGTTCGGCCTGGGCGGGGTTGTGGCAGATGACGAAGCGCCGCCCGGGGGCCTGGTCGAGCCGGACCTCCTTGACGCGCAGGTTGTCGCGGACGTCCTGGTAGCGGCCCTGGCGCGCGAGCGCGGCCTCGGCCAGGTCGTTCCCGTCGCGCATGCGCATCCCGGCGATGTAGTGGCCGCCGGCCCGGGTGAGGTAGGACAGGTTGTCCGCCGAGGAGAACCCGCGGTCGACCACGGTGATCACCCGGCCGAGCTTCCAGTCGCGCATGTCGTCCTTGACCTGCGGCAGGATCGCCTGGTCGCTGGTCCCGCCGGGCCAGACCCAGCAACGGACCGGCACGCCCTCCTTGGTGACGGCCAGTCCGATGGTGATCTGCGGCAGGTCGTCGCGGTGGTCCTTGCTCTTGCCGTAGGCGCGGAAGGGGGTTTCGCCCGCGTCGGGCTCATCGCGCTCGAAGTAGGTGTTCGTGGTATCGAAGAACAGCAGGTCCACCTCGAGGTTCAGCAGGTTCGCCACCGCGAAGAACACCGCTTCCTGCACCTCGGCCTGGGCGTCGGCCTCCACCAGCAGGTCCATCGCCCGGTATGCCTGGTCCTCGTCCATGGCCGCGAGTCCGGGTATCGCCGCGTCGCGGCTGGCCCACTCAGCGGCCGACAGCTTGGAGGCCGGGGCGATCGCGCGGTTGGCGACCAGCGCGAACAGCACCCGCTCGACATCGGTGCGAAAGCGGCGCTCGCCCAGGATCTTGGCCAGAGCCCGGTCGATCTCCAGCTGCCGCCACAGGCCCTCGAGCAGCCACACCGCCCCGATCGGCAGGGAGGCGGTGACCTCCAGGCCGCCCCCCGCCGGTGCGGACGCGTCGGCGCCGTCCTCGCCCAGGTAGCGGTTGATCGAGGCGACCAGGCGGCGCAGCCCGGCGGTATCGAGCCGGTCCTCGCGGCCGAAGTTGTGCAGCACCTCGGCCTGCGTGGTGCCGCCCACCCGGCGATTGTGCGCGAGCTGCACGTAGCGGACCACCGTGCCGTCCTTGTTCTTCCGCTGGGTGGTCCGCAAGTACATGCCCACAGCATGAACGATCTCCCCAGGAAGATCCAAATCGGACCCCGGAAAGCGTGTGCCCACGCTTTCCAAGCCCTACCGACCCTACCCAGGCCCGCGACCAGCGACGATGCCGCTCAAGCAGCCCTCGCATGCCTACGAACTGCGGAAGTCAGGTTTCCGAGGCAGTCCTTCGTCGGGTCGTTGGCGGGCCGAGGGTCATGACGGCTCAGCTCCGACGCCTGCTGGAGGTAGGCGATCTGGCAAACGTGTCCGTCCGGGTGCTGCCGCTGTCTGCGGGCCCACCACCGGGGGCGGTCGCGGGATCCTTTGTGATCCTCGACTTTCCCGCAACCAAGGGTGGTCGAGCGGCGCCCGAACCATCCGTCGTCTACAGCGAGTCGCTCACGGGAGCGCTGTACCTCGACAAGCCCGACGAGCTGAGCGCCTACGAGGGCGCCTGGCGGGGTGTGGCAGCCCTCGCACTTGATGAGGGAGAATCCAGGGACATGATCAAGAGGATCGTCGGGGAGCTGCAGCATGACTGACCTGTCCGGTGCCAACTGGCGCAAGAGCACCCGCAGTGGCGGCAACGGCGGCGACTGCGTCGAGGTCGCCGACAACCTCCCCGGCATCGTCGCCGTACGCGACTCCAAGGACGCCACGGGGCCCGCCCTGACCTTCGCCGCACCGACCTGGTCTGCGTTCCTTGCCGCTGTCCGCCGAGGAGGACTTGCCGACTGATCCCGGCAATCGCGGTCGAAGCGATGCGAGGCAGACGGGTCAGGTTCCCTCGGAACGGCGCCGCTTCTGGTTCCTCGTTGCCCGGTACACCTCGACCGCCTTGCGGGAACTTCGCCAGATGCCGTCCGATCCCTGTACGGCGTCCAGACGCCCGCGCTGCGCAGCCTGTCGCAACGCCGGAAGGCTGAACTCCTTCGTCACCAGGGCCGCGAGCGGCACGAAGCGGGCAGGGCCGGCGACGTTCGGCACGATGAAGCGGTTCAGGTTGTCATACCTGGCACGGGCGATCAGTTCTCCCAGCGCACCGTAGTCTCCGACATCTGCCATCTGTATCGCGGTGAGGTAGACGTCGCGCTGGCGTCCTCGACCCATCGGTCGACCTGCGCCGGAACCAGGGGCCATGCGGCGGGGTCATCCCGGCAGAGAACGGGTGAACGTCGTGCTGCCTGAAGCGTCCGGGCCCTTCGCTGCCGGTGGCCTCGGGGTGAGGTTCAACGTCCCAGACGGGAGTCATGGCGGTGTGATGGACCTGGCGAACCCTTGTAACGCTGACCAGGCGACCATCGTGCCATCCGTCGGGTTCGATTGCCTGGTTGTAGACCCACCGGGCGGCGTCCGCATAGCCGCGGACCTCGTTGTACTCCCTCAGCGGCTTCGAACCGACGGCCCGACCCCGTTCCAGCAACGCCTGCACCTCACGCAGCACGAGGGTGTTGCCCTCCAACTTATCAAGTTCTGCGATTCGGTGAGCGGTGGCGCGCAGCAGGAGTAGACCGTCAGTACGGCAGGTCGATGCTCTGGCGGCGGGCGAACTCGCGGTGGGCGGCGACGATCGCGTCGAACCAGCAGGCGGCCATCTCGTCGGCCCGCATCACCCGGGTCGTTTCGGCCCTGAAGTTTTCGTCGCAGAAGGCTTCGGCGGAGACGACGCAGGGCTGCGCCTCGAGAGCATCCCTGAGGAAATCTACGGGCTCGTCCCCAGCGTCGACGATGAACTTCACGCCGTCGCCGAAGCTCAACCCCCAGTGCAGCCCGTCGCCAGTACCGACCCAGAGTTGCCTGCAGAGCCCCTCACGGGTCTGGGCGAAAGCCTCCCGCATCACGCTGTCGTCCGAGCAGATCGCCAACAATTCGCTCGGGGCGCGGCCGATGGCCTCGGCGACCGGGGGGAAGCCGGCGAGCCGATCGACGCGGTAGGTGACGTAGCCAGGTGTGCCGCTGGGGTCCTCGGACTCGACGTCGGGCATCGCGTACGGGGGTATTTCAGATGTCATGGGTTCATGTTCCTTCATGCGCCGGGGGCCGGGCTGGCGGCCCGGCCCCCGACGTGCCTGGCTAGTCGCCTATCGGGAAGTGGATGGTGAAGGGGATGTTGTTCCGCTTCAGGCAATCGAGCACGAGGTCCGATGGGCCGATTGAGTTGAACCCACCGTGTGGCATGAAGTGCCAGTGCGCACCCTTGATCCTCGTGTTTCGGAACTGCGAGTTAATCTTATTGTCCTCCAGGATCTTGTCCTGGTTGACCGGGTCGACGTACCAGGCGTCCTCCTCGCACTGAATGATGTTGTCGGGGTCGTGTTCAGTTGGGACCCCGGTCTTGACCTCGCGGAGGGTCCAGCCATCAGGCGCCCACTCGCCGTAGTCGGTCTGCCGGCCCTTTTTCTCGAACTGCCCTGGCGCGCCGGCTTGCATCAGCCAGAGTTTGGGCCGGCCGCGAGTATTGTCGTCACGCCATCCCATGAGTTCGTCGACGAGGATTTTCTCACCGTCGTTACGGCCCGAAGCCCATCTGACGTCCGAACCAGGGACGTGCAGTTTTTGTCCGTTGCTGCCCACCACCTGCATCGCCTTGTGGACCTTTACGAGGTCGGTGCGTTCACCTCCGAGCAGCCTGTCGAAGTTTTTCCTGCTGATCTTGCCGCTGGCTGCGGCGGCCAGGCCCTCCGGTTCGACGAGGGCTGCCCAGACCTCCGGCATGATGAGCTCGTAGGTGAGCTCCTTGACGGTGTCGGGGATCTTGTCGTACTTGGCGACGAACCGGGCCGCCGGCGTGAGGCGGTGGGTGTACTTGAGGACGAACTTCGCGACCTTGGCGGGGAGTGCGATCGCGTCACCGGCGTAGGGGACGACGCCGAGGATACTGAGCCCCGCGCTGACCCACTCCCCGTGGATGAGCGCGGCGATGGTGTCGCGGATGTCGGCGAGTCCGCCGAGGATCCAGCCGACGACCGGGATGACACTCAGTCCGCCGCTACACAGGTTGCCCGCGAGCCACGCCATCGAGTCCTTCTCGGCGAAGTCGCCGGCGAACATGCCGAGCAGGAAGTCGGTGACGTACGTCCACTTGCTGATCTGCTCGTCGAAGCGCCCGGGGTCGTAGCCCGAGCCGGCGTTGGCGACCTCGTAGTCGTCGCGTAGACCGTCTCCGTCGGTGTCCTGGACACGTGGGTTGATCGAATAGTCGTACTCGGTGTAGTCCGAGAGCCCGTCGCCGTCGGTGTCGACGTTGGCGGGGTCGGAACCGCCGTCCTCCTCCGTAAGGTCCTCGAGGCCGTCACCGTCGGTGTCGGTGTCGGTGGGGGCGGATTCGATCGGCGGCAGGTCGCCCGGCGTGGGCGGGGCGCGTGGCTGATCGGCCACGAGCGGGTTGCTGCCCTGGGCGACCTCGGCGCCGTCAGTCGCGCCGTCGCCGTCAGTGTCCGGGTTGGTGGGTGAGGTGCCGAGGTCTTGTTCTTGGAGGTTGGTGAGGCCGTCACCGTCGATGTCCTCCGCGCCGTCGGCGACCGAGTCCTGATCGGTGTCGACCGCGTTGGGTCGGGTCCAGCCCGCCAGCTCGGTGATCTCGAACTTGTCGGTCAGCCCGTCACCGTCGGAGTCGACCAGCAGCGGACTGGACCCGAAGCGCAGCTCCACCACGTCGATCACGCCGTCGTTGTCGTGGTCACCGGTGTAGGTGATGCCGAGCCGCGTGAGCACGTTGAAGCCGTTGCGCCAGGCGTTCGCCGCCTGAATCGTCGCCGGCTCCGGGTTGGCCTTGGCCAGCATGTCGTCGGCCTTGGCCAGGTTGACCTTGGCCGCCGCCAGATCCGCGAACGCCTCAGTCAGCCCCGCTGGGGCAGGCGCGGGCGGCGGGCTGGCCCGGAACGGGCCGATCGTCGCCTCGGCATCCTGGATCGCCGCGTCTGCCAGCAGACGCACCCCCGACAGGGTCTCCACTATCGCAACCACATGGGCCTGCTCGGCCTCGCCGTTGGGCGGGCTGGCACCGGTGAGCCGGCTCTTGAGGAACGACTCCAGATGCTGGAGGTTGTCGAACGCCGCCTCGCCGTCGCCGGCGCTCTTGAGCCGGGCGCCGTCGAAGTACCGGCTGCCGACATCCGCCAGCACCGGATCGATCCGGCTGGCACCCAGCCCGTCACCCACGTACGGCCGCAGGGCCTGGGTGGCCTCGGTGATGTAAACCTTCGCGTCGCGGGTGTACTTGGCGGTGGGGATCTTCGCGACCTCCACCTCCCAGAGACGGCTCCCCGCTGCCGACGCCGGGGCGGCGACCAGCGCCACCTGCGCGGCGACCAGCGCCACAACCACAGCGGCCAGTCTTGACCGCAATCGTCTCCTGTGCCTCACCGACACCTCCGTCTATGCGTAACGAACTAATATTTCGCGAGAATATCTACTGAGATCACTATTCGAAGTCCCGCCGGAAATAATCACCCATGCATGGACAACCATGTGCGAGTTGGCCTAAAGCGACATCCAGTGAGGTGATCTCAATGAGAATCCGGTAGGTACCGATATTCGAAATGGGTGAGGTGGAGTGCAGCGCGGACGATGTCGCCAACCTGTCGGGGGCTGGCGGTGCTGTGGCGCAGGGTGCACCAGCGGCCGATAAAGGGGCCTGCCAGTCCTGCGGGTAGGAGAGGAAGCCTTGCGCTGACCTGCCCGCCAGTACCGGAGCCAGGCTGGCGCGCCGGTACGATGCCCGCATGAGCTCAGAGGCGGTTGGCAGGTACATGCCCCCGGTCGTGACGCTCGATGACCTCACCGCGATGATGGCCGCGGACGAACACCACCGGTACGAGATCAGCCCCGAGGCAGTCCTCTCGATCATGCCGCCGCCGGGATACGCCCATGCGATCATCGGGACCCGGCTCATGGTGTGGCTCGCCCAGGGCGGTGTGCCGGCGGACCGAATCGCCCAGGCGGTCGGGCTGCGCATTGCGGGTCGGCACGGCGGCGTCGGCGGACGCATCCCCGACCTGGTCGTGTGGAGCAAGGCTCAGGCCGACGGGGTCTGGCTGCCGGTCACCGACGTACTCCTCGTCGTCGAGATCATTTCGCCCGGCTCCGAGGGCGCTGACACGGTGACCAAACGCAGCGAGTACGCCGCCGCCGGCATCCCGCAGTACTGGATGGTCGACCAGGATCCAGCTCAGACCGTCACCATGCACCACCTGGATGGCGACCGCTACGCCGCCCGAGCGACCATGCCGCTCGCCTGGGTCCTCAACGCCAGCCCAGCGGAGCACGACCTCGGCTGACGGCAACGGCGAGATCCGCAGTTTCTCAGCTATCCGCCGTTCGTATATCGATGAACGAAACTTGTCACACGATTTCGGCGGCTAATTCAACTTAGAGCGACCGGCAATAGGTGTTACTTGAGCCTGCGGGTGGTGGGTCGGGTGTCCCAGCGGTAGAGCGTGCGGGCACGCGGATGAGTTGACGGATTGTGACGATGGCTGCTGCCAGGTACAGGTAGAAGTCGATGATGTTGGCGTTGCGGTCGGTGCAGCGGCGGATCTTGCCGAACCCGTTCATCCACGAGTTCGTCCGCTCGACCACCCAGCGCTTGCCGACCTGGACCGGGGCGGGGATGCCCTTGCGCGCGATCTCTGCGTCGAAGCCCAGCTCGTCGAGCAGGTTGCGGGTGGGTCCGTTGTCGTAGGCGCGGTCCAGATGCGCGGTGACCTGCTCGGGCCAGCGATGCCGCAGCTGAATGCTGCACGCTTCGAAGGTGTCGCGCAGCAGCGGCGAGTCGTGCCGGTTGGCCGTCGTGCCGGTCAACCCGAGCGGGATGCCGTTGCCTTCCACGCCGGTCGAGCGTTTCATTCCGCCCTTGCCACGGTCGACCGGGGAACGACCGGCCCGGTCTCCGCCACACGGGGCTTTCGT
>NZ_JBEYTI010000087.1:0-11089 GCF_040642975.1 Micromonospora sp. NPDC047548
GCGCTGGGTCAGGCTGGGGTCCGACGGTGATCGGCGACACGACTGTTTCGATGCGACCACGTCCGAATGATCAGGTGAGCGCACATCGGCAGAAGCGGATGCGGAGCGGTTCACCGAAGTTGGGACGCCCGCCATGCAGGGTTACCGATCGGAACGGCGGTCGATCCCGCAGCCGTCAAGACAACCGATCACCGGAGGCCGGCTGGCCCCGGTGCAAGTCGTACGTCGAGCCGTACCCGGCTCTGTACTTGTGCCGTACGCCGATCCCCTGCCGACCTTCGCACGAGGCCGCCTCGGGCGATCGTCCGGGCGGCCTCTTCTGCGTTTGCGGCCCGCACCAACCTTGCGCGCCAACGTGAGTCGCTGACCGGTCTTGTCAGGGCGTGACAGGCGAACAGCGAGTTCGATCGGCCTGACAGCCGAGATCTGGGCGGTGCATGTCATCCACGGCATGCCCGCCCGGTGGGGACCTCCACCCCGGTAAGGCCAACGGTCCGGCACGGCTGGCGCGGCGTACTGACACCGCAACCCTTCGCCATAGGCAAGGGAGGAGCGCCCCCACCGGACCACACGGACCTTCGCCCGGTCCCCATCGCGGCGGCCCGCAGATCCCCTGTGGAGCGCCGCAATGCACACGACTCTCTCAGTTCTGTCCGACCTCGCCGCCGCCGCGCCGCCGCCGATGGCGGCCCCCAAGAGCATCAACCAGGTCATCTCCGGCATCACTTCCTGGATCATGGGCATCATCGCGTTGGTCGCGACGATGTTCCTGGTCATCGGCGGCCTGCGGTACATGGCTGCCGGAGGCGACCCGGCCCAGGTCGAACAGGCCAAGGGCAACTTCAAGTCCGCGCTGATCGGCTACGCCCTCGCTGTGCTGTCCCCGGTGGTCCTGCAGGTGCTGCAGGGCATCCTCGGCGGCTGAGGCGGCCACCGGTCATGGTCAACTGGCTGATGAACGACCTGGTCAGCTGGCTCGCCGAGAAGGTCATCGACCTTCTAGGCGGCCTGCTGGCCTTCCTGACATCCTCCATGTTCATATCGCCGGACGTCACCGTCCTGCCACAGGTGCAGTCGATCGCCGATAAGGGCTCACTGGTCGTCAACGCCTGCTTCATCCTCGCGATCATCGCCGTGGGTATCGCCACGATGGTCGGCGATTCGGTCGAGATGCGCTATGACATCAAGGAGCTGATCCCCCGGCTTGTCGTCGGGTTCGTCCTGTCCACGTTCGCGGTCCCGCTGACCGCTGTGCTCATCGACATCGCCAACGCCCTGACGATGTCGATGACCGGCACGTCCGCGCCCACCACCGAGGCAGTCAACTTCGTCCAAGTACGCATCGCCTCCGCGATGACCGACCAGAGCGCCGCACTCCTCACGGCCATCATCGGGCTGCTCATCGTCGTGCTGATGTTCATGCTCGCCGGCAGTTGGCTCGTGCGGATCGGGGTACTGATCGTCCTGGCCGGGGTCGCGCCGGTGGCGCTGGCCTGCTACGCCACGCTCTGGACGCAGGGCGCCGCGCAGCTGTGGTGGCGCACCATCCTGGGGTGCCTCGCCACGCCCATCCTGCAGGCGGTCGCATTCTCGGCGGGCATCAACCTGCTGACCGACCCGGAGTCGAACCTGCCGATCCTGCTCGGCCTACCCGGCTCGGACACGGTGAACCTCATGCTCGTCATCATCGTGCTCTGGGTCACGATCAAGATCCCCAGCATGATGGGCCGGCACGTGACGGGCAGGGGCTCGCCGAAAATCGGCGGGATTCTGCTGCGCGCGGTGTTCATCCAGGGCGTCACCCGCCACCTGCCGCTCGGCGGGCTCGGGCGTACTGCCATGCGAGGTGGGCGATGACTCACGAGGACACCACCCCGCGCGCCGTCGTACCGACGGGCGCTTCATACTGCCTCTCCGATGACTGTTGTTGGGTTGATGGGCGGGTCACATGCTGATCGTCATCTCGTGCCGACGATGGCCGCGGCGATCCGGGGATGCCGCCGTCCAGCCGCGCGAAGCTGACCTGTGTGCTTCAACGATCGACTCGCGGCAGCCGCCCGCTCCGACCGCCAGCGCTGACGGTTGGGACGGGCGGCGTGTAACGGATAGCCCGGGTTACTGAGAATGGTCACCGTACGGGGTAAATGAGAATGCGCAGGTCCTGAGCGTCGACGAAGTCGATCGGCGATCAGAGTTGTCCGCTGAGGGATCGCCCTGCGGACACACGGTTGTGCACCCGGATGATGAGCATCTCTGCGGAAGGACGTAACCGGGACCGGGGGTAAAGGTGCGATGCTGAGTCCCGTGACGATCTACGACACAATTGGCGCGACGTACAGCAACAGCAGGCAACCGGACCCAAGGATCGCCGCGCAGATCACAGCAGCGCTTGGCGACGTCCAGACAGTCATCAACGTCGGCGCTGGCACGGGCTCCTACGAGCCGCCGCAGACGGTGCTTGCGGTCGAACCCAGCACAGTGATGATCGCTCAGCGGCCGCCAGGGTCGGCACCGGTCCTGCGGGCATTCGCTGAGTCCATCCCGGTTGCAGATGATGCTGCAGACGCGGTGATGGCGCTGTTGACCGTGCATCACTGGACGGACCTCGAAGCGGGAGTCGCAGAACTGTGCCGGATTGCGCGGAGACGTGTGGTCATCCTGACTTGGGACCAGAACATTTTCCGGCAGTTCTGGCTGCTACATGAATACCTGCCCGAAGCCGCCGCTTTCGACGACGCGCGTGCGGTGGCGGTGGACCGGATCGCGGCGCTGCTCGGCGGGGCTCGAGTGGAACCGGTACTGGTACCCGATGATTGCACCGACGGATTCCTCGCGGCCTATTGGCGCCGACCCGAGGCTTATCTCGATCCCGTCGTGAGGGCTGGGATTTCCCTGCTGGCCCAGACAGGGGAGGACGTTCTTCGACCAGGTCTGGACCGGCTTGCGGCCGACCTAGCCTCAGGTCGTTGGTATGAGCGTCACGCCGACCTGCTGAATCTGGTGCAATTCGACGCCGGATACAGACTCCTCGTCGCCGACCTATAGGCATCTGCTGTTTGGTCCGATGTCCGGTCAGGGTTCCCCTAACGGACGCTCGCTGCGGGAGGGGTCGGCTTGAGCCGGAAGGAGCTGGCGACCTTCTGCCGGTAGATCTCCTGGGTTTGAGCGTCCCAGGGGATGCACCAGCGGCCGGCACGGGTGCTGGCGGGGACCTGGCCCAGGCGCAGCCAGTTGTAGATCGCGTCGGCGGGGATGCCGAGCAGCTGAGCGGCTTGCTTGACGCTGATCTCCCCATCGTGGACCGCCACGGTGCGCGGCGTGAAGATCTTGTAGATCCCACGCACCCCGGCGACGTGCCGTGGGGTGAACCGCAGGTTCTTGCCAGTGCGCAGGCCAGCGTCGTTGAGCATCTTCGCGATCTGCACGTTGCTGTGGGTGGCGCCGTACTCGCGCACGATGGCGAGGGCCTGCAGTGGGGTGCGGCCCGGTCCGCGCCGCTCCACGACCAGTTCATCGGCGGCGCCGGTGTGCCACCGTACGCCGATCCGTACGGCGTCGGAGTCCTGTTCCAGCAGCAGGGTCACGTCGGCGATCAGCGTGCGCAGCAACCGCTTGCGATCGCGGTGGCTGGTCGTCGGCGCATCCCACAGCCGTGGAAGATCCGCGGCCAACGCTTGCAGGGCGTCGCGGTCGGGCGCCGGTGGTTTGATCGCGCGGGCGGTGGCCAGCGCCGCCTCGGCCTCGGCGAGGGTGGCGAGTTTGGCCTCCCATCGCGTTTCGAGCGTTCGTGCCACCAGCCGGTTCTCCGGTTCGACCTGACTGAAGGCACGTTCGGCACGGTCGGCCTCGTAGCGGGCGCGTTCGACGGCCAGCTCGGCCGCCCGGTTGGTGCGTACCTGCCGGTCGACCACCTCGTCGGCAGCCACGAGCGCGACCGCGATCTGTTGCGGGGTAACGGCTTTCAGCAGCAACGTCGCGACCGCGTCGTCCACGGTGTCGGCGGTGACCGTGCGGCATCGTGTGGTGGGCTCGGCACACTTGTAGGTGACCTTGCGGTCCTTGCGGCTGTAGCGGGTGCCGACCCGGCCGCCGCAGGTGCCGCACAGGATGATGCCCTGACACAGGGCAGAACCCTCGCGGACCGGCCGGGCGCCGCGCTGGGTGTTGTTCGCCGCGAGCCTGGCCTCGCTGGTGAGGAACTCCGCCCAGCTCACGTAGCCCTCGTGGTGGTCCTCGATCAGGACCGTCCATTCCTCCCGCGCCCGACGCCGGCGGGTGGAGCGCACCGTGCCGTCGGGCAGGACACGGCGCACCTCGCGGGTCTTGCCGAACGTGTAGGCCCCGGCATAGGTGGGATTCTTCAACGCCTGCGCCACCCGGGCATGGGTCAGCTTGCCCCATTTGATCGTCCCCGCCCATGCTCCGGCCCACGCCCGTTGCGGGAACAGCCTGCCGGTCTCGTGGAACGCCCGGACCGTCTTCAGCGCCGAACCGGTGCGCGCGAATTCGGCGAACAGGTCCTCGACCGCGCGGCGGACCTGCTCGTCGGGGTCCTTGACGATCTGCCCGTCCTCGTCGTAGACGTACCCGACCGGCAGCGGATGGCGTAGCTCACCCCGATGGGCTGCGGCGACCTTCGCCCCGTGCATCCGCCCGAGCAGGAAATGGAGCTCGATCTCCGACATCTGGCCCTTGAGGCCAAGCAGGATCCGGTCGTTGACGTCGGCCAGGTCGTACACGCCATCGGTGTCGATCAGCAGCGTGTCGGTCAACCGCGCCAGCTCCATCAACCTGGACAGGTCGGCGTTGGAACGGCCAAGCCGGGACACCTCCAGGCCGAACACCGCCCCGACCTCGCCCATGCACAACCGGGCCACGATCTCGCGGTAGCCCTCCCGCTCGGACCCGAACCGCCCGGACACGCCCAGGTCGGCGTCGACCACGACGATCTGCTCGGCCAGCCACCCGTACTCGGCGGCGGTCGTGGCGAGCCCGTACTGGCGCTGGGTCGACTCGGTGTTCTGCCTCACCTGCGCTGTCGTCGACTGTCGCACGTAGACGATCGCCAGCCGCGACAGATGACTCGCCGTGATCTTCGAGGTCGGGTTCATCGCGCCCGCTTCCGTGCAGCAGCGACTCGACCATGTTCGCCACCAGCATCGCTACCTGGCGAACGTCCCACCCGCTCAACAGTCCCCGTTCCCGGCCCACTCGGGCCGTCGTCCACACCACCGTCAGGAGCCTGTTCATGGGAATCCGCCACCGCCAACGCTGGATCGATCTTGTCGATCAGCGTCCGCGCCGCCGACAAGCCCTCCACCGCCAACCGATCAGACGACGCCGCGACACCCCGGTCGGTCCAGTCCTGCGCCACCGTGATGCGCCGCCTCCCCTCGACCTCACACACGAAGAGCAGACCATGCCGCTTGCGCTGCGTGAACAGCACAACCAAGCTCTGCCCCTTCAACGGATGGAACGGATGAGTGATCACCAATGAGTCCGAAATACGACGAGGCTGACGGGTCGTATACGGCACGGACTCCGGCCAACGTCAACGAGCCCGACCGTATCGCGTTCGGGCTGACGTTCCGGCAGCTGGGCATCATCGGCGGTGTCAGCCTCGCCGGGTTCGGTCTCTACCGCACGTTCGGGCGTCTGCTCCCGCCGGTGGCCTGGATCGTCGCCGGGGTCATCGTGTTCGCCGTCGCGATCGTGGTGGCGCTCGGCCGCCGTGACGGCCTGCCCCTGGACGTGTGGCTGCGGCACGGGTTCGCGCTCAGCCGTAGCCCGCGCACGCTCACGCCGGGTACGACTCGGGCAAGCGCGGTCGCGGTCGTGGCCGGCAAGCCGAGCGTCCCGGCGCCGCTGTACTCGCCGGTCACGGCGATCAGCCCGGCCGGAATCCTGACCTCGGAGGGCAGCGACAAGGTTCTGATCGCCTGCGGCACCACGAACATTCACCTGCGCACCGGTAGCGAGCAGGGCGCGCTGCTGGACGGGTTCGGCCGGTTCCTCAACGGTCTGACCGGGCCGGCGCAGATCGTCGTGGCTGCTCAGCGGCACGACCTGACCGCGTACGCGCAGGCAACCGTCGACCATGCGCCGCGCCTGCCGCATCCGGCGTTGCAGGCCGCCGCCGACGACTACGCCAATTTCATCCTCGACCTCGACGACCAGCGGGATCCGTTGCGCCGGCAGGTCCTCGCCGTCGTCACCGGAGAGCACGCAGCCGACGCCGCCGTGCGCGCCCTGTCCGGTCTCGGTGTCGAAGCCGCCGCCCTGGACGGGCCGGCCGTCACCGCCGCCCTCGCGAACGCGGTTGATCCGTTCTCTCCCCCGCCGCCTGGCCCCCGAGCGGTGCCCGGCGCCCCGATCACCCTACGGAGCACATCATGAACCTGTTGAAGCCCAAGAAAAGTGTCGCGGCCGGGGAGGGAATGCCCTCCCCGGCCGCGTTGTCGGTCACGCCATGGCACGTGCAGGTCGGTGACGGGTACGCCGCCACCTACGTGGTGTGCGGCTACCCGGCCGAGGTCGGCCCGGCCTGGTTGGACCCGCTGCTGTCCTACCCCGCACGGGTCGACGTCTCGGTGCACCTAGACCCGGTGCCGCCGCAACTGGCCGCGCCGATGCTCAAACGCCAGCGCGCCCGCCTCGAATCGTCGCGCCGCCTCGACGCCGATCAGGGACGCTTGGGTGACCCGATGGTCGAGGCGGCAGCGGCCGACGCCGCCGACCTAGCCGAACGCGTCGCCCGCGGGGCAGCAAAGCTGTTCGACACCGGCATCTACGTCACCGTCCACGCCCGCACCCTCGACGAGCTGCGCACCGTCACCGCGGGCGTGAAGGCGGCCGCCGCCAGCGTGCTGCTGGACCTGCAACCGGCCACGTTCCGCCACCAGCAGGGCTGGATCTCCACGCTGCCGGTCGGCGTGGACCCGCTGCGGATGCGCCGCATCCTCGACACCACCGCCCTCGCGGCGGCGTTCCCCCTCGCCTCGGCGGACCTCGCCGCTCCCGCCCCGGGCACCGCCGCCCCGCCCGAAGGGGTGCTCTACGGGGTCAACACCACCTCCAACGGGGTCGTCATCTGGAACCGGTGGGCGCAGGACAACCACAACTCGGTCGTCCTGGCCCGCTCGGGTGCGGGCAAGAGCTACTTCGTCAAGCTCGACGTGCTGCGCAACCTGTACCAGGGCACGACGGTGTCGATCATCGACCCCGAGGACGAGTACGCGCCCCTCGCGGAGCACGTCGGCGGCACCGTCGTGCAGCTCGGCCAGCCCGGCGTGCGGGTCAACCCCCTTGACCTGCCCGCCGACAACCGGCCCGACACCCTGACCCGGCGCGGCCTGTACCTGCACACACTCATCTCGGTCATGCTCGGGGCGACCCCACCGCCGGCCGAACGCGCCGCGCTGGACCGGGCCATCACCGCCACCTACAACCGGGCAGGGATCAACGGCGACCCGGCCACCTGGACCACACCCGCGCCGCTACTGCGGGACCTGGCCGAGATGCTGGCCGACGACGACGACCCGGCCGCAGGACAGCTCGCCGCCCGGCTCGCCCCCTGGACAGTCGGCAACTTCGCCAGCCTGTTCGACGGGCCGACCACCACCACCCCGCGCGGGCACCTGGTCGTGTGGTCGCTGCGGCACCTGCCCGACGAGCTGCGCACCGTGGGCACGCTGCTGGCACTCGACTCGATCTGGTCGGGCATCGACACTCCGGCCACGGGCGCCCGCCGGCGGCGGCAGCTCGTCGTGGTGGACGAAGCCTGGCTGCTCATGCGCGACGGCGAAGGCAGCCGATTTCTGTTCCGGATGGCCAAGGCCGCCCGGAAGCGGTCCGCCGGGCTGTGCGTGATCACCCAAGACGCGGCCGACGTGCTGTCGACCGACCTCGGCCTCGCCGTCGTGTCCAACGCCGCAACCCAGGTGCTGATGCGTCAGAGCACGCAGTCCATCGACGCGGTGGCCGAGGCGTTCAGCCTGACCGCCGGCCAGGCGCGGCTGCTGCTGTCGGCGCCGCGCGGCGAGGGCCTACTCGTCGCCGGCCGTAGCCGGATTCCATTCCGGGCCCTCGGGTCGGCCGCCGAGCACCGGATCGCCGTAACCGGGATCGGGGAGTCCGAATGACACCCACCCCGACATGGCCGGCCGACCTCGGGCACTGGATCATCGTCCGGCCGTGGCTCGGCTTCCTCGCCGCCGCCGCGATCGTCGGCGCGGTGTTCGCCCATGATCAGGTGCTCGCCTGGCGGCACAAGCGGTTCGCGATCGGCGCGCGGTGGCTGACCATCGCCGCCCCGCCGGAGGTCACCGACACCGCCGCCGCAGCGTTCTGGACCACCCTCATCGGCGTGCTGACGCCGTCGGTGTGGCAGCAGCGCGTGTTCGGCATCCCGCACGTCGGGTGGGAGTACACCTGGACCGGCCGCGCCCTGACCATCCGGGTCTGGGTGCCCGCAACGGTGCCGCGCGGCGCGGTCGAAGCCGCCGTCCGGGCAGCCTGGCCCGCCGCCACCCTCACCACCACAGACGCCGCCGCGCCCATCCCGGCAGAGGTAGGCGAGCAGGTGGGCGGGGCGCACTGGCCGCAGCACACCGACGGGCTGCCGCTGCGCAGCGAGCACGACACCGACCCGCTGCGGGCGCTGCTCGCCGCCGGGGCCGAGGTACGCCACCGCGAACACGCGTGCGTGCAGATCCTCGCCCGCCCAGCACCCGCCCGCCGCGTGCGGGCGGCCAGACGGGCAGCGGCGACCACCAGCAACCATCCCCACGGGCGGCCCGACGTGGCCACCCGCGCCGTCTCAGGCGCGGCACGGCTGGCCATCGAGCCACTGCTGTGGCTCCTCGACGCGTTCACGCCAGGCCCGTCCCGACCGCGCACCCCGGCCTACGCCACAGCGGCGCGGGCGGCCGAGCGGGACCCGGCGGCCACCGCCGACGCCCGCACAATCGTGGACAAGGCCGTGCGGGTACCGCACTTCGAGATCGCGGTGCGGTTCGCCGTGGCCGCCGACGCCGACAAGACAGCACCGGACAAGCTACGGGCCACGCAGGTCCGCTCGCGCCTCGTCGGACTCCGGCACACCATCGCCTCAGCCGCCGCGGCGTACACCGGCCCAAACCGGCTACGGCGCATGAAGATGCCACAACCGGTGGCCACGATCACCGGACGGCGGCTGCGGCGCGGGTTCCTGGCCACCGTGCCGGAACTCGCCGCCCTCGCAGCGCTGCCACAGGACCTCGCCGTGCCGGGCCTCGATCGGGCGCGGGCCAAGGCCGTGCCGGCGCCGGTGCAGGTGCCCTCCGGCGGGCGAAGCGTGAAGGTACTGGGCCGCTCGCAGATCGGCCACCACAGCGTCGGCCTGAACGTCACCGACGCCCGCCAGCACGTGCACGTGGTCGGCAAGACCGGCGTCGGCAAGTCAACGCTGCTGCTGAACATGATCCTCGGCGACATCAAGGCCGGACGCGGGACGGTGGTCATCGACCCGCGCGGGGACCTGATCACCGACATCCTCGACCGGCTGCCCGTCTCCTACGCCAAAAAGATCGTGATCATCGACCCGGACCAGGAGAACCCCGGCTGCTTCAACCCCCTCGATGACGGCGGCGATCCCCACCTTGCCGTGGACAACCTGGTCGGCATCTTCGCCAAGATCTTTCAAGGCCAGTGGGGGCCACGCATGGACGACACCATGCGGGTGGCCTGCCTCACGCTGATGCGCCACGCCAAACCCACCCTGAGCCTGGTCCCGTCGCTGTTGCAGGACCGCGACTTTCGGGCCCGGTTCACCCACGGCCTGGACGACCCGGACGGGCTCGGCGGGTTCTGGCTCTGGTACGACGGCATCAACGAGCAGTTCCGAGGTCAGGTCATCGCCCCCGTCCTCGCCAGGCTGCGGGCCTTCCTGCTGCGGGACTTCGTGAAATCGGTGATCGGCAACGCCCACTCATCCTTCGACATGGGCACGATCCTCAACGGCGGAGTCCTGCTGTGCCGGCTGCCCAAGGGCATCCTCGGCGAGGAGACCAGCCGCATCCTCGGCTCGATGATCGTCGCCCGGGTGTGGCAGGCCGCCATCGCACGGGCCACCATCCCCGAAGACCAGCGCAAGGACGCCTGCCTGTACGTCGATGAGTGCCAGAACTTCCTCACGCTGCCCGGCAGCATCGGGGACATGCTGGCCGAGGCGCGCGGGTTCCGCCTCGGCCTGGTGCTGGCGCACCAGGACCTGGCGCAACTACCCAAGGACCTCGCCGCGGCGGTGTCGGCCAACGCACGAACAAAGCTGTTCTTCACCGTCGACCCGGCCGACGCCAGGGAGCTGTCCCGGCACACCAAACCCGAGCTGGACGAGCACGACCTCGCCCACCTCGACGTCTACACCGCCGCCGCCCGGCTACTGGTCGGCAACCGGGAACTACCCGGCTTCACCTTCACCACCAACCCACCCGCGCCGGTCGTCGGTGAGACGACCGCGATCCGGCAGGAGTGCGCCACCGCTCACAGCCGCACCGCTGGTGAGCCGCCGATGCAGCAGCTCGCCCGTACGGCGATGAAGCGGCGCATGGCCGAACGCGAACGCTGATATCCAGGCCGCCCGTGCGGGGCCTCGGCTGGGTGCGGCACCGGGGGCTCGTTTGGGGGTGTCCGCGACACGAGACCCCACACGAGCCCCCTGCACCCGGCCTGTCAGGTGCCTGACCTGCCCAAACCCACCCGACAGCGGACCCATCATCAAGATCGACTCATCCAGACTCCCTACGGGACTCTCTCTCCAGGGGGCGAAGCCACCTATGCCGCAATCGCGCTCGGCCAGCCTGCTGACCATCTATCCCCACATCACCAGCCGTGACCGCCTGCTGCTCCAGCTGCTCGACGACCACCAGGTCCTCACCACCGACCAGATCCACCGCATGCTCTTCCTCGCCCGCCGGACCTGTCAGATCCGGCTCAGTGAGCTGGCCGCCCTGGGCTGTTAGCCGTCACCGAAGGTGACGACGAGTTGGCTCTTGCCCGTCATTGATCTTGAGGGAGTCTCTGGCGTGACCCGGTGGGGTTGCGCTTGTTC
>NZ_JBEYTI010000088.1:0-10152 GCF_040642975.1 Micromonospora sp. NPDC047548
CAGATCGGTACGCATGATGTGTGCCTCTCTGTTCGGGGGTGCGCGACGGCCCGTCGGGGGTGACGGTGTGCGCGAAAGGGAAAGTCAGGAAGGGGGATCTGCCCGGCGGCCGGGGGTGGCTCTGCTCGGGTGTCCGGGGGATGTAACCAACCCGGCCGGCCACACATTCCGTGGGCGCTGGCTTCGGGCCACCCTCGGGGCGGGGTTCCCCGTGGGTATGCCATGTACAACGACCCCGGCCCATCGGCCATTCCACCGCCGGGGTGGCCCCGACCACGGGACGCCGCAGGCCAGACGGGATCCCGCCGGGCGGATCGGGCACCCAGAACCGGACATCCGGGATGAAACCGAACGGCCCGGGGGGAACCGGAGCCGAGACCCTCTGTTGGCCCCTGTCGATCAAGAGGTTGCGTCAGATTTCGGCCGTACGAGGACGCAGCCCTCTTGATCAACGAAGAGTTCCGGTGTGACGATGTCCGGTCATGGAGATCTGGCACAACCCGTCCTGCTCGAAGTGCGCCGGCGCGCGGGCCACCCTGGATGAGGCACGGGTGCCGTACCGGCTGCGGGCGTACCTGGAGCGGCCGCCGAGCGCGGCCGAGCTGACCGACGTGCTGCGCCGGCTCGACGCCCGCGCCTGGGACGTCTGCCGCACCGGGGAACCGGCCGCGGTCGCGCTCGGCATGGCCGACTGGCCCTGCGACGACGCCGCCGAGCCACGCTGGATCGAGGCGATGGTGGCCCACCCGGAGCTGATCCAGCGTCCGATCCTGCTGCTCGACGACGGGGGCGCGCTGGTCGGCCGTACCCCGGAGGCGCTCGACGAGGTGGTCCGCCGGACCGGCGCGGAGCGCGGGGACTGAGCCGCACGGATCCGCCTACGTGCAGGGGGGATACGGCGCCGCCATCGTCACGGTGACCAGCAGCGCCAGCTTCCGGCGCAGCCCAGGCCGCCGGCCGCGCCGCGGCCTGGGCTGTGGGGCCGGTTCGCGGCGGAGCGTCCGCACGGTGGCCCAGCTGAGGGGTTCGGGCACCGCGTGGCCTCCTCGTCGTCGCCGAGGAGGCCGAGGGGTAGGGCGGCCCGGCAACCGAAACGGGGCGGCCGCGTCCGGGTCAGGCCGGGTCGTCGGCCGGCGTGACGCTCCCCGCGGCCTGTGCGTGCCGTTCGCGCAGCCGGTCCCGGATCTCCTCCGGCGTGTACGCCCGGCGGCGCCGCTCGGCGCGGGCGATGACCACGCCGGTCGCCGCGACACCGGCCAGGCCGGCCAGGCCGAGTACCTTCCACCACCGCATTCGTTGCCGCATCGGCTTAGGGTAGTCGTCCATGAGCGAGCGCAGCGCGCGAAGCGCCGGGGCGACGGCATGAGCATCAGCCTGGACGAGGCCGTCGAGCTGACCCGTACCGGAGACGTGTGGGTGTTCCGTGGCCGGAGCGTGCCCGACCGGGCCATCCAGTTCACCACGAACAGCCCGGTGAACCACGTCGGCATGGCGGTGGTGCTGGACGACATGCCGCCACTGATGTGGCACGCCGAGCTGGGTCGATCGCTGCCGGACAGGTGGACCGGCAGCCACCAGCGCGGCGTGCAGTTGCACGACCTGCGCGACGCGGTCCGCGTCTGGGCCAACCGGTACGGGCAGCGGGCCTGGCTGCGGCAGCTCGACCCGCCGGCCGACGCGGCGATGGAGCAGGCGGTGCTGCGTACCGTCGCCCGGCTCGACGGCACGCCCTTCCCCTCCACCGCCCAGCTCGCCTGGCGCTGGGCGCGGGGGCGGGTGCCGCAGGTGCGGCTGCCGGGTCGCCGGGACCGCTCCGGGGTGCCGGTGCGGGACGGGGCGCTGGAGACCGCGTACTGCGCCGAGGTGGTGGCGGTGACCTACGAGGCGATGGGGCTGCTGCCGGCCGGCCGCCGTCCGAACTGGTACGACCCGGGCCGGTTCTGGAGCGGCGACAACCTCGACCTGGCCGGCGAGGCCAAGCTTGGCGCGGAGATCGAGGTGAGCATCCCGCCGCGCTGAGGTTTGCCGGCGCCCGGCGGCGACAATTGGTGAGGCAGTGGGAGTTCCTGGACAGCCAGGGGCGGGCGGTGCCGGGCGAGCGTTACCGCTACCTGCTGCGCACCACCAAGGACGGCCCGGTCATCTGCACTTCGTCCGCACGGGCTGACCGCCACTGTCCACCGTCGTCCGCACGGGCCGACCGCAACCGTCCACCGTCGTCCGAGCGGCGTGACCGCTGGCGTCGGCGTCCGGGAGTCCGGCCCGCCCGGCCGTCCGTCCGCCGGCCCGCCACCGGGCGGTGCTGCGGCGATCGGGGCGCGGGCGCCCAGCGCGCGTCCGTCCGGTGGGCGGGATCCGGGCGCCCGAGACCGGAGCCGACCTGAAGGGGCGTGCCGCGGCCAGCCGTTTTCCGGCCCGGGCCGGCCGGACGGACCGTACCGGCTGCGCCTGTTGGGATCCGTCGGCGGCGCTGGCTAGGCTGGCGCGTCTGCTCCGACAAGGGGGACCCATGTCCGACCGCTCGGCCCCGCGGCCGGGGGCGCGATCCGCACCCGCCGTGCTGGCGTCGATGCCGTGGATCGTCGTGCTGCTCGGCGTCGGGCTGCTCGCCACCCTGCTGGTGTTCGCCCTGCTCTCCTTCCGCGAAGCGGAGCACCGGGCCGCGCCCGAGCCGGCGCCGCCGATGTATCTGCCGAGGATGCCCTCCGTGACGTCGTCCCCGACGCCGGCCGGGGACGCGCCGCTGCTCGCCGTGGACGCCACCCCGTCGCGGACGGCCGGCGCCACCGCCACCCCGTCGGCGCGCGCCAGCTCCCGCCGGCCCGACGCGACGCCGAGCACCGGCGGGCCGGCCCCCGCCGGCTCCGGCCGGATGAGCGCGTACTACCAAACCACCTCCAGCGACCGGGACTCATTCTCCGCCGAAGTGACGGTGCGCAACGCCACCGGCGGCGCCGGCGAGTGGCAGGTGGAGCTGATGTTCTCCGGCAACGTCAAGTCGGTTCGCGCGTCGTCCAGCTCCGGGGTGTCGGTGCGCACCCAGGGCAGTGGCTGGTTCGTGCTGAGCGGCACGAGTTCGCTCCCGGCGGGGGAGACCGCCGTCGTGTCGATGACGTTCGGCCGGAATGGCAGCGGTGACCGGCCGGGCCAGTGCACCGTCAACGGGGCCGCCTGCACCATCGGCTGAGCGCCCGGATGTCCGGCGGCGTCCTCACGTACACCAGCGGGGTGGACCTCGACGGCGGCACGTCTGTGCCGCTGCGGTTCCACTTCGAACGCACCGGCGGGAACACCCGCCCGAGCGGGTGCGCGGTCGACGGCGCCGGCTGCGCCGGGCTCTGACCCACTTCCCGACGGCGCGGAGGTGACCTCCCCGGACGCCCGGGACGACGGCATGTTTCGCAAGCCGGCTGCTTTGTTGCGACTCTGTTTGCAAGGTATTGCAGAATGTTTCGGCAAGGGCTAGCGTGCGGGCGAATCAGCGACCAGAGGAAGGCCGTCGATGAAACCCCCGCCGATATCTCGCAAGCCGCTGCTCGCCTTGGTCTCCACCCTCACCCTCACCCTCGCCCTCGTCGGTGCCCCGGTCGCCGTCCACCAGCTCGGCGCGGACGCCACCGACCGGACGCCCACCGTCGACGCGCTCGCGGCGGCCGGCGCCGCCCAGTGGGGCGCCGAACCCTCGACCGAGGCCCTGCTCTCCGCCGGCACCGGCACGGGGCGCGCCGAACAGTTCTACTTCGTCCTGCCGGACCGGTTCGCCAACGGCGACCGGCGCAACGACTCCGGCGGGCTCACCGGCGACCGGCTCCGCACCGGCCTGGACCCGAAGGACAAGGGCTTCTACCACGGTGGCGACCTCAAGGGCGTCCTCGACAAGCTGGACTACATCCAGGGCCTGGGGACGACCGCCATCTGGCTCGCCCCGGTCTTCAAGAACCGTCCCGTTCAGGGCAGCGGTTCGGACGTCTCGGCCGGCTACCACGGCTACTGGATCACCGACTTCACCCAGGTCGACCCGCACTTCGGCACCAACGAGGACCTGCGGAAGCTGGTCAAGCTGGCCCACCAGCGCGGCATCAAGGTCTACCTCGACGTCATCGTCAACCACACCGCCGACGTCATCAGGTACGCCGAGGACAAGTACGCGTACATCGACAAGAAGACCTCGCCGTACACCGACGCGCAGGGGCGCGCCTTCGAGGACCGCAACTACGCCGACGGCACCCGCGACTTCCCGACGGTGAACAAGGACGCGGGCCCGTACACCCCCGCCTTCGCCGACGCCGCGGACGCGACGGTCAAGGTGCCGGCCTGGCTGAACGACCCGACGATGTACCACAACCGCGGTGACTCGACCTTCGCGGGCGAGAACAGCGAGTACGGCGACTTCTTCGGCCTCGACGACCTGTGGACCGAGCGACCCGAGGTGGTCGCGGGCCTGACCAGGGCGTACGGCGACTGGATCGCCAGCACCGACGTCGACGGCTTCCGGCTGGACACCGTCAAGCACGTCAACCTCGACTTCTGGCCGCAGTTCAGCCAGGGCATCAAGCGGGCCGCCGACGCCGCCGGCAAGAAGGACTTCTTCATGTTCGGCGAGGTCTACAGCGCCGACCAGGAGGTCACCTCGACCTACGTGCGGCGCGGTGGCCTGCCGGCCACCCTGGACTTCTCCTTCCAGGAGGCCGCGCGCGGCTACACCGCCGCCGGCGGCTCCGCCAAGGCCCTCGCCGACGTGTACGCCCGCGACGACCTGTACGCCGCCCGGGACACCGACGCCAACCGGCTGACCACCTTCCTCGGCAACCACGACATGGGCCGGATCGGCTCCTTCATCGCCGCCTCCGGCGGTGACGACGCCACTCAGCTGCGCCGCGACCAGCTCGCCCACCAGCTGATGTTCCTCACCCGCGGCCAGCCGGTCGTGTACTCCGGCGACGAGCAGGGCTTCACCGGCCCCGGCGGGGACAAGGACGCCCGGCAGGACATGTTCGCCAGCCAGACGGCGGACTACCTCGACGACGACCTGATCGGCACCACCCGCACCCACGCCAGCGACCAGTACGACACCGGCCACCCGCTCTACCGCACCATCGCCGAGCTGGGCACGCTGCGCCAGGCCCACCCGGCGCTGCGCGACGGCACCCAGATCACCCGGTACGCGGCCGACGGCGTCGGCGTCTTCGCCTTCTCCCGCATCGCCCCGGCGGACCGCACCGAGTACGTCGTGGCCGTGAACAACGCCGCCAGCGCGCAGACCGTCTCCGTGGACACCTGGTCGGCCGGCACCACCTTCACCGGCATCTACGGCGGGGCGGCCGCCGCCACGGCCGGCGCGGACGGCACGCTCGGCCTGACCGTGCCGCCGATGTCCGCCGTGGTCCTCAAGGCCGGCCGGGGCATCCCGCAGGCCACCGCCGCGCCGGCCGTCACCATCACCGGGCCCGGTGCCGACCCGGTCGCCACCCGGGCCGCCGTCACCGCGCAGGTCACCGGCGACCCGCTGGCCACCGTCACGTTCGCCGCCCGGGTCCCCGGCGGGAAATGGACGCTGCTGGGCAGCGCGCACCGGGCCCCGTACACCGTCCACCACGACCTGACCGGCCTGCCCGGCGGGACGAAGGTCGAGTACAAGGCCGTCGTCCGCGACGGCATGGGGCGTACCGCCAGTACCCGATCCACCGGTGTCGTCGGCACCCCGGCACAGAGTTCGTCGCGGGACTGGGCGGTGGTGCACTACCAGCGACCCGCCGGCGGGTACGACGACTGGGGCCTCTACGCCTGGGGCGACATCGACCCGGCGTACGCCACCCAGTGGCCCAACGGGCAGCCGTTCGCCGGTGAGGACTCCTACGGCCGGTTCGCCTGGGTGAAGCTCAAGCCGGGCGCGAAGTCGGTCGGCTTCCTGGTGGTGGACAAGAACGGCAACAAGGACGTCGACCATGACCGCACCGTCGACGTGACGCAGACCGGCGAGGTCTGGGTCAAGCAGGGCGACACTGCGCTCTACCCGACCCGGCAGGCGGCCACCGGCGAGCCCGACCCGCCGGTGAACGAGGGCACCGCGGTCATCCACTGGCGCAAGGCCGACGGCAACTACGACGGCTGGGGCCTGCACCTGTGGGACGGCGCCGCCAACCCCACCGACTGGTCCAGCCCGCTCAAGCCGGAAAAGGTCGACGCCTTCGGCGCGGTCTTCCGGGTGCCGCTGGCCGGCGGGGCCACCGGGCTGAGTTACATCATTCACCGCGGCGACGAGAAGGACCAGCCCGAGGACCAGCGGCTGGACTTCGCCACCGGCGGGCGCGAGGTGTGGCTGCTCGCCGGGGTGAAGGGCCGGCTGCTGCCGCCCACCGCCTCCGGCCCCGGCCGGGACCTGGACATCACCAAGCAGCAGGCGCAGTGGATCGACCGGTCCACCGTCGCCTGGCTGACCGGTCCGACCGACGGCAGGCAGTACGCCCTGGTGGCCGCCCCGGCGGGCGGGCTGAGCATCGCCGACGGCGAGCTGGCCGGGACGTACACCTCGCTGCCGCTGCGGGCGCAGCGCAACGGGCTCACCGAGGCCCAGCGCGCGGCCTTCCCGCACCTGTGGTCCTACCGCGCCTTCACGCTGGACCGGGCCGACCTGGCCAAGGTGCCGGCGGCGCTGCGCGGGCAGCTCGTGGTGACCGAGCGGGACGCCGAGGGCACGCTGCTCAACGCCACCGGCGTGCAGATCCCGGGCGCACTCGACGACGTCTACCGGCCGGCCACCGACGCGCAGCTCGGCGTCACCTTCGTCGGCAGCGTGCCCACCCTCGCGGTCTGGGCGCCGACCGCCTGGATGGTGTCGCTCCAGCTGTTCGACTCGCCGTCGGCGCTGCCGCAGACCGTGGCGATGAGCCGCAACGACCGCACCGGCGTGTGGTCGGTGCGCGGCAGCCGCGACTGGACCGGGAAGTACTACCGGTACCAGGTCGAGGCGTGGCAGCCGGCCGCCCAGAAGGTGGTCACCGCCTCGGTCACCGACCCCTACTCGGTGGCGCTCGCGCCGGACTCGACGCACAGCCAGATCGTCGACCTGTCCGATCCGTCGCTCGCGCCGCAGGGCTGGGCGACGCTGCGCAAGCCACCGGCGGTGCCCGCGTCGAAGGCGCAGATCTCCGAGCTGTCGGTCCGGGACTTCTCGGTCGCCGACAGCACCGTCCCGGCCGAGCGGCGGGGCACCTACCTCGCCTTCACCGACCCGGGCACGACCGGGATGACGCACCTGAGGGCGCTCGGCGACGCCGGGGTCAACTACCTGCACCTGCTGCCCTCGTTCGACTTCGCCACCATCCCCGAGCGGGTGGCCGACCAGCGGCAGCCGGACTGCGACCTGGCCGCGCTGCCGCCGGACTCCGACCAGCAGCAGGCCTGCGTCGCCGCGGTGGCCGACTCCGACGGCTACAACTGGGGGTACGACCCGCTGCACTACACCGTGCCGGAGGGCGGCTACGCCGTCGACCCGGCCGGGGCGAAGCGGACCAGCGAGTTCCGGCAGATGGTCGCCGGAATCAACGGCGCCGGGCTGCGCGTGGTGATGGACGTGGTCTACAACCACACCTCGGCCTCGGGCACCGACCCGAAGTCGGTGCTCGACCAGGTGGTGCCGGGCTACTACCACCGGCTCCTCGAGGATGGCAGCGTCGCCAACTCGACCTGCTGCGCCAACACCGCCCCGGAGCACGCCATGATGGGCAAGCTGGTGGTGGACTCTCTGGTCACCTGGGCCAGGCAGTACAAGGTGGACGGCTTCCGGTTCGACCTGATGGGTCACCATCCGAAGGCGAACATCCTGGCCGTGCGGGCCGCGCTGGACAAGCTCACGCCGGCCCGCGACGGGGTGGACGGCAGGAAGATCCTGCTCTACGGCGAGGGCTGGAACTTCGGCGAGGTCGCCAACGACGCCCGGTTCGTGCAGGCCACCCAGGCCAACATGGCCGGGACCGGAATCGGCACCTTCAACGACCGGCTCCGCGACGCGGTGCGCGGCGGGGGCCCGTTCGACGGCAACCCGCGGATCCAGGGCTTCGCCTCCGGCCTCTACACCGACCCCAACGGCGACACCGTGAACGGGACGGCCGCCGAGCAGAAGGCCCGGCTGCTGCACCACCAGGACCTGATCAAGGTGGGACTCACCGGCAACCTGCGGGGCTACCGGTTCACCGACTCGTCGGGGCGCCAGGTCACCGGTGCCCAGGTGGACTACAACGGCTCGCCGGCCGGCTACACCGCCGCGCCGGGCGAGGCGGTCACCTACGCCGACGCGCACGACAACGAGATCCTGTTCGACGCGCTGGCGTACAAGCTGCCGCAGGGCACCTCGGTGACCGACCGGTCGCGGATGCAGGTGCTGGCGTTGGCGACCACCACCTTCGGGCAGGGGGCGGGCTTCGCCACGGCCGGCTCGGAGCGGCTGCGCTCCAAGTCGCTGGACCGCAATTCGTTCAACTCCGGTGACTGGTTCAACCAGATCCGCTGGGACTGTGCACAGGGCAACGGCTTCGGCGCCGGTCTCCCGCCAGCGCAGGACAACGAGAGCAAGTGGTCGTACGCGAAGCCGTTGCTGGCCGACCCGAAGCTGGTGCCGGACTGCGCGGCGATCAACCTGGCCGACGCCCGGTACGCGGAGCTGCTGAAGGTCCGGCAGTCCTCGCCGGTCTTCGGGCTTACCACCGCCGACCAGGTGCAGCAGCGGGTCGCCTTCCCGCTCTCCGGCGCACAGGAGACGCCGGGCGTGCTGACCATGACCCTGGACGCCCGCGGGCTGGACGGGAAGTGGACGTCGGTGACCGTGGTCTTCAACGCCACCCCGGAGGCGGCGAAGCAGACGGCGACCGGCCTGCGCGGGGCGAACGTGGCCCTGCACCCGGTGTTGCGGGAGTCCGCCGACCCGGTGTTGCGGACCGCCTCGTTCGACAAGGCGAGCGGCACGTTCACCGTGCCGGCGCGCAGCGTGGCGGTCTTCGTCCAGAGCTGATCCCACGACGATCCGGCCCCCTGCCACCGAAGTGGCAGGGGGCCGGACGTCTGTGCGGAGCCGTTTCGTGGACCGTGCCTCAGTTGAAGCAGTCCTTGACGGTGCCGGCGCAGTTGGTTGGGTCGTTGTTGGTGACGGTCGACTTTTCGTCGAGGCGGACCTTGCCGTCGTTGTTGAGGATGCCGCCGGCGACCCGGTGGAGCTTGGACGAGTCGGTGGCGGTGTTCTTGGTGACTCGGGTCTTGGTCAGGGTGACTTTGCCCTCGTTGTTGAAGATGCCGCCGCCGTTGCGGGCGGTGTTGCCCTTGATCTCGGTGTCCCGCAGGGTCAGGGTGGCGTTGTCGCCCTCGCCTTCGGGCTTGTCCTGGTAGCCGTCCTTGAGTTCGACGTCGGGGTCGCCGTTGAAGATGCCGCCGCCGAAGCGTCCGGCGGTGTTCTCGACGATCTCGCTGTCGTCGATGGTGGCGGTGGCCTCCTGCTCCTTCTGCTCCTTCTTGTCACCGCCGTAGGACGGGGCTTCCTTCTTCTTCTGTTCACCGCCGGTGTTGACGATGCCGCCGCCGTCCTTGCTGGCGTGGTTCTTGGCGACGGTGACCTTGTCGAGGTCGAGGTTGGTGTTGCGGGCGTAGATGCCGCCGCCGCTTTCGCAGGCGGTGTTCTCCTTGATGGTCGACAGGACGATCTTGACGAAGCCGCTGGAGCTGAACACGCCGCCGCCGTTGCGGTTGGCCGTGTTGCCCTCGATGGAGGTCTTGAAGATCTCCACGCTGCCGGCCTCGTCGCGGCCCTCCACGCCCGGCCAAGAGCC
The DNA here is from genome assembly GCF_040642975.1 of Micromonospora sp. NPDC047548. Taxonomy (NCBI): domain Bacteria; kingdom Bacillati; phylum Actinomycetota; class Actinomycetes; order Micromonosporales; family Micromonosporaceae; genus Micromonospora; species Micromonospora sp. NPDC047548. Next base: position 9,816 of record NZ_JBEYTI010000088.1, read on the forward strand.
GTTGTCCTGTTCCTTGTCCTTGCCGTGTTCCTTGTCCTTGCCGTGTTCCTGGTCCTTGCCGTGTTCCTGGTCCTTGCCGTGTTCCTGGTCCTTGCCACGGCCGTTGGCGATGCCGCCGCCGTTCTTGCCGGCGGTGTTGTTGGTGATGCGGGACTCGCCACCCCGTTCGTGGGAGGACTCGTCCTTGCCGTCGGCGGATCCACCCTGACCGTCGGAGGACCAGTCCTTGCCGTCGGCGGACCCCTTGACCTTGAGTACGCCGACGTTGAAGATGCCGCCGCCGTTCTCCCGGGCGTGGTTGTTCTCGACCTTGCTGTCCTCGAGGTCGACCCGGCCG
>NZ_JBEYTI010000089.1:0-10150 GCF_040642975.1 Micromonospora sp. NPDC047548
ATCATCAGAAGCCGCGCTCGTCCCACAACTCCAGCCCCGTCCGGTCCTTAACCTGGACAGAACGCCTCAAGCCGGAACAACGCCGGGGCCGTGGGGGTCGATGCTCGTTGTGGAACTGTTCGTATTCGCGTAGTGCCTGCATGAGATGTGCATGGTTCCAGATCAACATGCGGTCGAGCAGTTCGTGGCGGCAGGACTGGATCCACCGTTCCGTAATCGAATTCATTCTCGGCATGCGGACGCCGCTGAGCACGGTCTCGATTCCGGCGTCGGCGAGGATGGCGTCGAACAGGGCGGGGTACTTGCCGTCCCGGTCGCGGATGAGGTACTTGACTCGGCAGCCGGCGTCCTCGACATCCATGATCAAGTTGCGGGTGGCCTGCGTCACCCAGGCTGCGGTCGGCGTTGCGGTGGCGCCGAGGATGCGTACGCGGCGGGTGGCGTGCTCGATGACGGCCAGGACGTACAGTCTGGCCCCGGTCAGCGTGACGGCTTCGAAGAAGTCGGCGGCGATGATGGCCTCGGCCTGCGAACGCAGGAACGTCGCCCAACTGTCTGATGTCCGTTGCGGTGCCGGGTCGATCCCGGCTTCCTTGAGGATCTCCCACACTGTTGACGGGGCGACCTTCACGCCCAGGACGAGCAGTTCACCGTGGATGCGCCGGTAGCCCCGGCTGCTGTTTTCGCTGGCCAGGCGCAGTACCAGGACCCGGACCGAACGGACGGTTGGTGGCCGCCCGGCACGCTTCGGGCGTGACATACCCGCGTGTCGCCGAGCGATGAGGTCGCGGTGCCAGCGTAGGACGGTGTCGGGGCGTACCAGCAGCCGGATGCGGCGGAGCATGTTACGGGGGAGCCGGTGCAGCAGGGCTGCGAGGAACGCCCGGTCTGCCGGAGCGAACTGGATCTTCTCGCCGTGTAGTTGTCGTTCGAGGACCGTGATTTGGTGGCGGAGGGCGAGGATTTCGGCGTCCTTGGCGCGGTCGCTCAGCGGCAGGAGTCGGAGCATCGCGAGTGCGTTGGTCACGCCGAGGTACGCCAGTCGAAGCAGCACGACCCAGCATCCTCGTCCAGTGGTGGGCGGCGATCCGACGTGCGCCGGGACGTCGATCGTTGCAAGTGCGTGCCGCTGCGGTTGAAGTGGCCGTGAGCTGGGCGGATGAGGTTCTCGGCACCCGCAGGGCCCCGTACCACATGGGAACGCGCCGCGACCGGCGGCGGAATGACGTTTGTCCTGGTAGAAGGCGCGTGGCCACTGCCGCCGCGTGGCTGATCATGTTCGCGTTGGCGGTGTCGGTGTCCCCGATTTCGTCGGGGGGCGCCGGCACGGCCGCAAGCCGAGAGATTGGCGGGCCGGGCTCGGTGTGGTGGGTGATGCTGGCCGTTCGAGTCACGAGGCGAGTGGGAACTCCGCATGCGTGCTCGTACCTGTGATCTTGAGGTTCAGCTCTCCTTCGAGTGCGCCTGCGAGACGGTGCAGCAGCGGCAGGGTGGGAGTGACCGCGCCGCCCTCCAGCCGCGAGATGACGGTCTGGGTGGTGCCCGCCCGGCGGGCGAGTTCGCTTTGGCTGATGCCCAGCGCGGTTCGCCGGTCGTAGACGGCCTGACCGAGGGCGATGCGCGCGCCGGCTTCGATGTACTCGGGGCTGTCGCGGTGCGCGTCGGGCACAACCCACTTCGTGTGATATCCCGTCATGGCAATCAGTCGCCCTCCCGGTCGTACACGTGCGCCGCCACTCCGTGCCGCTCTTCGCAGATCCGTTGCGCCGCCACTGCTCGATCGACCTCGGCCGCCTCGCGACCTCGGGTCTTGCGGAAGACCGTCAGCAACACGATCCGCCGGTGTGGGGCCAGCCAGTAGCTGACCCGCCACGCCGAGCGGCTCAGGTGGAAGCGGAGTTCCCGAACCGCACCGCGCAGGTGCCTGCTGTACGGCTCGCCGAGCGTGGTGGGCGCCCCGGCCAGCCGGTCGGCGTGGTACTCGACGGTCCGGTAGTCGGCGAGCGGTAGCGTGTCGAGCCACTCGCGCACCTCGGGTTCCAGCTCGACGTCGTACCGGTCGCCCATATACGCGAGCATATAGCAGGTTGGTCCTCCGCGCCTACCTCACCGGCCTGCCATGCCGGTGGACGCGGTGCGTGGTGGGTCAGGCTGGTCGGAAGTGGATCAACCAACTGTTGATGGTGTCGATGTCGTCGCGGGTGAGCCCGCGGCGCGGATCAACGTGGTGAAGCAGAGCCGGCGCGGTGTGGTGGGCGTCGACCCAGCGTCGGTCGGCGTCGGTGACCTCGTCGTCGATCCAGACGGAGCAGCGTCCGGCGGCCCAGTCGACCAGACCCCTGGTCTTCCAGTGCACGAGCCCGGGTTGGTCGTCGTCGGCGTCCTCCGGCCACTGCACGATTGGGAGTTCGGGCAGGCCGAGGAGCGGACCGATCACCTCGTTGGCGTCGGCCATCCACGTCGTGGCCCAGACCAGCTCGCACGGCAGGGCCGCCAGCCAGCGCCCGCGCCGGGGGTCGAGTCGGTACAGCAGTGGGTTGGACGCCAAGGCCCGCGCCAGCGCTGGCGTGAGCCGATGGCCGGGGCGGTCGTCAACGGCGTCGTGGTGGCCACCGATCGGGATGAGTGGCCCGTCGACATCGAGGAACAGCAACGGCCGGTTCCCGGCTCTCATGTCGAAGCAGGGTAGCGCGCTGCCGGAAACACGCGTGACCGCTTTCGGCGCCGAGTTGATCATTTGGGGGTATGTCGGCTCCATCGGGCCTTCGCCTGATCGAGGAAGGACGGCTGCGGGGCCGGGTCGGTTCCGGTCACCACTGCATCGAAGCCTGGCAGGAAGCTCGTCTTGCGGCCGTGCTGCACGTACACCTCATCGACGACCTGCTGCCACTGTGCTGGCTGACCCGCCTGCTGGTAGCAGCGCTTGGCGTGTTCGAAGTACCGCAGCGCGGCGCCGTAGTACTTGCTCTTGCCCGCCTCCAGGATGCGCATGCCTTGGGCCCGCCAGATCCGGGCGGCATCGCCGGGGTGGCCCGGTTCCAGCGCGGCACCCGCTTGCTCTGCCGTGTGGTGGCCGACGCCTTCCCATGAACAGTCGGAGGTGCGCGCGGCCAACTGCCCGAGGCGCCCGGTCTCGTCGGTGTGCAGCAACAGTTCGATCACCGCAGGCAGGTAACGGTCGCCGTCCAGGGCCACGGTGATGGCTCGGTCGTGCCAGCCCGGGCGCTCGGCGTGCGGGACGAACGTTATCAGATGGTCGTAGGAGTACCGGTCGGGATGCTTGCGGTAGCCCGCCCAGGCCGTCTCCAGTGCCTGCTCACCGTGCCCCAGGTCGGCTAGGAGCCGGGGTTTGAGCTCGGTGAGGCTGTGCGCGGCGAAGGACGGGTACGGCTGGTTGGCGTCGAGGTCCAGGCCACGCTCTGCCCAGGACAGCGCCTGGGCCGGGTCGCCTCGAGTGACCAGCAGGTTCGCGACCGTGAGGCAGTCATCCGTGGTCAGGCCGGTACGTTCGGTGAGATCGACGTACGCGTCGAGGTCACCCCGGGCGGTATACAGGGACCGCAGCGTCTCGGCCCAGCGGAGCGTCTCGGCACTTCGTCGGCGGGCGTCCTGGTCGCCCTGGTCCGACCCGGCAGAGGCCGTGGCGGCCTGGTCGGCGGCTTCGAACCGGCTGCGGATCTGGTCGATGAACGCCGCGATGCCGGCTTCGCCGAAGACGGTGGCGATCTCGCGCTCCAGCCGGTGGCAGAAGCCGTACTGGTCGTCGTCCATCCAGGCCAGCAGGCGGGCCGCGGTCTGCTGCGGGGACGCCTGCGCGGCCTGGCGGGCCGTGATCCAACCGCTGATCAGGCTCTGGGCGAACATGCCGAAGCTGTCGCTGGAGTCGTCGACCTCTTCGGCCTTCTCGTAGCACCCGGCCAGGAACGTCTCGTACAGGGTGGCGGCCCTTACCGGCTCGTCATCGACGAGCCGGCCGACGGTCGCCGCGACCTGTTCGAGGCCGTCGACGAACCGGAAGCAGCCCCGGTCGGACACGAACCGTCCCGGGGCGAGGGCGCGTTCGATCTCGGCTTCCATGGGGTCCGAATGACTGCTCGTGGTGCTCATCGGGGCCTCCGTCGGGGATGTCTGGCGGTCGGCGGAGGCTCGGCGCGGACCGCGTGGAAGCCGGAGTCGTCGCCGAGGTGGAAGAAGATCCGACCGTCGAGCGTGCCGTCCTCGGCGAGGGCCGCCCAGCCACGACCGGTGACCTGGTCGCCCTCGTCGCTGCCCTCCCAGGTGAACTCGACGCAGGGTCGCCCGTCGCGGGTCGTCTCGCGGCAGTCCATCCACCCGTCGACGGCGATGAACCCGAACCGCCCGGTCCCGTCACGGTCGAACTCGATGGACCCGGGCTCCACCAGGTCGATGGCGTCGGTATCCCACAACTCCATCGACACGATCCGCCACCGCCCGGCGAAATCCGCCATGCCCGTCATCCGGATCCCTCCACGTCCCTGCGGGGTCGCAGGAACGCCCGCTGCCGGTTGCTCAGCGGAGTGACGCCGGGCAACGGCGTTCGGTCCAAGAAATCCGACTTGTATCGCCGCAGCAGCGCCTCCCCATCGCGCTGCCAGGTGAAGCGGGGCTTGCCCAGCAGCCGCGCGAAGACCCGGCCAGCCCGGTCCGGATCCTGCTCGGCCAGCCTGCGCAGCGCGATCGGGGGAAGGCTTTGGCTTCTGAGGTACCCGCTGACCGCCTCCCGGTAGCGGCGGACGGTGATCCGGGCCGGGTCGGCGAACACCTCTTGCATGAGTTGGTACTCCGGCAGGAACCACAGCCCTTCGACCTCGTCGAACATGATGCCGACGGTCTCGGCCTGTTCAAGATCGGGTGAAATCGACATCGGGGGTACCGGAGGTGGCTGCTCCTCGTCCGGGGCGTCCGGATCCACGGACGATGCCGCCTTGCCGGGCGCCTGACTCCGAGCGGCACTGATCCGGGTGGCGTGGTGGTTCCAGAACCCGGCCATACTGTCGGCGAGTTCGTGCCCGGTGACGATGGCCAGGTCGGCGCCGAAGAACTCGATGAAGTGCCCGCGGAGCCGGTGGTGGAGTTCCCACCCGAGGGCGATCTTGTCCGGGTTGCGGAACACCGCGGCCGCGCAGGTGTTGGCCATTTCGGCTGCGGCCCGGCACATCTCGCGGCGAGCTTCGAACGGCGCGGCGTTGAGCGCCCCGGACAACAGCCAGCCATCGCCGAACGGCACGACCCTGGCCCACAGGACCGCTTCCGGGACGAGCCGTTCGAGCAGTTGCGGGCCTGCGTTGGAGCGGACCCGGTAGGTGAGCTCGTCGACCAGGTTGACCATGACGGCGGCGTCGCCGTCGTGGCGTTCGACCTCGAAGATGCCCTCGACGACCGTCTCCCAGCACCGGAGCATGGCGCGTTCGGCCTCCGGCAGGTCAGGCCGGGACGCGACGAACTGCTCCACGACCGTGCGGCCGTCGCGGGTACGGTGCTCCAGCACGAAGCGGTCCAGAAAGTTGATGTAGTCGACCTGGTTGCCGGGTTCGGCCGTGCCGAACCGGTCGGCGAAGGCCGAACGGAACTCGCTGGCGAAGCGCGGGCTCTTCCCGAAGGCGACGAGCGCCGCCTTCAGCGGGCCGCTGCGTTGGAGCAGCTCGTCTTCGGCGGCGGTGGCGGAGGGGTCCGGGATGCCCTGGTGCACCGGGCGATTGTGTCAGAGCGCCTCGATGCGTCCTCATGCCCGGGCAGAGCCCTGCGGCACGGGAACGGCGAACCGCGCCGCTGGAACACGGCCGCAGCGGGTAGGGTCATGGTCGGGGGGACTGCGGCCGGCCCTGGGCCGCGGGCTCCGCTCGGTACCGGGTGGCCGGCCTGCCACTGCCCGGCGCCCACCGGAGATCTGATCCGCGCCCGGGTGGGCCGGCTGCCGGCCGTGACGCGCTGCATGGCATGCTCGCCCGAATGGGCGGACGGGCGGGCAGCGGACGTGCCAGCCGGCGGGGGCTGCCGGCGCAGCGCCCCGGTCGGGGTGGCCCCAGCAGGCGGCTGCGGGTTCCCGAGGCGCGTGCGGCGTACGCCGGCGCGATCGCCGACTGTGCCGAGTTGATGGCGGCTGCGGACGCGCTGGACGCTGAGGTCTGGGTGGCGTCGAACATCTCGGCGATGCGGAGCGACGTGCCGACCGACGAGGCGTTCACCGTGCTGCTGCTCGACCTCATCGACGAGGCCGAGCGGGACGGCCGTACCGGCTGCGCGGTCCTGCTGACCGCGATCGCGGCGGTGGGTCCCCGGGAGGTCGCCGGGGCGGCGGGTGCGGCGGCAAGCCGGGTGACCGGCCGGGCCGGCCGGCGTCGTGGCGCCGCTGCTGAGGCCGAGGTGCCGCTGCCGTCCTGGACCGGTCTGCTGGGCAAAGCCACGGTCGGGGAGTGCTTGTTGTGGACCGACGAGTTCGGCGAGTATTGCCACGTGTTCTGCGAGTTCGCGCACGCGGACGGCGACCGCCGGCATGGGCTCAACGTCACGATCGACCTGGCGTTCCACGGTGTGGTGTCGGCGATCGCCATGGTGTCCCAGCCGGCCAACCTCGATCGAACCATGGCGGGCCTGCGACGCGGGAAGCCTGGCCGGGGCCGGGTCGAGTCGATCGGCGCGCAGCGGGCCCGCAGTCTGGTGCTGGCGGCGATCGAGGCGTCGCGTGACCGGGAACGCCCGACGCTGCGCAGCGGGCCGGAGCCGGACGAGCTGTGCTATGCGTACCTGCCGCTGCTGACCTGCCGGATGCTGGGCGTTCCCGCCGCCGAGCCGGCGCCGCAGACGGCGCCTGCCACGCTGGCCGAGGCGTGGCCGACCAGCCGCCGTACCGCGTTGGTCGAGGCGTTCCTCGCCGCGCACCCGCGTGGGTGGGGCCACCCGGCGCCGGACCGGATGTTCGCCGAGCGCGTCGTGGACGCGAGTATTGAGGTGCTCGGGTTTCCGCCCGACCGGATCGGGCCGATCATCGCCACCAGGCTGTTCGGGGAGGTCCTGCCGCGTACGTTGATCGCTCCGCAGGTGGTCCTGCGCAGCGCCCGGAAGGTGGCCATGGCCTGGGTTGCCTGGGTCGGCGCGTCCGGGGACCTGTCGTGGCGGGCACGGCTGCGCCTGCGGCGGCGGATGTTGCTGGTGCGGGTGGTGTTCGAGCGGATGAGCCGGGATCGGCGGGTCAACCCGTGCTTCCCGTACGTGGCTGACCTACCGGCGCGCCGGGCGGGTGGCGACGACATCCAGGCCACCCTGGACCGGCGCTGGTTCGCGGTCCCGGAACCCGGGCGCCGCGGTGGGATCACGTTCGAGCGCGCCGACCCCGAGCGACGCGGGTCGTCGGTCACGATCGACGTCGACGACTACGATGCGGCCGACCCCTCGCACCGCAAGGCGCTCACCACGATCGACCAGGCCGTGCACGGCACGGGGCAGGACCTGCTGCCCGCCTGCGTCGCGGTGGTCGAGCAGTTGTGGGCCGACGAGCCGGCCCAGGTGTGGCAGGCCGCCGGGCGGTTGAGCGCTGCCGGGGTACCCCGGCAGCAGGTGATCAGGCGGCTGGCGGCGGTGTGGCAGCGCTGCGATGCTGCGGACCCGGCAGAGTATGCCGCAGCCCTGGAATCCGTCGGCCGGCCGGTCGCCCGGTGATGCGACAGCGAGCATCACCGCCTGACGTTCAGGACTGAAGAGGACGTACCCCTTGCGCTGGATGGGAGCCCGATGTCCGACGACCTGACCCTGTTCGACCTGCCCGCGCCAGAGCCGCCGCCGGCCGCCAGCCGCTCCGATCGGGGCCGGGCCGGGTACCGGTACGCGCGAAGCGTGGCCGCCGAGGTGACGGTGCAGCGCATCCCGGTGCTGCTCGACGCCGCAGTCCAAGCGTTCGACGCCAGCCCGACGTTCGAGATCGGCGAGGTCGACGTCGACGACGAGGCGCCGGACTCCCGGGAGCAGATCGGCCGCGACCCGGCTGCGGCGTTGGGTTGGCTGCTCGACCCGACCGATGGGATGTGGCCGTTGCTGGAGGCAGGTTCCGCCACGGTGCTCGAGGTGGACATCGACACATCCGAGGTGTTACCCGGCCGGTACCGGGTGCGCTGGACGGTGGTGATCCAGCTCCGCGACGTCGCTGCGTTCCGTCGGGTCGCATCGGACGCCTGCTCGGCCGAGGACACCGCGGCGCGTGCCGAGATCGCGGAGAGCCTGGCGGCGGCGTGGCAGCGGGCCGCCCCACCGTTCGCCCCGCTGCACCGCATTCCCGGGATCACCTGGTCACCGGTCGAAGCCATCGTCGCGCACGTGCCCGCCCGCTGAGGTCGGGCTCCGCAGGAGCACCGACCGGCGGCGAGGGCTGCGGTGGAGCCCCGGTTGGGCTACGGCGTCCGATCCTGACCTCACCAGCATGAGGGCAGCGCGGCGCGGCCCAGCGGGGTGAGCGCCACCACGTACCCATCCGGTGGGCCGTCGAGGCGCAGCGCGCCGAAGCGGGCCAACACTGTGCGTGCCGAAAACCCCGTCCATACAGGTCAAGCGGCATGTCGGTACTCGTGAAGGATGCCGCCGAGTCGATCACGCCTGCGGATGTCGAGGTGGTCGAGTCGGTCCGGGTTGGTGATCGGTTGGGGGAGCGGGCGTCGGGGTGCCGCAGCGCAGAGCGCCCGGTGGGACCGGCGCTCGTTGTAGAACGTCTCGTACTCGCGGAGCGCGTGCATCAGGTGGGCCTGGTTCACGATCAAGGTGCGGTCGAGGAGTTCGGCTCTGCACGAGCGCACCCAGCGCTCCATGATCGCGTTCATGCGCGGCACTCGGATTCCAGTCTTCACGGTGGCGATACCTTCGTCTTCGAAGACCGCGTCGAAGGCGGCCGTGTACCTACTGTCGCGGTCGCGGACCAGGTACTTCACCGTGGCGCTGGCGTCGTGGAGGTCCATGACCAGGTTGCGGGTCAGTTGTGCGGTCCAGGCTGCGGTGGGGTGGGCGGTGGCACCGAGAACACGAACGCGGCGGGTGGCATGCTCGATGACAGCGAAGACGTACAGCCGCGCGCCGGTCAGGGTCCGGGTCTCGAAGAAGTCCGCGGCGATGATCGCGCGTGCCTGGCCGCGCAGGAAGGCGGCCCAGGTCTGGCGGTCACGTTCGGGGGCGGGCTCGATGTCGTTGGTCTTGAGGATTTCCCAGACGGTGGAGGAGGCGACCTTGATCCCAGGCTGGCCAGTTCGCCGTGGAGTCGTCTGTAGCCCCAGCTGGAATGCTCCCTGGCTAGGCGCAGGACGAGCGCCTGGACGCTGCGGCAGGTCGGCGGGGGTCGGCCTGCCCGTTTCGGGCGGGATGCTTTGGCGTGGTGGCGTCGGAGTAGGTCGCGGTGCCAGCGCAGGACGGTGTCGGGGGAGACGATCAGGTGCAGCCGCCGGAGTCTGGGGCGGGACAGCCGATGCAGGAGAGCGGCGAGGTACGCCCGGTCGGGCAGGGTGAGGCGGGGCTTGTCGATCTGGCGCTGCAGGACGGCGAGCTGGTGGCGCAGCGTCAGAATCTCGATGTCTTTGTCCATGTCGCTCGTGGGCAGCAGGCGTATGAGGGCGAAGACGCTCGTGCGCGCCAGGTAGGGCAGTCGCAGCAGCACGAACGACCATTCTGGCGTACCCGTCAGGCGGCTATCAGGCGCCCGCGAACTGGCAGGCACGGCCTATGGATGGAATTTTCGGCACCCACAGGGTCGTCGACGGTTCGGCCGTCTCCAGGCCAGGGGCTGGGTGACGTACCTGCCGAGGGCCGTACCGGAGCTGCACCAGTTCATCCGGTCGTTGCCCCAGCAGCCCCGCCCGCAGCGGCCGTCGGCACCAACACCGCCATATCAGCAGTACCCGAACAGCGTCGGCGGCCTGGTAGTGCGCCTGCTGCACAACCGCAACCTCAGCTGGTTAGGTCCTGCCAAGTACCTGTTCGGCCTCGGCGGAGGCGACATGCTGTCGGCGTCGACGATCGGCGCGATCGGACATGGCAGGAAGCCGCTGACACCTGACCTGCTTGCCCACGGCCCCGGCGTTGTTCGGGAGTGTCCGGTTTGATCATGGTTTGTTAGATGCCGTAGACGGCGAAGACGTCGCTGCGGTCGTGTAGGTCG
>NZ_JBEYTI010000090.1:0-8415 GCF_040642975.1 Micromonospora sp. NPDC047548
ATGGGTACGACACTCCCGTAACCCCACGCCCGAACAACACCAGAACACGCCTTCGACGCCTAAAGAACACTCCCTTGACAGCAGTTGACACCCCTACCCCTGCCGCGTCGTCGGCGAGGTCACCCAGACCGACCACGGCTGGACACCGACCGCGTACACCAACCCGCAGCATCGCCAGACCCAGCCCGGCATGACCTACCCGCTGCCCGGCTGTGACGACCTCGCCTCGGCCTGCCGGTCGCTGCTGCGCTGGTGGCACCTGCGCCACTCCGACACCTGGTGCAACCGCACCCCGAACCAGCTCACCCCGGCCGAACTCGCCCACCTCGCCACCTAGGAGGGGACTCATGCTGCACCTCGACGCGATAGGCCGCTGGGTCGCCCTGGCCACCGGTCGCACCCTCGACCAGCACGCCGCCGACCCCATCCCCGCCGCCGCGCACCTGCCGCAGGCCGCCAGCACCCTGCGCCAGGCGCGGGCCGAGCTGCTGCTCGCGGTGGACCGGCTACGGACCCTGCTCATCAACGCCGACGACCTGACCGGATCGGTCAGCACGGTCACCGGCCCGCTGGAGACGATCACCGTCCTTGCCTGCGAGTGCCGGTACGCCCGCAACTGGATCGACGCCCTCATCGAGGACCCTGCCCGCGCCCAGTACGCCGACGCGAACCCGGGCCGGTCACTGCGTCGGCGCTACGTCAACCCCAGCGACACCGTCCTCGTCGTCCTGCCCCACACCGACTCCTGCCGCAAGCATCAGCTCGCCGGGCGGACCACCCGCGTACGCGTCGGTGAGTCCGACGCCGAGCTGGATCTGACAGTCGGCCCCGGGCAGCTGCGCTTGTCCCATGCTGACGCCGGGATCTACCGCGACCCTGCCGAGGGCGGGCTCTACATCCTGCAGTCCGCGGCCGACGAGCCCGCCACCTCCGGCCGCTGACCCCCTCGGCTGCATCACGCCGCCCCAAGGCCACCAGGTCGCAATCCGGCAACACCCAGCACGGCAGCGCACAGCTCCACGCGCCTGCCGCGCTGACCGCTGCCCGCGACCCGGCGCACCACAGCCCGGCACAACACCGTGCCGGGCTTCCCAACCCACGTTCCCAAGGAGAGGACCTGATGGAACATCTGTCCCTGACGCCTGCCACGCAGGCCGTCCTCGACGCCCTGACCGAACTCGGTCAGGGCAACGTCCACGAGCTGGCCGACAAGTCCGGCAAAGCCCGGTCCACCACCGACAAGGCGATCAAGACCCTGGCCGACGCCGGTGTGATCGTCGCGGTGGAAACCGACGCCGACCTGGCCGAGGGCACGCCCACCCGGTGGACCCTGGCGGCACCGTACGAGACCATCGACGCCGAGCTGGACGCCGCCGCCGACCTCGGCGACGTGCACACCATCGGCGCGGACGAGGCCGACCTCGCCGACCCGGACCTCGACAACACCGCCGACGAGCCGGACACCGATCACACGGAGCAGGCCGATCAGCCCGGCGTCGCCGTCGACGGCGAGGGCGGGATCGACCCGGACGACGCCGGCGACGACCCGGAGGACGAGACCGACCAGGCCGGCGACGGCGACGAGGACTCGGACGACGACGCAGGCAGCGGCGAGGACGACGAGGTGCGAACGGTCACCGTCGTGCAGCCAACGCGTCCCGGTGACCGCAAGGTCATGGCCATCAAGGGCGTCCTGGCCGACTACGGCGATGACGGCGCGACCCTCGACGTGATCGTGGCCGAAAGCGGCATCGGTCACCCGACCGCCTCCCGACTGCTCACCGCGATGGAGCAGGCCGACGCCGCCCGCCGCCTGCCCGGCCTGCCGGAGCGGTGGATCGCCGGACCCACCAAGGCCAGCGAGGTCGACCCGAACCCGGAGCCACCCCGCTGCCCGCTGTGCTACCAGGTCATCCGTGGGCTGGCGAACACGCCGAGCGCCACGGCGGCGGTGCTGCCCCTCATCCGGCCTGACGGCACGCTGCACGTCGTCGGTCCGGACGGCACGACCCACGTCGTCACCCTGCCCACGCGCACGCCCACCCGTGCGCCGAGCGTCCCCGGAAGCGCGGGCCGCCGCAGCGACGTGAGCGTCAACGCCGACGGCAGCCAGCCGTTCGGCCGAGGCGAGCTGGAGAGGCTGACCCTCGACGTCCTGTTGGCCAACCCGGGCCGGGCGATGACTCCGCAGGACATCGCCACCGTGATCGGCGGGCAGCTCGGCCGCTCGGTCAGCTCCGGGGCGGTGCGCAACAACTGCACCAAGGCCGCCGCCGGTGGCCGCATCGTCATGGTCTCCGACGCGCCGCTGACCTTCGCCTACTCGAAGCAGGCCGGCAGCGGCAACGCCGCCGAGGCCGACGCGGGCAGCACCGGGCAGGGCAGCAACGACGCCGACCTGTCCTGACCCGGCACAGCCGATTCCGACTCCGGGGGTCGGGCCAACCAGGCCCCCCGGGGCGCAGAAGTGGGACAGTCCCATGTCCGACGTTTCGGCCCCTATCGCAACTGGTCCTGGCCTACCTCACAGGCCGAGCCAGCCGCTGAAGCCGCACGAGATCGCCCGTGGCATCAGCGCCACCCTCGACGGCCGCCACCTCGGCACCGGCGCCGTCACCAACTGCTGCCTGCACGCAGCCGCCGCCGGCCACCTCATCCAGGTCGCCAAGCGCCGATGGCGTTCGCCTACCCCACCGGCACCACGCCGGCCAACGAGGGCAGCCCTGAACAGTCCTGACCCTCACCAATCCCGTCCCATCCCGGGGGCCGAGCCGTGCGCTCGGCCCCCGCGGCACATCGAGAGGAGAAACCCGTGCCGCACGAACTCGAGACATTCACTGACGGAACGGCCGCCTTCGCCAGCGCCCGCCTGTCGGCCTGGCACCAGCTGGGCACCGTCACCCAGGACACGATGAAGGCCGAGGAGATCATGGCCGCCGCCCGGCTCGGCGACTGGGGCGTCCGCACCATCCGCACCGTCGGCATCGACGTCGTGGGCGGCGTCGAGGTGCAGATCCCCGCCGACGACAAGCGGATGACCGTACGCCGCAACCCGGTCACCGGCGACACCGAGTACCTGGGCATCGTCGGCACCGACTACACCGTGGTCCAGAACGAGCAGTGCGCCGAGATGCTGGACCGCCTCGTGGACCAGGTGGGCGGCGCCCACTTCGAGACCGCCGGCAGCCTGCGTCGCGGCAAGAGCGTGTTCGTGACCATGAAGCTGCCCGACGCGATGGAGATCGCCGGGGTGGACCGCATGGACCTCTACCTGATCGGCACGACCTCCCACGACGGCACCGCCGCGCTGCGCGTGGACGCCAGCCCAATCCGGGTCGTGTGCGCGAACACCCAACGCGCCGCGTTCCAACACGCGGTCGGCCACTACACCTTCCGGCACACCTCCAACGTCAACTCCCAGATCAGCCAGGCCCGCGAGGCGCTGGGCCTGATGTGGAAGTACATGGAGACCTTCGAGAAGGCCGCCGAGCAAATGCTTCACGCGGAGCTGACCATGCGCGAGTTCGAGAAGGTCGTCGCTCAGGTGTGGCCGATCAAGGACACCGCTTCCGAGACGACCAAGAACAACGCCAAGCAGCGGCTCGGCACGCTCAAGTACCTGATCCGCGAGGCCGACACCCTGAAAGCCATCGCCGGCAGCCGGTGGGCCGGATACCAAGCCATCACCGAGTACCTCGACCACTACCAGCCCGCCAAGGACGACACCACCCGCGCCAACCGGGTGCTGACCGGCAACGTCGGCGAGCTGAAGGTGGCCGCCTTCGACCTGCTGAAGATCTGACCGCACCACCTCAGCCCACGGCCCGGGGCAGCGGTCACGGTGCCGCTGCCCCGGGCCTCAGCGGAACGGAGACACCCATGGCACAGCCGAGCACCACACGGTGCGGATCAGACCGGACGGCCAGCCGATGATCCGCCACATCCGCCACCCCCGCGACCTACCGCAAGCGGTGTGCGGCCTGCCCGCCGCCGACGTCGGGCGGTGGGAGAGCGAGGACCCGCCGCGCGTGGAGCACACCTGCGAGGACTGCTACACCCTGCTCCCCGAAGCTGCCCGGCCCGACGACGCCAACCACCCACCCGGAGACGCCACCCTCATCGACACGCTCCGGCGGATCGTCGCCGACCGCCAGTACGCCAAAATCGACGGTGTCCTCGTGGACCTGTGGTCGGCCAGCGTCACTGTCCTCATCTGGGACCTGCTCGTCGACGACAAACGGCAACGGTTACTGACCCTGCCGTCGCACGAGCTGATCCTCCGCTGCGTTGCGATCTACACCCGCGTCACAAGGGGTGGAGGCGGCCAGTGATCAGCTCCCGACAACCACAGTGGTTCCACTTCGGCCCGTGGGTGTTCTCCATCGACGCCGCCGAGGCGCTGATCACCACCACACCCCGCGACACCCAGCACCTCGACGTACCGACGTGGGCCGCCGCGTACGGCCTCACCCACCTCGACAACCCGCACCAGCGAGCGGTCAGCCTCGTCGGCCCCATCAGCAGCACCCTCGACCGGGCCTACGCCATGGCCACCGACCTGACCAAACCCCTGATCCTGTGCCACCTCAGCATCAACGGGCACCCGCCCGCCCCGCTGCTCATCGACGGGACACACCGGCTCTACCGCGCCTGGCGCGAAGGTGTACCGCGGCTGCCCGCCTACCTGCTCACCGCCGAGGAGACCCGCCAGATCCAGGACACCGTGCTCCTGGGACCCGGCCGAACCTCCATCACCTCGCCATTGACCCGATGACGGCCTGACACCACCTTCCCATCGCGTACGCCTCGGAAGCTGCCCACCGCCGGCCGCGACCGAGGCGTACGCCTGTCCACCTACCGGGAGAAACCCTATGGCATACACGCATCCGTGGCGGAGGGTCTGCGACTGTCGCTGCCTCGTGCACCACCACCTGCCGCGCACCACCTACAACGAGCGCGACTGCGCCTGCGCCATCACCTGCGTCACCCAGCCCATCACGCTGCTGGCCGACCACTGGGGCTGCGCACTGTTCCTCGACCAGGGCGGTGACCTCTGGCAGGTCCCGGCCATGGCCAATGGCACCTGGGACTGGGAGAGCGCCGCAGAGATCGACAGCCGAGCTGGCTTCTACGGCGCCAGCCGGGTTATCGAGCACCTGCTGCGCCAGTGCGCCCACGTGCTCCACGCATCCATCGACTGAACCGACGCTCAAGGTGGGCCGCCCACGTGGGCGGCCCACGGACCTTTTTGTGTTTCACGACCAGAGGAGACAGCTCTGTACCGCGCCTACTGCAACGCCTACGAGCGCGCCTGCGTGCCGCTGCCCGGTCCACCACGGCAGCCCCGCTCGATCTACAACGACCCCGATTGCCACTGCCTGGCCGCCTGCGCCAGCCAACCCATGACTCTGCTCGCTCCACAGATCAACGGCGCACTGTTCCTCAGCTACGACGGGGCGCTCTGGTACGTGCCCGGCCTGGAGCCCGGACCCTGGGACTGGCGCTACGCCACCCCGGTCGACGCCAGCCACCCGCTGTTCGAGGCCATCGACCTGATCGCCGACTTCCTCCACGAGACCCACGCCGGCCTGCTGCCGCTCATCCATCTCCTGTAATCCGTCTCGAGCTCCACCGCTGCCGGCCGCGCACCCGCGCGGAGACCGGCCTTTTTGGCTTCCATCGAAAGGCAAACACCATGACCAAAGCCGTCATCGGCATCGTCACCGTCGTCATCGTCGCCTGCATCGGCCTGCCCATGCTGCTGCTGTCGTCCTTCATGGGCAGCGGCTCCGGCCGGTGCGGCATCGCCGCCGCGCCCGCCGTGCGCCCCTCCGGGCAGCCGCCCGGCATCGGCAACTGGGACACCGAGCAGCTCGACATCGCCGCGACCATCATCGACGTCGGCGTCTCCAAGGGCGTACCCCGCTGGGGCTGGGTCGTCGCCACCGCCACCGCCATGCAGGAGTCCGGCCTACGCAACCTGCCCTTCCTCGGCGACCACAACGACCACGACTCGATCGGAGTGTTCCAGCAGCGCCCGAGCCAGGGCTGGGGCACCGTCGAGCAACTGTCCAAGCCCGCCTACCAAGCCGGGAAGTTCTTCGACAAGCTCCTGACCGTCCCCGGCTGGCAGACGATGCCGCTCACCCAAGCCGCCCAGGCAGTCCAGGTCTCGGCCTTCCCCGATGCGTACGCCACGTGGACCGACGACGCCCTGCACCTGGTGGAGCAGCTCACCAGCACCCTCGCGGACTGCGCCACCGATGCGCTCGCCGCCCTCCCGGCCGGGTTCGCGCTACCCGCCGACACCCCGCCCGCCGTGACGACCGCGACCTTCTGGGCCGTGAACCAGCTCGGCACGCCCTACCACTTCGGCGGATCGTGCACCGACCCGCACTCCGGTGACCCCGACAAGCAATGCGACTGCTCATCCCTCATGCAGTCGGCCTACCGGGCGGCCGGCATCTCCATCCCGCGCGCCACCACCGACCAGGCCAACGCCGGAAAGGCCGTGGCCGACCCACCGCTCATGCTGCCCGGCGACCTCATCCTCATCCCCGGCAGCCAAGGCACCATGTCCAACCCGCGCCACGTCGGCATGTACCTCGGCGAAGGACTCATCATCCACGCCCCGAAAACCGGCGACGTTGTAAAGATCAGCCGACTGAACAGCTGGATCAACCAGATCGCAGGGATTCGCCGCATCGCAGCGCCGTAACCGGTGTAGCAGGGCGCAGACCCCCGGCTTCAGCCGTGGGGATCGTCCGTCAACTCTGCACGGGCAGTAGATGGCAGTGGGCTGTATACTGTGATGGTGTCCGTCACTCTGCGGTCGAACAGCATACAACTGGTTCGACTGACCGTGACCGCCATGATGAACAGGCGAAGCCAGCCCCTGAAGCGGTCAGCACAACCACCCGGATCGCGGCAAGAGCGGATGCTTCATCAGATTCCTTCCGTGGATACCCCGGCTTTCAGGCCGGGGAGGAAACGGACTCCTGCGGAGCAGGACAGGGATAGGGAATCCGCCGCCAAGGCGGATAACCGTCCACCACCCACCCGGTCGTAGGGCCTACGAACGGGTGATAGCGTCGGCGGTGCCGGTTGAGGAGACTCGTCCGGTCTACCGCCGGGCTGGCGGGATGTGAAGCCTGTGGAGGCCGTGTAAGACCTCGGCTTGGGTTCGTCCCGGGGGCAATCGCCGATGAAGCAGGAAGATCCACCCCGCGAGGGGGGAATCCCCCGCCTTCAGGCGGGTGGAGGAAGTCAAGCTTGCCGACATACCAACGTCGACGGGCCGCTGTGGCGGTCTATTCGCCTGCATCTGCGTGGGTGAGTAGGCGGGCGGCCAGGGCGCGCACCTCGGCTCTGAGTTCGGCGGGCCGTTCGATGGTGAAGGGCCAGCCGAGCCCGGCCAGCATCTGGGCGGCGCCGTCGAGGTGTTCGGCTCGGGTGGTCAGCCGCACTCCGTTGGCGACCTCGGTGAGTGTGCCGACCGATGAAGGGATCCGCTGGCGTGCCTGGGCGAGGCTGGTGTGCAGCAGGACCGAGACGTCGTGGGCGTAGGGCACCGAGGCCAGTCCGGCAAGGACGTGTCCGGTGGGGTCGAACCCGGCTGGCACCTCGAACGCTCCGGCGGTGGCGCGAGTGGCGCCGATGCGGTCGAGTCGGAATGTCCGCACGGATCCGCTGGTGTGGTCGCGACCGGTGACGTACCAGCGGCCGTTGTGGAAGACCAGCCCATACGGGTCGAGGCCGCGTTCGCTGGAGCGGCCATGCCAGGTGGTATACGTCAGCTGTACCGGGTGTCGGTGGCGGGCCTGTGGGGCTCGAATACTCGGTTCGGCCGTCTGAAGTGCGGCTCTGTGCGAGCTCGAGCCCGGTGCAGCCGTCATGCTCGTGGCCATGAGCACGTCGTTGGTGTACCTGCTGCTTCGCCAGGTCCTGCAAATGCTGACCCAGCTCGCCCGCGACGACGGGGCCAAAGATGTGGAGATCCTGGTGCTCCGCCACCAGGTGGCGGTGCTACGCCGCCAGGTGCACCGCCCCGACCTCGAACCGGCCGACCGGGTCGTGCTGGCGGTGCTGTCACGGCTGCTGCCCCGCCCGCGCTGGTCAACGTTCTTCGTCACCCCGGCGACCCTGTTGCGGTGGCACCGTGAACTGGTCGCCCGACGATGGACGTACCCGCATGCCCGGCCAGGCCGGCCACCGGTCAACGCACAGGTCCGCGAGCTGGTGCTGCGACTCGCCGCGGAGAACCCGACCTGGGGGCACCGCCGGATCCAGGGTGAACTGCTCGGCCTGGGGTACAAGGTCGCGGCCAGCACGGTGTGGAAGATCCTCAACCAGGCCGGGGTCGACCCGGCACCCCGGCGATCCGGACCCACCTGGAAACAGTTCCTGACCGCCCAG
>NZ_JBEYTI010000091.1:0-7934 GCF_040642975.1 Micromonospora sp. NPDC047548
TCAACAGCAGTACTCAATGCAACTCGATCCTGAACTCGCCCTGCCAGACGGACTTGCTATGAACCGTTGGCCTCAACTCACCCTGGCAGACAGGGGGTGCGGACATCCGGTGCCCCATAAAGGTGCCAGCGAAATGGCCAAACCGATCACGCGGCTCTCACTCAGCGCCACCTGCTACGCCGTGAGGTCGTCACGGGCCCGCTCGAACTCTTCCGCAGTGAGGTCTTCGTCGTTCGACGATCCGCCGCCAGGCGTTCGCCGGGCTCCGTGGTTGTCGACGGCCAGCAGGTGCGTCTCGTCCCAGTAACAGCCAAAGCCTCGGCGTAGGAACGGTGTGGCGGCGACGTCGCCGCCCACGTCGACCGCGAGCGGCGCGAAACGACAGCGCCGACTCAACCGCACGGGCCGTTCGGCGAGCCTGAAATGATCGGGCGCAGACTCTCGGCCGGGGCGTCGCCCGCCACCCGCTGACCGTCCCCGAAGCGAGGCACCCCCGGGTCGCGGGTCGATCACCTACGGGCCGGATCCGTCCCGGTTTCCGGGCGTGGTCGATCCGGCCCGGACCGTGTCATGCTGCACAGACCCGAACGGAGGACGACGATGGCTGCTGGCGATGCCGTACAGGTGCGGCCGGCGCGAGGGTCGCTGCGACCGCTGGTGTCCGGGGCGACACTGGTCGCGCTCCTGGCGTTGCTGTTCGGGCTGCCGTGGTGGACGTTGACGGTGGCGGCGCGGTGGCCGGCGCCGGTGGTGGCCGCCGGCACGAGCGTGTTCGTCGTCGCGCTGGTCGCGTTCCCCGTTCTGATGTATCTCGGGCACGGCCGCCGGCGGCTGGACGCGGCGGCCCGCGCGGGGGACACACTCCTTGGCCTGGTCTGGATCCTGTTCGTCTGGGCGCTGCTCGGCAACGTGGCCCGGCTCCCGCTGGCCGCCGCGGGGGTCGCCGATCCGGTGCGGTCGCGGGCTGTGGCGGTCGGTGCGGCGGTCGTCTCGGTCGTCTTGGCCGTCTGGGGGTACGCCGAGGCGATGCGAGTGCCCCGGGTCCGGCGGGTGGACGTCACCGTGGATCGGCTGGGTGCGGGTCTCGACGGGGTCCGGGTGGTGCTGCTGACGGACACCCACTACGGACCGATCGACCGGGCCCGCTGGTCCGCCCGGACCACCGAGGTGGTCAACGGGTTGGCTGCCGACATCGTCTGCCACACCGGCGACATTGCCGACGGTACGGTCGACCAGCGCCGGGCGCAGGCCGCGCCGCTGGGCGCCGTCCGGGCCCGGCTGGCCCGGGTGTACGTGACGGGCAACCACGAGTACTACGGCGAGGCGGAGGGCTGGGTCGAGCACATGCGGACCCTCGGCTGGGAGCCGCTGCACAACCGGCACCTTGTGGTGGAGCGGGGCGGCGCCCGGCTCGTCGTCGCCGGGGTCGACGACGTGACCGCCGCCTCGTCCGGCGTCGCCGGTCACCGCGCCGACCACGCAGCGGCGCTCGCCGGTACCGACCCGCGGCTGCCCGTGCTGCTGCTGGCGCACCAGCCCAAGCAGATCGACGACGCGGTCGCGGCCGGCGTGGATCTGCAACTGTCCGGGCACACCCACGGCGGCCAGATGTGGCCGTTCCACTACCTGGTCCGGCTCGACCAGCCGGTCGTGCAGGGCCTCAGCCGGCATAGCCAGACCCAGCTCTACACGAGCCGGGGGACCGGTTTCTGGGGTCCGCCGTTCCGGATCTTCGCGCCGAGCGAGATCACCCTGCTCACCCTCCGAGCGAGGTAGCCCCGACCGGACCAACGCCCACCGCCTCACCTGAACGTGACCGGGATTCCCCGGCAACTCCGCTGGCTACGCGGGCCCAGGGATCCACCCGCATGCACCCGATGAGGTCGACGAACAGTTCCAGCCGGGTGACTTGCCGGAGACGAGGGGGTGGATCCATCGCGAGCGGCGCAGCGGCGGGATGGCACTCACCGACAGAGTCTCCGTCGTGAGGCGCTGGTCGCGAGGGCGATCCCGCCCTGTTCCGCCGGTTGGGTGCCGACCCGGGACGTGAACTGGGAAACGACGTCAATTGGAGGGTGTCAGGGCAGGTTGTCAGCGGCCGGCGTTGGTAGCCGACGCCGGATCGCGGCGTGGTGGACGGTAAACGCGACGGCGGCCACGTCGTGGACGACGGAGTCCAGCAGGTGCTGGACGCGGGGCTGCTGGCGGGAGACGAGTCGAATGTCGTCGATGATCATCGCCAGGATGGTGTCGTACGAGATGCTTCTCATCCGAGCGCGGACAGTGCCGTCGTCGTCGCGGACGATGTGGGTCGGGTCGGGGCGGGTGGCGAGCCGGCGCAGGAGGTCGTGTGCCTCCTGCACGGCGCGTACGGCGGTGGTGACGTCGTTGATGCCGGGGGACAGCGCGCGTTCGGCGATGTCGGCGAGCTGGCGGAAGCCGAAGCCGAGGTCCTGGCCCGGGGTGCGATCCACGCCGATGGTCACGCCCTGTTCGGCCGCCTCGACCGGCACGGGGCGAGGCGTGGCGTCGGCGGCCCGGTGGATGTGCAGCAGCGGTGCTCCCGCGACGACGAGTCACCCGGTGTCGGCACGACGGTGATGGCGCAGTCGTGCTCGCGGGCCAGCCGCGCGAGCAGGGGAAGATCGACGTTGCTGACCATGCCGGGTTCTGACGCCGGCACGGTCTGTATCACCGCACCGAGGACAACGACCTGGGGGTCGTCGGGCGAAGGGAGGCCGGCTATCGATCGTCGGGTCTGCGCGCCGATGGAGCCGATGATGTGCGACACCCGCATCGCGTGGTGATGTGGTGCAGGTAGTAGATGAAGGTGGCGCTGCTGACCAGGACGAGCGCTATCGACACCGCCAGGGACAGCTCGGGCAGCCCCTGGTTCGCCTGGTCCGGTAGCGCGGCCAGCACCACCATGGTGAACATGAACGTCGCGAACCCTGTTGAGCTGCTGTGCGAGCAGATCGCGGGCGCGTCGCCTGATGTGTTGCAGGCGATGATCAAGACGTTCGCGCAGGAGGTAAGTCCGCCGAGGCCGACGCGATGTGCGGCGCCGGCTACGGACAACTGGCCGTCTCTTACACCACCAGCGCGGACGTGACCTCTCAGGGAGAGGTCACTCGCTGCTGTTCTTGCCTCGCCTTGCGGAGGGACGAGCATGTGGGTTACGACCGGAGCTGGGGAGGCTCCGCCCGTCCATTGCTGCTTGCAGCGCCGGAAGGCACTGCTCGCGGGTGATGCCAGCGCCGAAGACTCCCGATGCGAACCCGGTTTGCTGCCAGTGCAGCCCCAGCGCCGGCTTGATCGCCCGCTGCCCAGGCGGTCCGTTCATGATGGTGGTTCCGGCGCCCTGCACCAGGACATGTTCGGCCAGTTCCGGTGCTCCGAGGGAAGTCAGCAGGTTTCGTAGCAGCAGCGCGCAGCGTTCAGAATCGAAGTTTCGGATGCGTTCGTCGGCGAGCACCAGGCCGGTGAGGCCACGGTCGCTTTCGGCCAGCACCGGGCGCAGCGCGGCGGGCACGCGGCCGACTACCCACTCCAGGTCACCTGCCGCGATCCGAGCGTGCGGGTGCGCCTTCCAACCATCCCAGGGCATCCCGTACTCGTGGAAGATGGCCACGATGTCGTCCGGGTGGCCCATGGCCATGCCCTGCAGGAGGAGTTCCCATCGCCGGCCGATCCCTGTCCAGGTGTCACGGAGTTTAGCGACGAACCTGTCAGCATCCTTTCGGTGCGCGACCGAGTCGACGATCCAGTCCGCCAGCTTTGTGGTGGCGTTCTTCGGAGCGGCTCCGTCGGCGACATCGTCGAGCCACGCCGACAAACGATCACTCATCACGGTGCGTTCCGCGATGCCGTAGGTGATGTCAGCCTGATCGAGCCCGTCGATTCCGGCCTTGTGGAATCGCGTAAAGCGGTCCTGGTGCTCGCGGGGCGTGCGGCCTTCACGCACCCAGGCGGCGAGGACCGCCATCGCCGCACGCTGCGCAGTCGGACCAGCTTGATGTCGTACTTTCTCGACGAGGCGCTCCCGACGTCGCCGTGCCGCCTCCCAGTAGGCGGCCAGTTCGCCAGAGATCAGCACCTCATCGGCGGCGCTCCAGAAGTAGTGCGGGTCATCGCCTAACAGGCCGAAGTCGAGATCGCCGTCAGCCAGGCGAGCCTCGGCCGCTTGAGTGTCTGCCCCGTACCTCAGCAGTTTGTCCGCAGCCCGCCGGTAGGTCGCCAGCGCTCCCGGAGGGTTGCAATGCAGCCCGTCCGGAAGCGACAGCTGGTCGAGACCACCAGACTCAGGCTGACGGTGAACCATCTCCCTGCCATGGACCTCCACGCGAGTGCACTCCGGGTCGGCGTGCCACACCTGCCCCGTCTTCGTCGTCCACATCTGAACGGACACGCCCGCCCAAGGACCCAACGGCAGATCGGCCAGGGTGACCTCACCATCAATCCGATGATCATCGCGTACCAGGTGCATACCGACCACTCGCCTACCACATCGCGGCCACACCCGGCCGATCATGGATGAAGGACCTGTTGACGCTACATCTTCCGACCGACAGAGACGCGCCGTCTGCAGCTGGCGCCTTGCTCTCTTCGGCCAGGTCGAGCCTTACGACCTGGGGATCAATAGTGGTGTGTGTTGATGTGACCCGGCGTGTCGGCTTGCTCGAGATGATGGCGGGCCGCACGGTCTGCTGATTTGTGACGATCAAGAAGGCCCGTGCGGCCCTGTCCCATTCTGTCTTCACCGGCATCTCCCGCAACCACCTGGACCGGCTCGTCGCCGAACTGGCCGAACCGTCCGCCGCCGCGAGGGAAGGAAGGCTGCACCGTCGCCGCGGCGGCCGGGACCGCCACCGCTGGCCCGGCGCCGGACACCCCGAAACCCTGACCCTGCGCGACCGGCTGCTGTGCACCCTGGCCTGGCTCCGTCTGGCCCTGCCCCACCAAGCCCTGGCCCTGCTCTACAGCGTGGACCGCTCCACCGTCTCCACCGCGATACGCCAGGTCCGGCCACTGCTGGCCAGCCGAGGCTTCGCCACCGCGTCCGGGCAACGACTGCACACTCTGGCCGATGTCCTCGCCTACGCCGCCGCCGAAGGACTCACCGTCCGCTTGGACGGCACCGAGATTCAGGTCCGCCGCCCGAAGGCCAACCGACCCGGCCGGCGGGCGTTCCTGTCCGGCAAGAAGAAACAGAACACGATCAAAGCCACCGTCGCCTCCGACGCCCACGGCAGGCCGATCTGGGCCGGCGCCATCCGTCCAGGCCGACAACACGACCAAACCGCCATACAGACCGAAGGCATCGACGACCTCCTCGACGCCTACCCCGACGTGAAGTTCCTGGTCGACGCCGGCTACCGCGGACTAGCCAAGGACCACCCCGACCAGGTCATCGCCCCACCGCTGAAACCGAAGAAAGACGCCCCACCCGACGACGTCACCGCCTACGAAGCAGCCCGCAAAGCCCAGTCCTCGCAACGTATCCCCGCCGAACACGCCATCGCCGCGATCAAATGGTGGCGCACCCTGCAACGCTTCACCGGCCGCCGCGACGTCCTACCAGAGGTCATCCGAGCCGTAGCGGGCCTGGCCAGCGACCGCGCCGCAGCCCGATGACCAACCCCCAACACCCACCACAATTGATCCCCAGGTCGTTACCAGCAGGCAGCGTGTGGCGGCCGCGGGACGGTTTCGGACGGCGTTGCGGTTACAATCATGGTCACGCATGGAGTTCGGGACAGTACCTGAACCACCGCAGATCACATGTCGAGGCATGGAGCGTCGGACCGCGCCCTCGCCACCGCCTCCCAATCCGTTCACCACGCCTTGACACTTGACCGCCTGCGGGCTGTCATGCGAGAGGACATGCCACCGTGACCATCTACTCCACTCACCCGAACCGCGGAAAGACCCAGGTCCTGGCCTCCTACCGCACTCCCAACGACGACATCACCAGCACCACCGTCACCAGCTGCGACGCCCCAATACTCGCCCGAACCATTGTTGACGCGCTCAACCGCATCTCCGCCTGCGCCACACTCCCGCTGTGCCTCTACGACCGGCGCGGCAACAGCTCAAGCCACTACCCGGCCGGCCACCTCGACACGTTGAGCGACCCGACGGCACGGGTCGGCCTGCTCGTCGGCACCCACAGCCTCTGGTACGAGGTGGTCATGTTCGAACTGCACGCCGCGTTCACCGACCTCGACCAGGCACTCCACGATGCCCCGGCCCCGATCCAGCTCGCCATCACTCAGGAACTACAGGCCGAGGCCCGCGACCTGCACGCCGAGCTGCTCTACTACAGCGAGAACGTCGAACCTACGACACCGGTTCAGCGATCGTGGCAGCCCTCGCTTCCGTTCGTCGCTCACGAAGGCGGCATGTCCAAACTCAACACGTCGACTCGGGAGTTACTTGACCGGCAGGAGGAAGGCGCTAGCGATGCGTCTCTAGCCGAGGGCGTCGAAGGGCTACGGGCACTGCTGAGCGCCTACCAGCTGAACGACAATCAGAACGCGATGCTGGACGTGTCGGCGCTGTCGATTCTCGATGACCCGTCATGGGGCGACGGCTATTACCTGTCCGTCGACAGCCTCGCACCAGGCGGGAGGCATCCGCACGGGTGGAGCATCCACCTGGGCCGGTGGGAACCGGACGATCCCGACGACGAAGACAGCGGCGACTCGACCGGCAGCGCGCTCGTAGTCTGCGATCTGCCTACCGCCCCCAACGTCGCCGACCTCGTGCAACTGCTCAACCTCAGCGCCGCTGGCACCAGCCAACACGAAGCCTGGGCCACCACACCGGTCGGCGATCCGCTCACCGGTACCGGCTTCATCGTCACCAGCCGAGACGACTCGCACGAATAGGGCTCAACGCACTATCCGGGACAGGTCGGATCGTGGGGCGATCCGACCTGTCCCGATCGGTCTGGCTGATCTGAGTACGGTCAAGGTTGAATGGATCGGCGGCGCTTCGCGCTTCCCTTCCTGGATGCAGCAGAGTTGATTTGTCGGCTCAGCTTCGCTGCTAGCCAGGCGACTCTGCCGGCCACTGCCTCGTCACCCGCTTCGAGCCAGTCAATAATGTCCTTTGAGGTTGGCCGGTCCCGCAGATCCATTTCGATGTGCTGCAATTGGCTGGCTGCTTCCGAGGCTTCGCCAGCCGCGCTTCCGGCCACGTCCCTGATGGCCTCCATCGAACGGAGGATAGCG
Source organism: Micromonospora sp. NPDC047548 (assembly GCF_040642975.1). NCBI lineage: Bacteria > Bacillati > Actinomycetota > Actinomycetes > Micromonosporales > Micromonosporaceae > Micromonospora > Micromonospora sp. NPDC047548. The sequence continues at coordinate 7,236 of NZ_JBEYTI010000091.1, forward strand.
TCGGCGGTCGTTTCGACGCTCGTGCCCAGCCGCTCTACGCTGCCGGTCAGCTCGGCCGCGACCTCGCCGAACCTGCGTCGAAAGGCATCGGCCTCCCTAATGAGATACATCTCGACGAGTTCGTCATCAGTGATCGCGCGGGTTGATGCGCCGTATCTGGTCACCCGGTGACCGTCGCGGGTGTAATGCGGTGCCCGCGTCGGCGCAACCTCTAGACGAAGGAACGGAGCCTTAGTGTCGACTCCCTCCTCGATGATCCGCAATCCGACCGGAACGGGCAATGTCTCGCTGGCGCGACTCTGAATCCGGTGCCTGGCGTTGTCCAGGGAGTTGCGGCGGGCGTTGTCGTCGTTCATCTGTGTGAGGCCGATGACGTGTCCTTGGACGACGCCGGTCGTCGAGTCGGCGACCTCCTTCACCCCTACAAGGATGGTGACGAAGCCCTCGGGAATCTTGTCGAGGACAACAGTGTTCGCGGCGGCGACCAATACGCGGGCATCGACAGCGTCGGCCTTCTCCTTGAACTCGAAGCGGTGTGACTCACCCTCGGTGGCGAGTAGCCGCGTTGCCTCACTGCTCATATCTTGGTAGCGCAGTCGGTTCGGTGTTAGCCGTCACCGAAGGTGACGACGAGTTGGCTCTTGCCCGTCATTGATCTTGAGGGAGTCTCTGGCGTGACCCGGTGGGGTTGCGCTTGTT
>NZ_JBEYTI010000092.1:0-7845 GCF_040642975.1 Micromonospora sp. NPDC047548
AGCTTCTTCACATCCGGGCACCGACCCCACCCCGAACCCCAGGCCACCTAAATACGGACCAATCATCGCCAACCGGCCTTGAGTTTATGGCAGTGCGCCATGGCACGCTGTCGCCCTCATCGCCGATGTTTGTGCTCGCCGATCGTAGAGCAACAGGCTGTGCTGGCTCTGGTGGAATTTCGTGCTACCGCATCGAGGCACCGACGATCGGATGAAGCTCAGCTCTCGGCTGTCCGGATACCTCAGCCCAACACTTCAGATGACGTCTCGGACCGGCTCGCCCCAGCCACACGCGAGTTCCTGCCCTTCCTCGCCGGCACGGGATGAGCGGTCGGGATATCGGGAGGACAGGCGGCTTCGTGGTGTGTCATTCTGGGCGGCTCGGCGAACACCGGGCACGGTGTGTGCACCGTCTCGAATCGGCGGCGAGGTCATTGTGGAGATCAAGTCCCTGGAACAACTGCGAGAAGCCGACGAGCGCACGCAGCGGTTCACCCCGGGCGGGCTCGGCCTTGACAGGATCCTTACTCCGGAGTCAGCTGCGCAGTTCCAGCAGGAACTCGTCGCAGGCCTCGACCTGGCCCCTGACGTCGCGGCCGGAACGCGGCAGAGCTTCGATCAGCTACGCACGATCTACGCGTACGGAGTGCTCTGCTACGACATCTTCACCATCGTCGACGGCCATGCCCTGCTGGTCATCGAGCACGCCCTGCGAGACCGGTTCCTCGAGTTTCACGCGGGCACCGTCACGTTCATCCGGACCAGCGACCACCGCGAGTTCCGCGTGGACGCCACCTCCTACGAGCCGATCATGGACTTCCTCAAAACGTCTGCTGGCAAGAAGTCACGGCTGCGGGTGGGCGCGGGACCGGCCACCGTGCGATTCAACGGAATGCTCGACGGACTCCACCGGTGGGCCCGGGCAGCGGGACTGCTGCGCGGGCAACGCAACCGCGGCCACGAGCGCGTGTCGATGCAGCTGCGAAACTTCGTAGCGCACCCGACCTCAGCTCGTCTGCTCATGCCTGTCGATTGCTTTCGCACGTTGAGAGATCTGGCGGAATTCATCAACGAGCTGTGGGGCCATCCGACCCCTGGCGGCCGCCTGTACTCGGCACCGAGCGAACGCAACATCGTCGTCGTCGCCTGGGACGACCACGGCGGCACGCAGACGTTCCTCGCCGAACATCTCCGTGGCGGTCCCCAAGAAGGCGACGACGAGCTGCGCTGCGTCATCCTGCGAGGCCGCTTCCACCCGAGCATCCACGAGATGGACCCCGGCCTCGCCCATTTCGATAGCCGCTTCGAAAACACCCTCTTTCCCACCGACTACGTGTGGGGTCCCGGCAACCTGGCCGACGCCAGCGATTGGTACGCCAGACACCAACCGCAGCCGGACGAGGTCGACCATCTCGACCGGGTCTTCGCCATCCGTTACGACGGCGGGCAGCTCTACCGGCCGATGCGCGCTGATATCGCGGCCGGCCTCGAACCCGAGGACCAAGCTGGCACGTGGCACCTTGTTCGCGCCGACCACCCCGACGACGCGCTCGGTCACGCGCGCAACCTGATCAGCGGCGACCTCGGTTGCACCAGCGAGGGCGAATGCCCCATCTGCTACGCGTCTGGGCTCGCCGCCGGCCCGTGGCGTGATCTCATCGATCCCGGATCGGTCAGCCCCGAAGCGCGTCACCAACTATCCGTTGACCTGCGCCTGTCGAACCTCTACGCCCGATCCAAGCCGGTTACGCCCGTCTGAAATCCGGTGACCACGGCTCGGATGATCGCCGGTATCATGCGCCGATGACGGGAAGTCCACTACGCGAGTTCGTCGTCACCTGCCACGACTCTGTCGACCCTTCAGGGTTCTACAGCCTCGTTCTGCGGACAAGCGCCTCAGGCTCAGCTTCTACCTCAACGGGCTGCTACTCCGGCGACGGGCCGGATCATTGGGTTCGAGCTAATGGCGTGGAGTCCAACCATCGGAACTGGGCATGGTGAAAACGTCCAACCCGTGGGCGCGACTGCTCATCGCCGGCCTGATGCTTTTCTACACCGGCATCCGCATGCCCGACGTTCTCGCCGAGAGAAGCTGGCGCTCATGGGCCGTCCTGCCGGTGCTCCTGGTCGCGCTCTGGTTCTTCGTGAGGGCGCTACGCGATCTGGTGGCGAGGCGGGACCGCGGTTCCGCTGACCGGGACACTGCTGCGTGACATCCTCGGGTACGTCGGCTGGGGCGGGCAGACACTGCCCGCCCCAGCCGAGGCGGGGCTGCTCGGTCGTATGGGGGCCGTGGTGAAGAATCGGGCCACCGGTTGGTTCATGGCGGACCGCGGAAGGCCGCTACATCACGGCTTACTACAATGCGACACGGACACGGGTTGGTAGGCAAGCAGTGCATCCGGCGATCGGTTCGGGTTGTCGAGGTCGTTCTGCGGCGATCGCGGTCGTTGTGATGATCTTGTGTGTCCTGAACGCAAGGAGGGGCTGATGTAGGTCAGGTCCTTGATGCGGTGCTGCGTGGAAGATGAAGGTAGGCCCTTCGGAGCCGCCCTGCGGAGGGTGGTTCCAAACCACCTCATGCTGCGTTGGTTGACGACCGTCGTGGTGAGCGATGAGGAAAAGGCGTCGTTTGAGGCGTCAGGTAGGGATCGGGAAGGCGAGCGTAAGCGAATCATTGCTGACGTGTCGAAATCTCAACAGGTGACATCGGAACTGGGGCGTGAGATCGGCTCTGGGATAAGTCTGGCGGGTGTTCCGCTTATTGGCCAGGCGGTGTCCGGCATGTAGATGACGCGAGCCCGATCTGCGGCTTCCACGTGGACCAGGAGAAGGCGCGCCTCGATACTGTTCGCCCCAAATGTGGGCGGGCGATAGGGAGTATCTCGAAGCGGGAAGACCGTGAGGGAGTGAGTACCGTCGCGGGGCGCGCTGGCGGACGGCTCTGCAGGGCGGCCAGCCGCTTTGCGGTTTTGTTGTGATCGAAGTCGAGGGCAACGCCCTCAGGGGAGAGGATGCCCTGGACTGAAGAGGTTGGAGGGTTGCTAGGGGCGGGACTTAGGGAGAACGTGCGTAAATGTGATGGGGCGAGGGTGCGGGGGAGGACCTACTTGATGGTCCCCCGTTGCGAGATCATCCTTGCCGGCTAGGTCGGCAAGTGCGAGGGTCATAGGTGGACTTCTCGGCGTCTACTATGCGCAAGGTGTAGCCCTGCGGGTGCAGGGTGGATGTTCGTCCTCGAAGATTCAGAACGGGCGAGAGGGCTGCGGACGATGTATGTGGCGAGTCCTTATTCGACCGGCGGCGGGGGTGTGACGTTCGAACATGATTACGGCGGCTGGCTGCTCGCGGATCTTCTCCTGGGTCGTCCTACTGCCGGGCTCGGTGACGGTTTTGTCGTCCAGGAGGTTTGGTTCCAACAGGCAACGACGAGCCCAGTCGATGACATCGTGGTTGTTGGTGCCTCATCGGCAGAACGTCGCATCCTGTCAATCGGCGTGCGCAGGAACCCGGTTTTCAAGCAGAGCGACCCGAAGCTGCTTCGGCTTGTTTCGCAGTACCTGCGAATGGTCGTAGAGTTCCGCCAGGAACTGGACAGCGGCGAACGCCGGCTAGGGCTCGCTGTCTCGGCGACACAAAGTCATGTCGCCGACTTAGTCGACCTCGCAGGGGTGGCAAGGACCCAAAATAACCCTGGCCGTTTCCAAGAAGCGGTTTCGGCACGCAGCACCACGATTCGCGCCGAATTACAAAGAGTCTCGCGCGTTGTCAACGCAGCGACGCAGCTTGGTGCCGATGCGGCAAAAATCTCTCCTGACGAACTTACCTGGAGGTTCCTTGCAGCTTTGCACGTGATTCGCGTCGATTTGGATGGTGAGGACTCAGGTGGTAAGGCAGATCTTGTGGCTAGCCTCACTCAACTGACCAACGACGCTACTGTCGCCGACCATTTACGGCTGTATCTGAATCGGCTGGCAGCGACATTTGCGCAACGTGCCGGACGTGTCGACAGCGCAGTTCTGCGCCGTGAACTTTACGGGCGGTTCGAATTAGGTTTATCGGTTGCCAAGTCGCGATCGTCCCCATACCGTGCGCTCTTCGAAGACTATGCAGCCCGCTGCCCCGAGCTGAAGGAGCGCGATAGCGAGTTCGCGCAGTTGGCGAAATTTGCCAGCGAGAGCCAGGGTTACCTTCATCTTCGAGGGGGTGCATGGGCGGGCAAAACGGCCTTGGTCAGCCACCTCGCAGTTGACCCGCCGCCGCTGGTAGACATTGTCGGGTTCTTCGTCTCGCGTCGTGGTGGCACCGGGCGAGCGGGGCAATTTCTCCAGGCCGCTTGCTTGCAATTGGCGGCGCTGATGGACGAGGTTGCACCCGTGGAACCGAGCCGCGCCGATTTCCTCGATCTGTGGGCCCGAGCGGCGGCGTCGGTGCGGCGTCAGCAGCGGTCAATGCTGCTCATTGTCGATGGGTTGGACGAAGATGATGCACGTCAGCTGAACGAGCCGAGTATCGCCTCGCAGCTGCCTCATCGCATTGAGATGGGCGCGAACGTTCTGGTGACCAGCCGCAGCAACACCGACATTCCCTCAGATGTTGATACTCATCATCCGCTCCGTACCTGCGAAGTATGGAACCTCCATCCATCACCCGCCGCTGCGGCGATTCGGGTTCAGGCTCAACACGAGCTCGATCACGTCCTTGACGAAGACGAGTTGCGTAAAATCACGGCGATCATTACTGTCGCCCGCGGTGGACTGACAATCGGTGACCTGAGTGAGATCCTAGGAACGAGCGTCGGCCGTGTTCGAGGTTTGGTGAAGGGACGCCTTGCTCGTGTCCTCGAACAGCGACAAGATCGGCAACGTTCAACGACGCACTACACTATCGCCCACGACACACTTGTCGAGCTGCTGCGCCACGAACTGACCAGTAACGAACTCGGGTCGTCTCGATTAGGGATCGACCGATGGGCGCAGCGCTGGCAGGAAGACGGTTGGCCTGCGAATACCCCAGAATATCTTGTTGAGTCTTATCCGTCGATGCTTGCCGCCGACCGAGACGGCCGCATGCTGGCCTTGCTCGCTTCCGAGAGCAGACAGGCACTACTGAGCTGGCGGACCGGTGGGGAGACGGCGGCTCTCACCGAGTTCTCGGATGCCGCCGCGCTGCTTGCTCAGGAGTGCAATCCCGACTTGCAGCTTTTGACACGAGTCTCAGTTCTGCGTCACAACATTCATGATCGAGCCGACGCTGTACCGTCGGAATACGTTCTGGCCCTCGCACGGATCGGGCGGCTCAACCATGCCGTGCAGCTCGCCCGCACCATCCCGTATCCAAACCTCCGATCGCACGCACTCCTGCAGATCGCACGAGATCTGTTGCCCGACGCGCCGGGCCAGGCTGCCGCTGTTGCCGCGGAAGCCGAGTACATCCCCGGCCGCCTTGCCTTTGATGACCTCGTTGAACGGGTAGGCGCAGCTGTCCTACAAGCGCTCGCCGGGGACGAAGCGGCAGCAGCCCGTGCACGGGCTGCTGCGGAGTCGCTGCTAGCCGAAGCCGAGGAGGGTGACGAATGGCGGCTCTCCGCGCTGAGCGCGAATTTTGCCCGCCTCGACCACGACATCGCACGACGACTGCTCGCCAAGGCATTGGAGGTCACCGACGAACCTGGCCACTTGCTTGCGTCGAGCGCAGACGTCCTGGTCCGCCTCGACGAACTGCACCGATTATTCGAGCTTCTGGAAGGTGCCGATCCAGCCACTCGCCTCAGCGCCGGACTCGACGCGTGCAGCGTCCTCTGGGAGGAGGGCGAACGGTGCTTACCCGAGAACCTCACGTCCGCGCTCGGTCAAGCAGCGGCGGCCATGGCCGCGCAGCTTGCACGGTCGTCGGTGGTGGACGTCGACAGCGAGGACTTGCAGCTCCTCGCCAAGGCGGCCCGCTACATTGATGCCCGCATTGGTCAAATCATCATCGATCTCGTAGCGCTGCACCCCCGCAGCGACCGTGATGTGATCGTCGCGCTCGCCGGTGCCTACGCTGCGCATGGCGTGGACCCGCGTCAAGTCCCTGACTTGGCCCTCGATGATGACGTGCTCGCCGAATCGGTCCAGATCGCCTGTCAGGTCGGCGAGCTCAACCATGCCCCTGGTATGGCTTCACAAATCAGCGATCCGCGGCTGCGTGTAGATGCGTTCGCGCAGTGCGCGCTTGCCATGCTTAATCGGGATGATGCGGATGGCGCCCATCACATGCTCAATAACGTGGCAGCCGCCCTTGCTGAGGTCCGAAGTAAAGCGCAACCCGTCCTCGTCGCCGAGCTATCGGCTGCCGCTCACGAGTGTGGGCAGATGCAAGTGTCGGAATACCTTCACCTCCAGACCTCCTACCTTCTCAACTTCAGGCGGTTTGAGGATTGGGATTTGGCCTGGGGTACGCGATTTCTTGCGTCCTGCGCTTTGCGTCATCCGCCAGGCAAGTGGTTCAACTTCTTTGATGGGGTATCACCGCAGGCACGGTTCCGAGCGATTCTGGCGGCAGCCCGGCTACCAGCACCGCCATCCACACCGGCTCGTCTCCTTGATGATCTCGAAAGCTTGTTAGAACAGGCAAACAGCCCGCTTCACACGACGGAGCTTGCCGAGTTCGCTCTGGAGGTCGGAGAGCCAGCGCGCGCACTGGCAATCCTTGCTCAGGACGGTCTGGAACCAGGTTCGCTAGCCGAGCGTGTAGTCGTCGCCAAGTTCAAGGCGCTGCTGGCACTGGGCATGAGCAAAAGCGAAGCGCTGGGTTTCTATGCCGACGCGGCTGGCCGCGACGGTGATCTAGGCGCCAGACTTGCCGTCGCGCTGGCCGACGCGGGCCTTATTGCCGAGGCCGCGACTTGCGTCCGGCTGCTTTTGCAGACCGCTGACCCCGATGCCACGCGCTCAGACGGCAGATGGCCGAACGCATGGTTAACGCTCGCCTGCCTGCAGGCGGGGCTCCGACAAGAGGCAGACATTCTCGGTGGAGGGCTGGCTGGCAAGCACCTTGTCGTTGTAGATCGTGATTCGGTCTCCATGGAAGATCTCACTGCCATAGTCCGGCTAGGGCTTTGGGACACATTCGCGCGGGACCTGTTGGACGCGAACGCTGCCATCGCCATGATGGTGATGGAAGATCTGTTCGACGAGATGCTTAAGCAGGGTCTCGTAGAACAGACGGTCGCGCTGCTGGAGCAAATGCATCACGGCGAGGGCAAAGCCGCGATGCTGGCTAAGTGCGCCGCCAGAGACGACCAACTAGTAAGGACGCGTCAACTGGTGGCGCAGTCGATGAGCCTGGAGCTGGTGCCGGAAGTGATACTCCCCGCTATTCGGCTAAGCCCAGTTATTCTCCACGAGATGGCATCGCTCCTGCTGGGGCGGCCGATACCGAAACCCACGACTCATGCTGACCCGGCTCGATAGGTACCCAAGCTGCTGCCGGTAAGCCGGTCCACGCCGTGGGGAGGCGGGCCGGCAGCAGTGGTCGGGTGGAGGTCGTGCTGTGTGACGGCGCTCGTGTGCAGGCGTACTGCCACGAGGTCGTCCTCGGATGACTCGGCGGCACGTCCCGGCGTTCCTTGGTGTGAAGCCGCAGGCGCATGTCCAGGTGGCACGCGGACCCAGGTGTAGCAGGGCCCCGGAGTGTTCCGTGATTGTCCGTTTTGATCATAGGATGCGGTGGAGGGTGAGGGCGGCTGCGGGGGTGGTGTGGGCGCGGTGGGCGCTGGCGGTGTTGGCCCAGCCGGTGAGGCGGAACGTGCTGCGGATGATGTCGCGCAGGGCTGCCATGACGGCGGGGGTGTGGTGGGTGCGG
>NZ_JBEYTI010000093.1:0-7744 GCF_040642975.1 Micromonospora sp. NPDC047548
GTACTTCGCAGGCTCGGTCGGCGGGGCACCGTTGAATGTCATGCGTCAGTACATCGAGCAGCAGAACCGCCCGGCTTAAGGCACTGCTCGGGCCTCGGCGGCCCTCCCAGCGCGGGCCTTCACCCCCGCCCTGAAGGGCGGAGCACTGGCCCGCATCCCGGTAGCGAGCGCTTCGCGGCAGATCTTGACGCCAAGATCGTTGTTGAGGACCGTTGCCGTCCGGCCGGCGGCACACGTACCGACGTGGATCGCCCGCCTGTCGGTGACGGCCTATCGCGAGTTGGCCGACCCCGTGGACGTGGACATCAAGCTGAGCGCCAACCCGTCGGCGTAGTGACGCCGGCCGGGGTGGCGCGACTCAGGCGAGGCTGGCCACGGCCCGCCACGTGGACCGGTCATTGGGCAGGCGTAGCCGCGAAAACGTCCCGTCCCAGGCCTGGGCGCCTCGCGATGCGAGGTAGCGGTCCCGGGGTGCCAACGGCCGGAAGTCACGCTCCCAGGCGGGATCGTGTCGGGCGACCGCCGCGGCGAGTCGGCGCTGCGCGGGCGTGGCCGCTAACGGCGACGGCAGGCCATCCGGGAAGACCGCGCGCAGGTATGGCTCGCACAGCGCGGCCTCCGTCCGATGCTCCTCGCCGACGTCGAGGTACGTCACGCCGTACGGCACCGTCCGCATCAACCGTCACCAGCACCGGGGACAGCGCCAACAGCTCGCCCTCCAGAAGCAGATAGGCGGACTCCTCCCGGGGACGCAACTCCGGTTGCAGCGCGTGCCGCGCGGTGTGAAGGGCGACCCGCAGGCTGCACATCGCGGCCTGGCGCGAGGCGCCCGGCCGGCACACCTCCATCACCTGCTCGCGGTGCATGCAGTGTCCGGGCGCCACCACGAGCAGCTTGACGAAGGTCTGCGCCCCTGGCCTGCGCCAGCGCTGCAGCACCGAAACTCCGTCGCGCTCGGCACGAAAGCCGCCCAACAACCGTATCCGCAGTGGTGGAGCCGGATCGGCGATCACGGGGGCACTTTAATTGCCGTCCACCGACCTGACCAGGGATCTTCCGGCGGCGGGTTCAGGAACGCAACTGATCCATACCGTCGTCCGGCCGAGGGCCGAACTCGGCGGGTGTCGCGCTCTCCCCGTTGACGGCCCCGGACGTGGCGGAGTGTCAGGCAACTCCTGAGGCACCCGCGGCGCCAGGGACGCCGGCCCGTGGCCGGCTGTCGGAGCGGCCGACCTTCACCGGATCGTCAAGCGGAGTCAACGCCCGGTACGCCCAGCGCAGCTGGTCCGGCCCTAGGTTCGGCGATCATGAACCTATCCCCCATCAACCACGCCGTACGCGTCGCAACCGCGCTCTCCCTTGTCGCTGCCGGCGCTGTCGCCGGAGCAGTGCTCACGACCGGCCGGCAGGCACCGGCGGCCCTCGCCGTCGCAGCCGGTGGCGTAGGTACTCCGCCCCCGGCGCACCTCTACGGCGGGCCGGGTAAGGGTGGCGGTACGCCGGCCGAGCGCGCCTACCATGACATCCTCGACCACGGTCCGAACGCCAAGATCCTCACCGCCGCGCATCGCGGCCAGTGGCGCGAGGCCCCGGAGAACTCCCTGCCCGCGATCGCCGCTGCCTTCGAGGACGGCGCCGAGATCGCTGAAATCGACGTACGGCTGACCAAGGACGCTGTCCCCGTGCTCATGCACGACACCACCGTCGACCGCACGACGAACGGAACCGGCGCGGTCGCCGACCTCACTCTCACCCAGGTCAAGGCGCTCCGCCTGAAGCAAGGCCTCGGCGGCGCACAGGCGGCGGTCACCGACGAGCAGGTCCCCACCCTCGCCGAGGCGATGGAGGTCGCGAAGACGCGTGGCCTCGTCAATCTCGACAAGGGCTGGCCGTTCCGCGAGGAGATCTGGAAGGCGCTCGTCGAAACCGGGACAGTCCACAACGGGCTCTACAAGAGCGCTGCGCCGGTGGCGGAGGTCCAACGGTTCCTCGCCGGCCACGAGGGCGCGCTCTACATGCACATGATCGGCGACGGCAATCTCACCGACGTCGCGGCGTTCGGCGCCGAGCAGCCGGTCGGCTACGAGGTCAACTTCGACAGCCAGTACGACGTCGTAGCGCGCAAGCCGTTCCTCGACCGGCTGGCAGCGAACAGCAGGGTCTGGCTGAACTCGATGTGGAACGGTCTGGCGGACCGCTTCACCGACGAGGCCTCGCTCGACGATCCCCGTCGGGGCTGGGAGGGGCTGGTCACCAGCTTCAACGCCACCGTCATCCAGACCGACGACGTCGAGAAGCTCGAGCGCTGGCTGCAGACCGGCGACGGCGACCCGGTGCCGAAGGGTAGCGTCCGGGTTCAGGCCGAGGACTTCCTTCCGGGCGAGGGCGTGGGCTACCACGACCTCGACGCCGGCAACCGCGGCGGGCTGCCGATGCGCCCCGGCGAGGACGTGGACATCAGTGACGCCGACGGCAACGTACGGGTCTCGTGGATGCGTGGTGGCGAGTGGCTGACCTACGACATCGAGATGCCTCGCAGCGGCAGGTACGCCGTATCGGCACGGGTATCCTCGCCGTACTCCCCGGCCGGCACGTACACGCTGTCGTTCGACGGAGGCCCCGAGAGCGAGCGGGTGGCCGTTCTGAACACCACGAGCCACAACAAGCAGGTGCTCCAGCCCAGTGGCGTCGTCCAGGAACTCGCAGCCGGTCACCACACCGTGCGGGTGAGCCTGCCGGCGGACGCCTACCAGAACTGGAACCTCGACTACCTTCAGCTCGACCTGGTGCGCCCCTGAGGCGACGGGCGCCGCGCGGAGGGCGGTGGCGAAGAACGACCAGCCCGCCCTCCGCCGGCGTCGGCCGGCCTCCGACCTGAGGAGCGACGACGAGGCGCCTCGCCCTGGTGGCCGCCGCGGCCGGCCCCGTTGCCGTATGCGGGAATCGGAGGGCGGGCGAGCTGCCCGGTATCGCCGCCCGGCGGCCAGCCGACCACCCGGACGACAGTGGCAGCAGGTCATCTTCTGTTGCGGTGGACCGATCCGCAACCCGACACCCCGCCTGTATCCCGTGCGCTGATCACGGCCGGTCGTTCAATGTTCGCCCGCCGCTACGCCCGGGCGTACCGTGACCGCGCGCCACAGCGGCTACGGCAGCCGGCCTCCTGGCCGTGGTGCACACTGCCGCTCGCCTCGCCGAGGGCATCGAGGTCAAACAGGACACCCTCATCGGCCTCCTCGACCGAGCCCACCAACAGCCCGAGCGGTGAACAGCCGCGGGACGCGCCCCCAGCACTGACGCCGCCCGCCATCCGGATCTACCTCGCGGCGCTCGCTACACAGCGCTACAGCACGTGGTGCGGCCGACGCCCGGATCTGCCGATGTGAGTGCGCCGACCTGAGAGATCGCGGACCGCACTGGTGATGGTGCGGTTACGGACTGCTGCCGCGTCGCTCGGCACTTGGATCTCGGTCGCCGCCCTGCGAGCATGACAGCGACGACGACCTGCTCAACGACGAGGCGATCGCCCCCTCGGACCGTACCGCCGATCGACGGCTGAGCCGGGTCTGGGCCTGTTCGGGCGGTCGGGCGGCTCAGGTGGCCGTTGGATCGTGGCTGACCCGGGTGGCGCGGAGTCGTCGCAGGTGCTGCTGTACGGCGTTCCGGCTGAGGCTCAGGCACTTGACCTGGCTATCGAGCCGGGCAAATTCGGCGGCGAACAGTGCGACCAGGTCGTCGTCTCCGTCGTCTGTCTCGTCCCCGTCCACCGGGTTCGGCTGCAGGTCGTGGAGCAGCGGCAGGATCAGTCTGGTTGGCAGTCCTGATCTGACCAGGCTGCTCACCAGCGTTGCCTGTTCGACGTCCGCCTCCTGGTAGTGCCGGTAGCCGCTCGGTGCGCGCTGCGGTGTCAGCAGCCCCCGCTCCTCGTAGTACCGCAGCATCCGGATCGGAATCTGGGTACGCCTGGACAGCTCGCCAATCCGCATAAACCGCTCCTTGACTCTCACATGAATGTGAGACTTTACGGTACTGGCCATGACCCCTCAACCCTCCGGGCCCACAGCAGAAGCGCTGCCCCGGCTGCCCTGGCGAGTACTACTTCTCCTGTCCGGCGCGGCCTTCGCCACCGTCACCACCGAACTGCTGCCCGCGAGCCTGCTGCTACAGCTCAGCGACGACCTCGACATCACGCCCTCGACCGCCGGCGGACTGGTCGGGGCCTGGGCGTTGACGATCGCCGTCGCCAGCGTCCCGCTGACCCGGCTGACCGCACGGGTACCGCGCCGGCGGCTCTTACCCGTCATCCTGCTGCTGCTCGCCCTGGCGACCACCGGCACCGCGCTCGCCCCCTCGTACGGATGGGCGCTCACCAGCCGGATCACCGCCGCCGCCGCGCACGGCCTCTTCTGGTCCCTGCTCGTGCCGACGGTGGCCACGCTCGTCCCGCCGGCGCGGATCGGCCGGGCGGTCTCGGTAGTGCTGGCCGGGCCCGCAATGGCCAGCATCGTCGGCATTCCGCTCGGCGCCACCGCCGGCGCCGCGCTCGGCTGGCGGGTCTCCTTCGCCGCGCTGGCGGCGCTGCTCGCACTGGCGGCCCTAGGCATCCGTACCCTGCCGCTGTCGGACGCGCCCCAGCAGGCCCTACGGCAGGAAGGCCGCGATCCAGCACTATGGACCGTGCTCGGTGTCGCGCTGGCCGGAGGTCTCGTCCTCACCGGCCATTTCCTGCTCTACACCTACATCGCGCCGCTGCTCCAACAGTTCGGCGGATACGACATCGCCACCAGCGGCACACTGCTGTTCGCCTTCGGCGTGGCCGGGGTGGCCGGAACCGCCGGGGCCGGAGCGCTCTCTGACCGGTTCCCACGGCAGGCGCTAGGCTGGGTCAGTGCCGCCTTCGCCGGTAGTGCCGCCTCACTGCTACTACTCGATCTCCATCTCGCCGTGGCAGTCGTAGTGATCGCCGGCTGGGGTGTACTCATCGGGTTGCTGCCACCGGTATTCCAGACGCACCTGCTGCGGATCGCCTCCCCGGGTCGGGAAGCCACCTCCGGGGCGATCGGCATCACCGTGCTCAACCTCGGGATCGCCGGCGGGGCGACGCTCGGCGGGCCGGTACTCGACAACTGGCAGGCCGGTGCCCTACCCGCCGTCGCGGCCATCGCCATCGCCACCGCCACCATCTGGCTCGTGGTCAACGGCCTCCGGGGCCAACGCACCGCCGGTGGTGCCGGAGCCGAGCACGCCGCCGACGCTGTCCCGGACGGTGAAGACCCCGGAAGCGCAGCGGCGCCGGATCGCAGCGCCGTCGAAGCCGGCGGGGTGCGGTCGTGACGGCCGCCGTACCAGGGAGCGCGGCCGACGCCGCCACACCCGCCCCCTCGTCGGCGGCGAGTACGGACGACGCTCCCTCGAATGCCTCCGCCCTGGCGGCCTCCTGCTCGGCGCTGCACTGGACCCAGGCGTGACCGAGGAGGACGCCGACCGACGGGGCCGGCCGTACCGCTGGCTGGGCGGGACGCGGATGGCCCAGCCCCTCGACGTGGTACGTGACCTCGTTGACGCGAAACAGCTCAAGGTCCACGTGGAGCGGACCTATCCACTGTCCGAACTGCCCGCCGCGCATGCCCGCGCCGAAACCGGCCGGGTTACCGGGAAGCTCGTCATCACAATCGACGACGAGCCGGCGGTCGGCTGGCCGACGCCGCCGTAGTTCGGCTCCCGGGCGGTGCCGCTACGGCCCGGCCCCCAGCTTTCGCACACCGAACACAACTTCGCACAGCCCCCGCAGGGCCAGGTAGCCCCGGCGCATTACTGCGCCGGGGCCGCCAGTCACTCCAAGATCAGGTGCGCTGATCTGCCGCGAGTCGCGCGGTTGGCGCCTCGCGATCATGTCAAGCTTGATGCGTGACGCGATGCCCTGGCTCGTTGGCTACCCACTGTGAACGCGGGGCGGCTGGAGACAGCTGGCCCATCCGCTTCTGTCGAATTCATAATCCGGGCACGGCAGGTGTGCGGACCTCTATTTCGTCAGCGACTGGCCTGAGTGATGCCGCTGCTGTCGGCCGCCGCCACACCGCATACATAGAGATTCTTCGATCAATTTGATCCATCGGGTACGTGTGGTCGAGAATCGACGCCGTGGAAGACGTGGATTTCTCTCAGGACTGGGTCCCATTGCTGGGCCAACTTGACCGGCATGTGTCTTCCGGGCGGCTTTCGCCGGACACGGCGGCGCTGTCCGATCTGATGAGCATCTATCAGGTGCCGGGGGTCAGCATCGCCGTCGGGCACGTGAGCGGGCGGGTGTGGGCGGCGGGGTATGGCGTCACGGGTGGCGAGACGTCGACGCCGGTGACCGCCGGCACCGCGTTTGCGGCCTGTTCGATCAGCAAGCACGTCGCCGCGTTCGGCGCATTGCTACTGGTCCAGGACGGTGTCCTGAATCTGGACACCGACATCGGCGAATACCTCACCTCGTGGCAACTACTCGACCGCGAGGGTCAGCAACCGGGAGTTACGTTACGACAATTGCTGGCGCACACGGCGGGCTTGTCCGACACCTGGTACCGCGGCTATGCCGCAGATCGCGCCCCGTCGCTGTTGCAGGTCCTGGAAGGCAGCGGCCCGACGACTACTCCACCGGTTCGGTCGACCCTGTTGCCGGGTAGCCGTTTCCGGTACTCGGGCAGCCACTACTCCGTGCTCCAGCAGCTGATGGTGGACGCGACCGGAACCCCGTTCGAGGACCTCATGCAAACTCTGGTGCTGGAACCGGTGGCCATGGCCGACAGCAGCTTCGACCAGCAGTATCCGCACCAGCGACCGCATCTGGTGGCTCGTGGCCATCACGGTGGCGGCACCGGGATTCCCGGCGGTTGGCGAGTGCAACCGGAGACGGCCGCAGGTGGACTGTGGAGCACCCCGACCGACCTGCTCCGGCTCGACCTCGAGATCGCCCGGGCGGCCTCGGGAGACTCGAAGCTGCTCGACCGCGACCTGGCCACCCAGATGTGGACACCGCAGATTCCGGGCGGCATCTACGGGCTCGGCACTGAGGTCGACGACCGCGCCGGGCGCCGGCGTTTCGGACACACCGGGTTGAACGTTGGCTATACCTGCTTTTCCTACGTGTGGCCCGACAGCGGCACGGCGGTCGCTGCGATGACTAACTCTGAGGATGGATGGGAGCTGCTGGCCAGCATCCGCGCCGCCGCGGACCGTCGGTACGCCACCAGCATCACAGCCGCGCCGCTTAGTGACGTGACGGGCCGCTACGTCTTACACGACGACTACCCGATCGACATCGCGGTCACCAACGGCCAACTGACCTTCTCCGCCGCTGCCCAGCAACCGGTCGTACTAATGGCAGACCCAGACGGTCGCTACCTACACCCAGGACTCGATCTGGAAGTCCGGTTCCTACAGACCAACGACCAGCCTTACATCCTGGAACTGCGGCAGGAAGGAGTCACGCAAACCGCAACACCATCAACCAAGCAACCAGAATAGCTGCGTATTCACCTCTGAGCTTGCGTCGGCCGACGATGTGCTGACCTCTGTTCGTATACGAGTCGCGGATCAACCTCGATCCGTTGCGCTGCCAAGCGTGACTGCTGCGAGGCCTTACTGTAATGCACCCTGCGGAACACGGCCCCGGCGTTGTTCCGGCTTGAGGCGTTCTGTCCAGGTTAAGGACCGGACGGGGCTGGAGTTGTGGGACGAGCGCGGCTTCTGATGATCT
>NZ_JBEYTI010000094.1:0-7456 GCF_040642975.1 Micromonospora sp. NPDC047548
GCCCCCAGCTCCACCGCCCTGCTGCGACAGGGTCAGCGGCGAAGGTCTCTCACCTCCACTCGAACCACAGCGCCTCACGGCGCACCCACGACCTGCGGCACACCGGCAACACCCTCGCCGCCGCGTCCGGGGCCAGTACGCGAGAGCTCATGCACCCCATGGGGCACGCCACCATGCGGGCCGCCCTGATCTACCAGCATGCAACCGGCGAGCGGGACCGCGAGATCGCCTCTGCGATGGACCGCCGCATCGCCGGTGAGGGCCGGCCCCGCCGTTGAATGGCACGCGGATGGCACGCAAGATCAAAGGCGGGGGAAATGTGAAAGGCCCAGGTGCCGCGATCGTGCGGTCTACCTGGGCCTTCGTGGTTGGAGCGGGCGACGGGAATCGAACCCGCACCGTCAGTTTGGAAGACTGAAGCTCTGCCATTGAGCTACGCCCGCAGTCGCCCCGCCACCGCGGGACGCGCCGCCAGCCTACCCGGTCCCCCCACCCGACGCGCACAGGCATATCCCCGCGCCGACTCCATGATCCGCACGCCGTGCAGCAAGTCGCGGTCTCCCCGTACCCCGACACCGCCACATCCCACAAAACGCGCCCGCCACGCTCGCCTGCAGCCCGCCGACGCCGCCGGCCCGTGCCTGAACCCACCGATGGGTGTCCGGTTGGTGGGGGTTCGGCGCGTTGGGGGCCTCCCCGGCACCTCGGGCGGGTGCTTGACGGCATACACTTCTCGTCGCCACGGGGTGTGGCGCAGCTTGGTAGCGCACTCGCTTTGGGAGCGAGGGGCCGTGGGTTCAAATCCCGCCACCCCGACTGTCGTCCGCGGCCGGGTCGTCCGGGTCGTCGCCGATTTTTGTCGCGCGGTACCCGGGCGCTGCCGGAGCAGCAGCCCGGCTCGCCTACACTCGATGCGCGCAAACACGCCCAGACTCAACTGAGATCCGTCAAGGAGTACGCCTGTGAAGAGCACCGTCGAGACTCTGAGCCCGACGCGCGTGCGGCTCGCCATCGAGGTGCCGTTCGTCGAGCTCGAGCCGAGCCTCAAGAAGGCGTACCGGGAGATCGGTTCGCAGGTGCAGGTTCCCGGCTTCCGCCGGGGCAAGGTGCCGGCCGCCGTCATCGACCAGCGGGTGGGCCGGGGCACCGTCCTCAACGAGGCGGTGCAGGAGGCCATCCCGCAGAACATCCTCGCCGCGGTCCGCGAGCACGACCTGAAGACCCTCGGTCGCCCGGAGGTCGAGATCACCGAGTTCAACGACGGTGACTCGCTCAACTTCACCGCCGAGGTCGACGTCCGTCCGGAGATCATCCTGCCGGACCCGGCCACCGTCGAGGTGACCGTGGACGAGCTCCAGATCGACGACAGCGAGATCGACGAGCAGGTCAAGAACCTGCGCGAGCGGTTCGCCACCCTCAAGACCGTCGAGCGGGCCGCCCAGGAGGGCGACTACGTCCAGATCGACCTGAACGCCACCGTCGACGGCGAGGACGTGCCGGGCGGCTCGGCCAGCAACATCTCGCACGAGGTCGGCAGCAAGCAGCTCCTGCCGGGCCTGGACGAGGCCGTGGTCGGCCTCGCCGCCGGGGAGAGCACCACCTTCACCACCCAGCTCGTGGGCGGCGACTTCGCCGGCCGGGACGCCGAGGTGGCGGTGACCGTCCGCACGGTCAAGGAGAAGGAGCTGCCGGAGCTGGACGACGACTTCGCCCAGATGGCCAGCGAGTTCGACACCATCGCCGAGCTCCGCGACGACCTGCGCGAGCGGGTCACCCGGGGCAAGCGGGTCGAGCAGATCTACGCCGCCCGGGACAAGGCACTCGAGCAGCTCGTCTCCGCCGCCGAGGTGCCGGCGCCGGAGGGAGTCGTCCGCGAGGAGGTCGAGAGCCGCAAGGCGGCCATGATCGACCAGCTGGAGCGGATCGGCGCCTCGCTGGAGGAGTACCTCGCCGCCGAGGAGAAGACCGAGGAGCAGATCGACGCCGAGCTGAACGAGGCGGCGACCGAGGGCGTGAAGATCCAGCTCCTGCTCGACACGCTCGCCGACGCCGAGGACGTCCAGGTCTCCGACGACGAGTTCGGCCACGAGATCGTCCACCGCGCGCAGCGGGCCGGGATGGCGCCGCAGCAGTACTACGACCAGCTGGTGCGCTCCGGTGCGGCCGCCGCCGTCTTCGGCGACGTCCGTCGCGGCAAGGCCCTCGCCGCGGTCATGGAGAAGATCAAGATCAAGGACACCGCCGGCAACGAGGTCACCCTCGACGCGCTGCGGGCCGAGAGCGAGCAGGCGCACGAGCACGACCACGCGCACTGATCGTCCCGGTCGGCCGCCGTCCGCCCGTCGTGGTGGACGGCGGCCGAAACCCTTTTCCGGGTACGTCCCGAGGACATCTGCGCTGAGAGCGAACAGTGCCCCGACCGGGAGTCGATCACCCGGCTGAGCGGTTAGTGTCGGGGAGGACGGTACGGAGAGCGAAGGGCTGCCATGACCGACATGCACATCTCACCGAAGCCGCTCCGGGCGATCGACGCCCGCGGTGGCGACACCATTGGCAACCTCGACGACTCGGTCTACAACCGGTTGCTCAAGGAGCGCATCATCTTCCTGGGCAGCGAGGTGACCGACCAGGTCGCCAACCGCATCTGCGCGCAGCTGCTGCTGCTCGCCGCGGAGGACCCGGACCGCGACATCAACCTCTGGATCAACTCGCCGGGTGGCTCGGTCTACTCCGGCATGGCGATCTACGACACCATGCAGTTCATCGACAACGACGTGTCGACCGTGGCGATGGGCATGGCGGCCTCCATGGGCCAGCTGCTGCTCTGCGCCGGCACCAAGGGCAAGCGGTACGCCCTCCCGCACGCGCGGATCATGATGCACCAGCCGTCGGGTGGCCTCGGCGGCACGGCGTCCGACATCGCGATCCAGGCCGAGCAGATGCTCTACACCAAGCGGATGTTCCAGGAGCGGGTCGCGCACCACACCGGCCAGAGCCAGGCGCAGATCGAGGCGGATTCGGACCGGGACCGTTGGTTCACCGCCCAGGAGGCCATGGACTACGGCTTCATCGACAAGGTGATCATCGGGGCCGCTCAGGTTCCGGATGGCGCCGGGACCCTGAGCTGAGGAGCTGACGATGACCGATCTGAGCCTGCCGCCCCAGTTCGCGGCCGTACACAACCGCTACGTGCTGCCGTCGTTCGTCGAGCGCACGTCGTACGGGGTCAAGGAGTCCAACCCGTACAACAAGCTCTTCGAGGACCGGATCATCTTCCTCGGCGTCCAGGTCGACGACGCGTCCGCCAACGACGTGATGGCGCAGCTGCTGACGCTCGAGGGCACCGACCCGGACCGCGACATCATCATGTACATCAACTCGCCGGGTGGCTCGTTCACCGCCATGACGGCGATCTACGACACCATGCAGTACGTCCGGCCGGACATCTCCACCGTCTGCCTGGGCCAGGCGGCCAGCGCGGCGGCGGTGCTGCTCGCGGCCGGCACCCCGGGCAAGCGGATGGCGCTGCCGAATTCGCGGATCATCATCCACCAGCCGGCCACCGAGGGCGGCTACGGGCAGGGCTCGGACATCGAGATCCAGGCCCGGGAGATCCTGCGGATGCGGACCCAGTTGGAGGACATGCTCTCCCGGCACTGCAACCGCCCGATGGACCAGGTTCGCAAGGACATCGACCGGGACAAGATCATGACGGCCGAGGAGGCCAAGGAGTACGGGCTGGTCGACACAATCCTGACCAGCCGCAAGAAGGGCCTGCTGGCGGCCAACGCGGCCAGCTGAGCAGCACCGGGTCGGAGGTCGGTCGGGGGGTCGTTCCTGGCCGACCTCTGACACACCCGTTTTGGGGGTCGGAGAAACCTCCGTCAGCGGGTAACGTCGGTTCCGTGCCGCTGGGCCGGGTCGGGCCGGCGGCAGGGATCGAGACGGACGGGCGCGCGGCGCCCGCAGGTCAGGGCCGGCGTTCCGGCCGACGAGTGCAGGGAGAACGTAGGTGGCACGGATCGGTGACGGCGGCGACCTACTGAAGTGCTCCTTCTGTGGCAAGTCGCAGAAGCAGGTCAAGAAGCTCATCGCGGGCCCTGGGGTCTACATCTGCGACGAGTGCATCGACCTCTGCAACGAGATCATCGAGGAGGAGCTGGCCGAGTCCGGCGAGGTGAAGTGGGAAGAGCTTCCCAAGCCGATGGAGATCTGCCAGTTCCTCGATAACTACGTCGTCGGTCAGGATCAGGCCAAGAAGGCGCTCGCCGTCGCGGTCTACAACCACTACAAGCGGATCCAGGCCGAGGCGGCCGGCGCGCCGGGTTCCGGCAGCGAAGCCGTCGAGCTGGCCAAGTCCAACATCCTGCTGCTCGGGCCGACGGGCTGCGGCAAGACCCACCTGGCGCAGACCCTGGCCCGGATGCTGAACGTCCCGTTCGCCATCGCCGACGCCACCGCGCTGACCGAGGCCGGGTATGTCGGCGAGGACGTGGAGAACATCCTCCTCAAGCTGATCCAGGCCGCGGACTACGACATCAAGCGCGCCGAGACCGGCATCATCTACATCGACGAGGTCGACAAGATCGCCCGTAAGTCGGAGAACCCGTCGATCACCCGGGACGTCTCCGGCGAGGGCGTCCAGCAGGCGCTGCTGAAGATGCTCGAAGGCACGGTGGCCAACGTGCCGCCGCAGGGCGGGCGCAAGCACCCGCACCAGGAATTCATCCAGATCGACACCACCAACGTGCTGTTCATCTGCGGTGGCGCCTTCGCCGGGCTCGACCAGCTCATCGAGGCCCGCACCGGCCACGGCGGCACCGGTTTCGGCGCCCGGCTCCGGTCGGTCTCCGAGCGGTCGACCGACGACATCTTCAGCCAGGTGATGCCGGAGGACATGCTCAAGTTCGGGCTGATCCCCGAGTTCGTCGGCCGGCTGCCGGTGATCACCAACGTGCGCAGCCTGGACCGCACCGCCCTGGTGCGCATCCTCACCGAGCCGCGCAACGCGCTGGTCAAGCAGTACCAGCGCCTGTTCGAGCTGGACGGGGTCGAGCTGGAGTTCGACGAGCCGGCGCTTGAGGCGATCGCCGACCAGGCGATGCTGCGCGGCACCGGCGCCCGCGGCCTGCGCGCCATCATCGAGGAGGTCCTGCTCTCCACGATGTACGAGGTGCCGAGCAACCCCGACGCCGCCCGCGTGCTGATCACCCGCGAGGTGGTCTTGGAGAACGTCAACCCGACCATCGTCCCGAGGGAGTTCACCGGTCGCCGGTCCCGCCGGGAGCGCGAGGAGAAGTCTGCCTGACCGGCGCCCCACTCTGACGACGACAGCACGGCCGCCCGGGGGTGGCCGTGCTGTCGTCGGTACGGCATCCCACTGGTCGGGCCCGCCCCTGTTCTGGTAGGACCGTCCGGTGTTCCCCATCATGCTGGCGGCGGTGTCGGCGGTCGCGTTCGGTAGGGCCGACTTCTCCGGCGGCAAGGCGTCCCGCCGTGCCGACCCGGTCGCCGTCACCGTGGTCTCCCAACTGTTGAGCGTGCCGCTGCCGCTCCTGCTGGTGCTGGTGGCACCCGGCACGCCGAGCACGGTCGACCTGGCCTGGGGGCTCGGCGCGGGCGTTGCCGCGAACGCGCTCTACCTGGCCGCCGCGGGCCGGGGCCACCTGAGCGTTGTGGCCGCGATCGCAGCGCTCTACCCGGCGAGTACCGTGCTGCTCGCGCTCGCCGTGGACCGGGAAGGGCTCCGGCCGGTGCAGTTGGCCGGTCTCGGATTCGCCGCCGACGCCCTGGTGCTCGCCAGCATCTGACGCTGTCCCCGGCCCCCGTCCGGCCGTACCCTGATCTCCATGCGCGTTGCCGTCTGCCAGCTCAACGCCCGCGACGACCGGGCCGCCAACCTGGCCGCCGCCGAGGCCCTGCTGGTCAGGGCCGCGGCGGCCGGCGCGGATCTCGCGATCCTCCCCGAGTACGTCGACTACCTCGGCCACGGCGCGGGGATGCCGGAGCCGGAACCGGTGGACGGCACGGTGGGCACGGTCTTCGCCGGTGTCGCCGAGCGGCTCGGCATCTGGGTCGTGGCGGGTTCGTTCCACGAGGCCGGCCCGGATCCGGCGCACACCTGGAACACGTCCCTGGTGTTCGACCGCTCCGGCGCGCTCGCCGCCAGCTACCGCAAGATCCACCTGTACGACGTGGAGATCCCGGGGCGGGTGTCGTACCTGGAATCGGCGACGGTCGCCCCCGGTGACCAGCCGGTGGTCGTTGACGTCGAGAGTCTGCGGGTGGGCCTGTCCATCTGCTACGACCTGCGCTTCCCCGAGCTCTACCGGCTGCTGGCCGTCGACGGGGGAGCGCAGCTGCTCGTGGTACCGGCCGCATTCATGATGCACACCGGCCGGGACCACTGGGAGGTGCTGCTGCGGGCGCGGGCGATTGAGAACCAGTGCTTCGTGGCCGCCGCCGGCCAGATCGGTGACCACGAGCCGGGGCGTACCTGCTTCGGGCGCAGCATGGTGGTCGACCCGTGGGGGACGGTGCTCGGCCAGGTGCCGGACGGGGTCGGGCTGACCGTCGTCGACCTGGACCTCGACCGCCTGCACACCATCCGCACCGAGCTGCCCAGTCTCGCCAATCGACGGCTCTGAGCCCTCGGGTCACCCCTCGACGAGCACGCCGATCACCGTCAGGCCGACGATCGCCGCAGCGGTGACGAGCAGCGCGGTGGTCATCCGGGACCGGCCGCGCTGGGCGAGCCGAGCGGTGGAGAGCAGGACGACGGCGAGCACGACCGCGCCGATCACCAGTTGCCAGAACGGCGCCAGGAGTCCGAGCAACGCCTCGTCGGCGAGCGTGGCCGTCGGGGATCGGGACAGGTCATCCATGGCAGCCACTCTGGCACGCCGCCGGCTCCGCGGCGCGCCGATCCAGATCGGGGTACTGCCCGCGCGCCGTTCCGTGGCACGCCAGGGGCGCCAATGATGATCACTGATTTGCCTTCTCCGGGCCGGCCGCGTAACTTTCTCTCTGCACGAGGGAGGCCGGACAAACCGGCCGAGGACGGGCGCCAGGCTCGTGGCGGAAACGCCGAGCGAGACTGAGGAACGGGCGGTGCGACACACTCCGGAGACGGGGTTGCGATCGCGAGGCCGACCGGGTAGAGTGCGAAAGCCGGCAGAGAGCCGGGCGGATGGCCGCGAAGCGGCGATCGGCCGGTCTGCCGAGTTCCCACGACAGAAACGACCGCCGGCGACGGCGTGCGTCAACGTGGATCGGGTCGTACCAAGTTGATCACCTCAAAACACGAGGTTGACAGCGAAAGTCGGGCCGGGTAAGTTGGAGAGGTTGCCCCGGATGGGGGCTCTACGGAGTAGAGCTTCTAGATGGTGTGTGGTTGTTCTTTGAGAACTCAACAGGGTGCTTGATAAGCCAGTGCCAAATTGATTTATACCCCGGA
>NZ_JBEYTI010000095.1:0-7214 GCF_040642975.1 Micromonospora sp. NPDC047548
AGTTCCACCGACGCGCAACCGAGACGGTGGTGGTGTCCAGTCGGGGATCTCCCAGCGGCTGGCTGGTATCGCTCGCGGGCACGGGGCCTCCGGGGAAAGACACGGACGAGGCCGCCAGGATCGGCGGTTGCAGCGACGTTCATCGTAGCGTCGCCTCAACGCTCGGAGACACCCCGTCTGGCCACCGGCCACGAGGAGCAGCACTGGGCGCAGGACTCCACCGCCACGCCACGCGACCCCACCACGGTGGGAAACGATCCCGGAAGCCCAATCCGACTCAGGACCGTTTAGCTGATCGGAGGCGCTGCGCACGGCTATACCGCCGCGCCCTATCGGTCGTTGCCGACTTCTACCAGGCCGCATTCGTAGCCGAGAATGACCGCCTGCACCCGGTCCCGCAGCCCCAGCTTCGCCAGGATCCGGCCGAGGTGAGTCTTCACCGTGCTCTCGGAGACGAAGAGCGCCACCGCGATTTCCGCGTTCGACAGGCCTCGCGCGACGAGGGTCAGCACCTCGCGCTCGCGCTCGGTCAGCGCCGCCAGCCGGGCGTTCGTCTCCGGCCGGGGCGGGGTCTTGCCGAGGTAATGCGCGAAGAGGCGGCGGGTGACGGTGGGGGCGGCCACCGCCTCGCCGGCAGCCACCACTCGTACGGCGGAGATCAGGTCGGCGGCGAGCGCGTCCTTGAGCAGGAAGCCACTGGCTCCGGCGCGAAGCCCGGCCAGCACGTACTCGTCCAGGTCGAAGGTGGTCAGGATGATCACGCGGGCGGCGTGGGGGCCGGAGCGGATGCGGCGGGTGGCCTCGATGCCGTTCAGCCCCGGCATCCGCACGTCCATCAGGACCACGTCGGGCCGGCTGCGGGCCACCACGTCCAAGGCCTGCGATCCATCGGCGGCTTCCCCGACCACCTCGATGTCGCCGGTCTCCTCTAGCACCAGCCGGAACCCGGTGCGCACCAGCGTCTGATCGTCGACCAGCACGACCCGTATGCTCATCGCTGTACCGGCGTGGTCTCGCGCGCTTGCAGCGGCAGCGTCGCACACAGCCGGAACCCGCCGCCGTCACCGTGGCCGGTCTCCAGTTCGCCCCCCAGCATGGCGACGCGCTCGGCGATGCCGCGCAGCCCGTTGCCGCGTCCGTCCGCCCCGTCCGCCAAGCCCGTGCCGTCGTCGGTCACCTCCACCCGGAGCCATGCGGGCTCGAATGCCAGCCGCAGTACCGCGCCTGCGCCTGGGCCCGCGTGCTTCAGCGTGTTCGTCAGGGCCTCCTGCACGATCCGGTACGCGGACAGGTCGACCGCTGCGGGCACTGCGGCGGGCACCCCGTCGACGTGTAGCTCGATCCGCATTCCGGTGGACCGCAGCTGATCGATCAGCGCGGGCAGCCCGCCGAGGCCCGGCAGCGGGGTGAGTTGCGCGTCGTCGGCCGGGTCGGTGCGCCCGGCGGCGAGCAGCCGGCGCATTTCGGCCAGCGAGGCTCGTCCGGTGGTGATCACGTGCTGCAGCGCGGTGGCGGCGCGGTCCGGATGCCGGTCCAGCGCGGCGGACGCGCCCTGCGCCTGCACCACCATCACTGAAATTCCATGCGCCACCACGTCGTGCAGCTCCCGGGTGATTCGGGCGCGCTCCGCCGCGACCGCCAGCGCCGCCCGTTGCCGCTCCTCCCGGGCCAGGTCGGCGGTCCGCTGCTCGACCGCGGCCAGGTGTGCGCGCCGGCTGCGCATCGCGTCGCCGACCGCGAACGCCGCGACCAGCAGCAGCCACATCTCCATGATTGCCTGGCCCCCGCCGAGCAGTCTGTCGACCGAGAGCACCAGAGCCGGCGGTGGCGCCGTCCTGACCGCTTTCTTGACCGAGGCCCCCGCGACCTGCTCTTGCACGACCTGCTTGCTGGCGAACTCCTGCTGTTCGACATAAATCCGGCCGCCCACCATCGCCGCATACGCCAAGAGCATGGCGAGTCCCAGCATGGTGAGCGAGACCCGCCGGTTCCGAGCCATCGCGGCGACGGTATACAACACCAGCGGAAGCGCCAGATCAAGCAGCTGGAACTTGGCGTCGCCGAACAGATGGCCGAGCACCCCGGTCCCGGTGAGGATCAATGCCAGAGGGGGATGGTGTTGTCTCATCAGTAGACCGACAACGATCAGTGAGGCGAACAACCACCATGGGCGGTCCGCGGGGAGACCCATCTTGTCCAGGTACTCCGTCGCGACATCCGGCTTTGTCCTGGCCGCGAAGCCCATCACCAGCCGGGGCCCGACAGTCAGCACGATCAGCACCAGCGCCAGGGCGGCGTCGGTCAGGAAGTGGCGCGGCACGAACCGGGGCACACCCTCATGGTAGGGAGCGGATACGGCGGCAGCGTCCAACTCAGGTGCTACGTCCGCGGTACCAGCGGCGGCCGAAGGACCGACCTGGGTCCGATGAGTTCACTCGCTGCGGCACGCACCGTAAGGCCATGACCAGAACAGCATCCACAGTGTTCCTCGCCGCATTGCTCGCGGTCGGGGCCGGGGCCGCCGGCTGCGACTCCAGCGACTCTGCCTCTGGAGCGGCGAGCCCGTCGGCGTCCGCCTCGGTGAGCCGGCAGCAACTTCTCGCCCTCGGTCAGGAGTGGGTCCAGTGCCTGCGCGACCACGGGCTGACCCGGATGCCGGACGCCGATCTGACCCCGGAGGGATACCTCCAGTTCCCACCTCAGGGCGGGTACAACTGGAAGACGGACCTCCACAACCGTCCGCAGGTCGTCGAGGCCTGCAAATCGATCGAAGACCGGTACCCCCCGACGGCGTTCCGCCCCAAGGAACAGCTCTCGGCCGAGGACCTGCGCAAGCTCGCCGAGTACGCCAAGTGCATTCGCGAGCACGGCGTTCCCGACTTCCCTGACCCGAACGCCAGGGGCGAATTCGACCTCACCGGAACCTCGCTGGCGAACGGACTCCCGCCCCGGCAGATGAACGTCGCACAGGATGCCTGCAAGCACCTCTGGAGCGGGGAAGTCCGCATTAGTGACAACGGCGGAGGCAAGAAGTGAGCCGCCGACGCGGGGCCGGCGCCGTGCTCGCGGTCGTGGTGGCGACGCCGCTCGCCGCCGGCGTGGCCTACGCCGCCCGGTCCGCGCCGAACACCCCCGACACACCCGCCGCCTCGGTGGCCATCGGAACCGCCGAGGTCACCCACAGCACGCTCACCGAACGCGTCCAGGTCAGCGGCGTCCTCGGGTACGCCGGCTCCTACGTCGTCGACCACCAGGGCGCGCCGGGCGTGCTGACGGCAGCGCCAGACGTGGGCAAGACGATCGGCCGCGGCGGCGTCCTCTACCGGGTGGCCAACGCGCCGGTCCGCCTGCTGCTGGGCCCCGTCCCTGCCTACCGCGACTTCCGCTACGGGATGAGCGACGGCCCCGACGTGCGCCAACTCGAACAGAACCTGGTCGCCATGGGTTTCGACCCGTACCACCGGATCACCGTGGACCGGCACTTCGGCGCCGCCACGGCCGCGGCGATCCGGCGCTGGGAGGCGTCCTGGGGGCGGCCGGCGTACCAGCGCACCGGGCGGCTCACCCAGGGCGAGATCGTCTTCCTGCCCGCCCCGCTACGCGTCAGCCAGCTGGAGATCCGGGTCGGTGGGACCGTCGCGCCGGGGACGACAGTGCTCACCGGAACGTCGACGAGCCGGGCGGTGATCGCGCAGCTGGACACCGCGCAGCGCGGCACCGTACACACCGGCGACCAGGTCGAGGTGACCCTGCCGGACGCCGACCCGATCCAAGGTCGGGTCATCGCCGTCGGCCAGGTCGCGACGGCGTCCTCCGATGGTGCGGGCAACGACCCGCAGCAGCCCACGAACCCGGATACGGCGACCGTCCCGCTCACCATCGCGGTCCGCCTGCCCAGCGGCTTCGGTTTGGACCAGGCGCCGGTGACCGTCGACATCACCGCCCGCACCCGAGACGACGTCCTGCTGATCCCGATCGCGGCGTTGCTCGCCCGGCCCGGCGGCGGCTACCAGGTCCGCCTGGCCGGCGGGGCCGCGGTTCGGGTGGAACCGGGCAGCTTCGACGAGAGCACCGGCCAGGTGGAGGTTGTCAGCGGCCTCACCGCCGGCCAGACCGTGGAGGTGCCTGCGTCATGATCGATCGCGCCAAGCGGCACCCAACGGCGGTGCACAACGGCCTCACCGGCGAGCGCCAGGAGGGCAATGGCAGCGAAGGCACAGCCATGACCGCCGTCCTGGAGTTGATCGACACGCGCAAGGTCTACGCCGGCAGGCCGCCGGTCGAATCGCTGCGCGGCGTCACCCTCACCGTGCACAGCGGCGAGCTGGTCGCCGTGGCAGGCCCGTCCGGCTCCGGCAAGACCACGTTGCTCAACCTCGCCGCCGGCCTGGACCGCCCGTCCGGCGGCTCGGTACGCATCGCCGGCCACCCGGTCGAGAAGCTGAGCGACGGGCAGCTCTCCGGCGTGCGGGCGCACCTCCTCGGGGTCGTCTTCCAGCAGTTCTTCCTGCTGGAGCGGCTGAGCGCGGCACAGAACGTGGCGACCGGCCTGCTCTACCGCGGGGTGCCGGCCGCCGAACGCCGGCGGGCCGCCTACGCGGCATGCGAGCGGGTCGGCCTGGCCCACCGCGCCGACTTCCCCGCCGCGCATCTGTCCGGCGGCGAGCGGCAGCGGGTGGCGATCGCCCGCGCGTTGGTCGGCCGCCCCGCCGTGGTGCTCGCCGACGAGCCCACCGGCAATCTCGACTCCGTCACCGGCGCCGAGATCGTCGAACTGCTGCGCGAGCTCAACGACGACGGTGTCACCATCGTGGTGATCACGCATGACGAGCGGGTCGCCGCGGCGATGCGGCGCCGCGTCCAGTTGCGGGATGGCCTGGTGGTCCGAGACAGCGGGGGTGCGTCGTGAGGTCTCGCCTGCGCGTAGCCGACCTGCTGCCGGTGAGCACCGTGGGCCTGCGGTCGCGACCGGGCCGGGCGGCGCTGTCCATCCTCGGGGTGGCGATCGGGATTGCGGCCATGGTGGCCGTGCTCGGCGTCACCCGGTCCAGCCAGGCCGACGTGCTCGCCCGCATCGACCGGGTCGGCACCAACCTACTCACCGTGGCCAACGGTAAGACCATCCGCGGGGCGGAGGCCAAGTTGCCGGTGACCGCGGGCACGGCGGTGGCGCGTACCGATGGGGTGCTCGCCTCGGCGGCGACCGCGACGCTCGATGTGCGGATCTACCGCAACGACCGGATACCGCCCGGGCAGACCGGAGGGCTGTCCGTGCGGGCCACCGACCCGGCGCTGCTCGCCACGCTGGACGGCACCCTGGTGGACGGCCGCTTCCTGGACGCGGCGCTGGCCCGTTACCCGGCGGTGGTGCTCGGCCATTACGCCGCCACGTCGCTGGGCATCCGCCATGTCATCGGCCACCCGCAGGTCTACCTCGGCAACCGGTGGTACACGGTGGTGGGCATCATGGCGCCGGTCGAGCTGGCCCCCGAACTGGACGCCTCGGCGCTGATCGGCGCGCCGGTGGCGGCTGCCCAATTCGGGTACGACGGCAACCCGACCCGGATCTTCGTGCGGGCGCAGACCGAGCGCACCGACGAGGTGGCGGGCCTGCTCGGGCGGGCGGCCAACCCGGCCCACCCCGAGGAAGTCGCTGTGAGCCGGCCCTCCGAAGCGCTCACCGCCCGGCTCGCGGTCACCGGTGGAGCCACCGTTCTGCTGCTGGGTCTCGGCGGGGTGGCGTTGCTGGTGGGCGGCATCGGCATCGCCAACGTGCTGGTGATCTCGGTCCTCGAGCGGCGTGGCGAGATCGGGCTGCGCCGGGCGCTGGGCGCCACTCGGCGGCATGTCGCGGCCCAGTTCCTGGTCGAGTCGCTGCTGCTGGGCGCGGGCGGCGGCACCGTAGGGGCGTTGCTGGGCACCGCGGTCACGTACGCGATGGCCACCGCCCGCGGCTGGCAGACGCTCGTGCCGGCTGCCGCGATCGGCGCGGGACTGGCCGCTGCCATCCTCATCGGAGGGCTGGCGGGCGTCTACCCGGCTCTGCGGGCCGCCCGGCTCTCCCCGACCGCGGCCCTGAGAACGGCATGAGTATGCTCCCCGGCGAGTCGCGGGATGACGTTGCGCCGCCCGACCCGGTCAATGTCCACTAATCCCGGACACGGAGTCGGGATGAAAATCGGCGGAAGGGTGGTTGTCGTTGCACGTGCCGCGAGCGGAACTCGGTTCGGGGTGCGCAGCGAGACCCTCGACCAGAAGGAAGCATGATGAGCGAGACCCTCGAAGTCACCGACAATCCCGCTGAGAAGCGCTATGAGGCCCGCCTCGACGGCGCATTGGCGGGGTTCGCGGAGTACATCCGAACGAGCGACTTGATCGCATTCGTGCACACCGAGGTGGACCCCCGGTACGAGGGTCGGGGGATCGGTGCCGCACTCGTCCGAACCTCCTTGGACGAAGCGCGCGCAGCCGGCCTCGCTGTCCTGCCGACCTGCCCGTTCTATGCGGGCTGGATCGCCCGCCACCCCGACTATCAGGACGTCGTCTACCAGAGCCGGAGCCGCGTCGCGGATTGATCGAGGCGGCCACGGCCGGACGGGTGAGGGTCTGTCGCTGCTCATCGAGCTCGGCCAGTTGCTGTTGAGCCACGCCGCCGACGTCATGCTCAACTCGTGCGGGTGCGCCCTAGGCGTCGGGATCGCCGCCGGGCTCACCCGGCTTCGTACGCGGGCGTCGTAGCCGGGCCTCCGCGCGGGGACGCATGGTCGTCCCCGCGCGGAGCCGTGGTGATGCGACAGGAGGCGGGCCCACGTGCTGGCCGGCCCTGCGCTGCCGAAGTGCCATCCGGTCAGGTCAGGCTGCATGCCCGTATTCGTGGAGGATGCTGCCGGGGCGGTCGCGTCGACGTACGTCGAGGCGGGTCGTGGCGTCTGGTTCGGGGACCGGGGTGGGCAGGGCGTGATGGCAGGGTGGGCATGACTCACTTCGGACGATCAACTAGGCGTCGCCAAGCTGCGGTCGCCGTTCGGCGATCCCCGACGCGACCAGACCTTGTCCTGCACGAGCACACCACAGCGTCCTCCGCCGCTCCGCCATCTGGCTCGGGACGTGCGCTCATCGGCTACCGGGATGCGGGCCAGTGCTCCGCCCTTCAGGGCGGGGGTGAAGGCCCGCGCTGGGAGGGCCGCCGAGGCCCGAGCAGTGCCTTAAGCCGG
>NZ_JBEYTI010000096.1:0-6598 GCF_040642975.1 Micromonospora sp. NPDC047548
CTACTCCGCAAACGAATCCTCGCCCAACCATGACCAGCCGCACCAAGCCAGATCACGAAACTTGTGCCAGAGCCAATTTTGAGCCGCCGTTGACAGAGACGGAGCCGCCGACCTTCCAGCATCGGCAGGGTGCCACCTGGGAGTGGAACTGACGCCATCCAGCCAGGAACACCAGCGGCCGGTCAGAATCCCGACACAGGCGGCAGCCAATCGGGTAGTGGTGGCATCTCCCACCGTCAGCACACTGGCAGAGGTGACCGAACACCCCCAGCAAGACCCTTCGGACGGGCAAACGCCACCCCCGCCTCACGGCCCGCCCGCGCAGCTCCCGCCCGTACAACAGAATGGCCCTGCCCGGCGGGGTTTCTCTTACCAGGAGGCGTTCACGCTCGCCGCCGCCTGTTTCATCGTGCTGGCCTTCGTTGGGTTCTTCGCCGGTGGGGCTGCGGACCCTCGCAGCGACGCCAGCAAGCAGCAGGCCGCCGGGGCTGTGGCCGCGAGCAAAAAACCTGCCCCGGCGACCGCCACCGGCGAGCCGTCACCCACGGCGGCAGCAACCCCTGCGGTGAAGACTCGGATCGCCACCGAGACGAAGCCAATCCCGCACGGGACGATGCGGGTGAAGGACTCGTCTCTGCGTATGGGCGTCACGATAGTGAGAACCGAAGGCGTTGATGGCGAGAGAACCCTCACCTACCAGGTGACCGTCGCCGACGGCGTCGAAACCGCGAGGAAACTCGTCAAGTCGGAGGTAACCGTGGCACCGGTCACCGAGGTCATCGCCACGGGAACCAAACGCTGCCACCCCAACTACGCCGGAGAGTGTGTGCCCATCGCCGACGACGTGGACTGCCTTCGCAACGGCGGCAACGGCCCCAAGTACATCTCGGGCCCGGTGCGTGTCATTGGCGAGGATGTCTACGACCTCGACCGCGACGGCAACGGTATCGGCTGCGAGGACGACTAGCAGCCACAACACGGCGTGAAGCAGCGGGCGGACCGTCACCCGACCCGCGGAATCGAGGCGGGCGACGTCGAACAACACCCCGCCGGAGGTCTGGTCAGCGGGCGGCGGCAGGGCCGGCATGGGCGCCGGCTGCGGCGGCGCGGCCGGCAGTGGGGTGGGCACGAGCGCCTCGACGAGCTGCTCGTCGTGCCAGCGAGGAGAGGGCCGCCGGCGGCTCACGGCCACCCCGCCAGTGCGGCCGCGCCACCATCAGCGCAGGCGGGATCGTCCCCCGAGGTTCGCCATGAGCACGGGTGCCGCCGGTGGTGATCCGCTGCGCTGCCGTTATCGGTCGATCTTGCGCGAATCTCCACGAAGACTGGTGTCCGAGGGGAGATCGATACCGTAACCCCACACGAGACGTCACCAGAAGCGGTCCTTGTCATGGATTCCGGATCGACAGCATGGGCGTAACAACTCAGCGGCACCGGCATGCAGGCACGCGAGCCCGAGATTGCGATCCATCGCCCATCCGACGAACGGGCTGCCGCAGCTCCTCGTATGGAATACGTACGCGGCTCTGCTGGCGGGTACAGGTCCGAGTGCACAGGCAGGTACGCCAGAGCGTACATATATCGGCGTACCAAAGGTCGACGATGTCGCTCGAGCAAGTCTCCTTGCCGCAGGGCGAGTCGCCTCGCTGACTACACTCGGTTACTGTCTGGACGAGCCGCACTCGCAACGGCAGATCCGGTTGCCGAATCACAGCGGCTCCAGGCGTCATCTCCGGGGTGGATGCTAGCGAGACGAGGATCATTCTGGTTGACGACCTTCGTTCCTTCGTAGATGGCGGCTGTGTGGAGGTGGCCCGCACGAGTGCAGCTGGAGTCCAACTCCTCGACAGGTACCGAGATCGGCGGCTTGAACGAGTTGTGGCTGGACCATGGCCTGGGGAGAGGACGACACGATCTGGCCGGTCGTGAAGGTCTTGAGCGAGCCGCCTTCAAGGATCGCCCGTTCGACATAGGCGTCATCAACGTCCACACGGCCAACCCGGCCGGCGCCACGAAGCGGCACTGATCAGCTCTTCGAGAGGCAGGTTCAGGCGCAGCACGCCGCGGATGACGATCGGTCCGCGTCGGAGGGAGTCACGCCGGAAGGGCTCCGCCCCGGTGTCGCCCACAGCACCTGGAAGTGAGCGTGGCGGAAAACAGCGCGCGCTCGCTAGGCTCAACGCCTACCTTGAGCGGGACTTCGGGATCACTTCTAGCGATTGAGATGGACAGACCTCATGACCACGGTCGGCGAACAGATTCAGCGCGTGAATGAGGCGATCTGCCAGAACATCGCATCGCTCACGGATCAACGTGCTCTGCTCTCGCAGAACCTCCTTGCCCAGCTGCGCAACCTGGTCGAAGGCGTCGCCGTGCGTCTCCACACGGGTAAGGACGACGCCGAGTTCAACTACGCGGCTGTGGATCCCGGACTCACCTACGTCAAGAGCAAGGGCAAGCTGAACTTCCTCGGCAAGTTCCACAAACTTATCCAGATCAGCGCCTCCCACTACACACTGGACGGCGACGCCTCGGAACGCTTGATGCTCAAGTACTACGAGTATCTCCTGCGGATCCGCACCCTACTGAAGGACAGCTGCGGAATCTCGGCGCTGGCCAACCTGGAATCGTTCCCGATCGATCTCGATCCCTCGCTGCGCGAATACCACGAGAAGATCGCGGCGAGAATAGACGCACTTCGGTTGACACCGGTCGACGGCAACCCGCGCGCCCGCTACTACATCCACCAGACCCGTCCGTTCTTCGTCGACGGGCGCATCCATTACGAGGTCACCTTCTACCGGGCCGTCAACAAGGTCAGCAAGTCCGACCGCATCATCGCCTTCACTGACATCGACATGACCGACAAGTACTCGGCCATGCTGACGCTCCAGCATGATGCGATCGAGGTACTCGATCAGACGATGCCGATCACGGTCATCCGCGAGTGGGAGGTCTCGATCCGCCCGTGCGAGTTCGACAACTTCGCACGTCTGTTCGACATCCCCACCGAGACCCGGATCAGCTCCGCGGAGTACGTCTACCTGATGCGAGGGCTGACGGCCGGCTCCGGCAGCCTACTCGACCTGGTCGACATGCCTGACGACCAGTACAAGGCGACGAGGGCCGAGGGCACGGCCCTCGTCAAGACGCCGCAGATCTTCGCTGCGCTAGACGAGGCGCGCCGTATCGTGCGCTCGGGTCTGCCGGGTCACAACGTCCTCCGCTATCTCATGCTGCGGATGAACAACCTCGTCCTGAAGCGGCAATACAGCTGGGATAGCTGCGCCCGGCTGTCCGGGCTGAATCTGCAGTACGGCTGCATCCCGTTCGACCAGATGCCCTTCTGTACTTCGTTGTCGGGACACAACCCGCGGTTCTGGGATCTGGTCGAGAGCCTCGATGCCACCACGCGCAAGCACGAGCTGCTCGCCCGGCATGTCAAGAACAACGTCGAGCGCCGTGGGCTTCTCTACACGCCAGTGGCGGATCTCGAGGAGTTCGGGGACGTCAACGCGCTGGTCGCTGCCTACAACAGCAAGATTTACTACAGGCACACCAAGCGGCAACTCTTGCTGGACAAGGGGCACGTCTTCATCCGGGGTTACGAGGACGACACCTTCGCCATCGTCGAAGAGTTGCAGAAGCTCGCGTCCTCGGGGATCGACGGCTACACCGAGGCCGTCGAGCGCTGGCTCGGCGAGAAGCCACGTGGCATTGACGACGAGTTCAAGAGGTCCGCGCTGAAGCAGTTGTTCAGCCAGTCGAAGGTGGCGCTGGTCTACGGCGCGGCCGGCACCGGTAAGTCGACGATGGTCGACCACATTGCGAGCTACTTCAACGACAAGTCGAAGCTGTTCCTCGCCCACACCAATCCGGCGATGAACAACCTCAAGCGCAAGGTCACCGCGCAGGACTCAGCTTTCCGGACAATCAGCAGCCAAATCCACCGGGCCGCCTCCGATACGGAGTACGACGTGCTGGTCATCGACGAGTGCAGCACCGTAAGCAACGCTGACCTGCTCAAGGTTTTGGAGCAGACGTCCTTCAAGCTGCTCGTGCTCGTCGGCGATGTCTACCAGATCGAGTCGATCCAGTTCGGTAACTGGTTCAGTATCATCCGCTCGTTCATCCCCAGCACCGCGATGTTCGAGCTGACCACCCCGTTCCGGACGACAAACAAGTCGCTGCTCGACTTCTGGGGCAAGGTCCGAAACCTCGACGACGACGTCGCCGAGGTCATTGCCCGTAACGGCTACTCGACCGTGCTCGACACGTCACTGTTCAAGGCCCAGCGGGACGACGACATCATCCTCTGCCTGAACTACGACGGCCTCTACGGCATCAACAACATCAACCGATTCCTCCAGAGCAGCAACCCGAACCCGGCGATCACCTGGCGTGACTCCACCTACAAGATCGGAGATTCGGTCCTTTTCAACGAGGCCGAGCGGTTCCGGCCGGTCATTTACAACAACCTGAAGGGGCGGATCGTCGACATCGCGTGCGCCCCCGGCCAGATCCAGTTCGACGTCGAGCTCGACCGTCCGCTCAGCGAGTTCGACGTCGGCGGCGGCGATCTGGAATGGGTGGGAGGATCGACCGTACGCTTCTGCGTCTACGACCACGACACCAGCGACGCGGACGACGATTCCCTTAACACCGCCGTTCCGTTCCAGGTCGCCTACGCCGTCTCTATACACAAGGCGCAGGGCCTCGAGTACGACTCTGTCAAGATCGTCATCACTGACGCCAACGAAGACGACATCACGCACAGCATCTTCTACACGGCAGTCACCCGTGCACGCGAGGACCTACGGATCTTCTGGACACCAGAGACCCAGCACGCCGTACTCAGCAGCCTCCAACGAAACGAGAGCCCCAAGGACGTCGCTCTGCTGTCAAGCCGGCGCGGTCTCACACCGCTCACCCGATCCCGGCGCCCATGATTATGTGACCGGCCGCACGTTATCAGCGACAGTTGTGCGCACTGCTCGCAGACGCGCTGACCGACGTGCCGGCTGCCCCCGCGAGCTGAACTCGGAGCTGCTTCCTCACGGTGCGATCCGGGCATGCGCAACGGTTGGCTGCCTTTGGAGTAGCCAACCCTGACCCTTTGTGCGGAATAGCGAATCATCGGGCTTTTGGATGTCGGCAAGCCGACCTTTGGCTGATTGCTGCAGCGCGCGCCTTGTTGGCCCTTCGCGGTAGAGTCCTGCGGCAACTCGGGGACGATCATTGACTTGGAGTAGCCGTGGTCGAACAGGTTGTTAGCAAGGCCCGGCTGTTCGACGACAACCCAGCCGAAGAAGACCTCCTCGGCTTTGATGCCATCGCCGATGTCGTCGCGCGCATTGTGGGCTCGGGGGGCCTCGACCCGGTCACCGTCGGAATTCACAGCGCTTGGGGCGGTGGCAAGTCGACGGCGCTCAACCTCATCGCGAAGGATCTGTCTGCGCTCGGGCATGTCCTCGTGGTTCGAATCGACCCTTGGGAGTTTGAGAACGCCGAGGACATGCGCGGCACCCTGATCGCTCAGGTGCTCGACACGCTGCAGAGCCAGGTGCCCACGGAAGAGACACCCAACACCAAGGTCGTCCTGGAGAAGTTGAACGAGCTACGCAAACGGATTGCGTGGGGGCGGGTGGCGAAGGTTCTGATCAGCAGCGCGGTCACCATGTCGCCCAAAATTACTGACCTCGTTGATGCCCTGACGCCAGAAGCGAGGACTAGCGAAGCCGATCAGGTCCAACAGGGCATGGCGGGGTTCCGGGAGCAGTTCCAGGCCCTCATGGATTCGATGGACGGTCTGGCGAGGGTCGTAGTACTCGTGGACGACCTGGACCGCTGCCTGCCGCCGACGATCATGGCGACCCTCGAGTCGATCAAACTTTTCCTGTCGGTCAAGAAGATGGCGTTTGTAATCGCCGCCGACCAGGACCTGATTCGGGATGCGGTCGACATCGAGCTACGCGGCGCCGCTCGGGGAGGCTTTGCGAAGGTCTACACGGAGAAGATCGTGCAGCTTCCCGTCACGCTGCCCATGCTGTCGATCGAGCAGGCCGAAGCCTACATCGCGTTACTGCTGTGCAACTCGGGTTCCGCGACCGGCGGCCGGTACAAAGAGATCGTCGCCCTCTCCCGGAAGCGGCGGGTGGAGGGCAAGGCACCTTACGTACTTCCGGGCCAGTCGGACACCGAACCTACGGCGGCCACCCTGACGCTTGCGGCAAGCATCGCGCGTGGCCTTGCAGCGGACGTGTGGCGCAGCCCTCGAGCTATCAAACGGTTCCTCAACGCGCTGGCGGTGCGTGAGCACTTGGCGTCCCTCGCCGGCGCAGAACTACCACTGGAGCTACTGACCAAGCTGTATTTGCTGGAGCTACGCCACTCTGAAGCATTTCAGGAGCTGGCGAAGCAGACGAAGACCGAGCGGCAAGGGTTCATCGACGCGTGGGAGGACTGGGCGCAGGGCGCCGATGGTGCCAAAGCCCCCGAAGGCATGGCGGATTCAAGTGATCATGGCGACACTGCGTTCCTTACCAAATCGCTGAACACTTCGATCGGTTTGAGCCAGTTCAACGTTTCACGCGGTCTG
>NZ_JBEYTI010000097.1:0-5993 GCF_040642975.1 Micromonospora sp. NPDC047548
CGCGACCTACACGACCGCAGCGACGTCTTCGCCGTCTACGGCATCTAACAAACCATGATCAAACCGGACACTCCCGAACAACGCCGGGGCCGTGCCGGTGTCCCCACGTACCTTCAGGTCCTGCGGGATCGTGACCGGGACCTTCGTCTCGGCATGGCGTATCTGCTCGCCCACTTCCCGCAGGATTGGGCGACCGTGTCACCGGTCCTGGCCGAGCAGCTCGCAGCCGAAACGGACCCGGCTGTAGCCGCGGAGATCTGCATCGCAGTCGGAGTCGCCGGCCTGCCCTCCGACGGCGTCATTGTGGACGCGGTAAGCCAGTGGCGTGGCAACCCCGAGCGGTTTCTTCACCGAGCGGCGCTGATCGGACTGGCGCGGCTCCTCCCCGCACCCGACACGGCGCTTCTGGCCGAACTCAGCGACTGCCTGATCGAGCCGTCGTTTCAGGACTGGGAGTCACACGCCGGCGCAATGGCCAACGCGACCGCCTCGGCCCTCGGCGGTGTCACTGGGAAGTCGGTGCCGCAGCTCGCCGGTCTGCTGCTGGAGCGGATGCGGATTCCAGGCCCGGATCGGTGTGACTTCCTCGCGCTGCGGCTCCTGCTCGGCCTGACCTTTCCCGACGGGCCACTCCCAGACGGCACCGCGTTCACCGATCTCTCAGATTCGCAGCAGATTCGCAGCAGGAGGTCGTTCGCGTCGTCCTTCATGCCGGCCTGCTCAAGCAGGGCCCGATGATGCCGCGAGCGATCGGAGAGTGCAACCTCCCTTATACGGAGGAAGCTCTCGCGGCCTGGTGTGCCGGAGCGCCCCGTAGTGCCGATTATGTGAGCACCGGGGTTTACCTGCTCGATCTCTCGCCGGCCAACTCGGTCGCCGCTTCGAACGCCGTCGTCCAGGGGAAGGCATTCTGGCGACTGTTGCCGCTGCCGGGTGGGTGTGGCTCCCATCCGTCGTCGGCCCCGAGAAGAATCCGGACGTGCTCATCGCGAAGATTCGCCACGGCACGTTGGAAGGGTGTGCGGGTGGCCAGGGCGGCGTTGACGAACGGGACGACCACGGTGGGCACCCGCCGGCCGATTAGCTCGGCGACTGCGGTCATCGCATAGTTGTCGGCGATGCCAAGGGCGATCTTGTTGACGGAGTTGTAGGTGGCGGGGGCGATGATGAGCGCGTCCGCGGCGGGGAGAGATCGGCGGGTGCCGGGGGAGGACCGGTAGGTGGACCGGACTGGGTGCCCGGTCAGCCGTTCTATCGTTTCTGGGTCGACGAAGTCGAGGGCGCTGGGGGTGGCGGTGACCGCCGTTGTCCACGACTGGCGTGTCGCGGTGGTGACCAGTTGTGTCACGTCTGCGGCGGGGCCGGCAGCGCAGACGACGATTTGCAGGTGTCCGCTGGTCATACGCGGATCCCGGCGTGCTGGGCGAAGTCGAGGGCAGCACTGCGAACGCGCCCCCGGGTGAGGACTGCCAGGTCGCTGGCGATGCGCTGCACCGCTGGTCGGCACCGGATCTCCTCTGGTGCCACCTCGTACGCGTTGCGTAGCGCGTTCAGGCCGTGCTCGTAGCGTCCCCACTGCGTGTAGGCGCGGGCCACGTCGACGAACAGGGAGGCTCTGCGTTCGGCGAGGTTGATCTTGTCCAGCGGCACCTGGCGGGCGAGGGTGATGGCGGTGCCGGCATCGCCCAGGGTCAGCGCGATGTTGACGCGGTGCAGCAGGACGTTGGTGGCACCGAAGCCGGTCCACCGGTCGTTGCCGTCGTAGCCGAGTCGATCGGCGGCACGAGAAGCCTCATCGAGCATGGCCTGCGCGTTGTCTCTGTTGTCGTCGCGGGCGGCGGCGATAGCACCGCGAAGCAGCAGTGCGCCGTACACGGCGACCGCGTCGGTCGACGCGAGTCCGCTGCCGCGTCGGAGGTGCTCGGCCGCGTCTTCGGCAAGCTGTCGCCCCTGGGTACCGTGGCCGTTGCTCATGAGGGCGTGGGTCATGATCCGGGCACTTGCAGCCATCGCCACCGGGTCCTGACTGCTCTCAGCGGCACGGGCGCTGCGTTCGGCGGCGACCAAGGCCATGCCTTTGTCGCCGACCTTGAGCAGCACGCTGCCGACGACGTGGTAGAGGTCGCTGGCCAGGGCGTCGACCTGCGTCCGCTTCTCACCCTCGGCCTCCGCACGAGTGGGTTCCACGGCGGGTAGCAGGGCCACAAGCCTGGCGAGAACCTGCTCGTAACGGCACGCCTGATAGTCGGTTTTTGCGGCGGCTACCTCCCGACTTTACTGCCGGATCGGTAAGGCAATTGGCTCGGGGTTGCAAGGTCGTGGTGCGACCAGTGAGTCGAGCAGAGCCGCGACGTTCGGCAGGGCGATGCCGCTGATCGTTACGCCGGTCAGGAGATCTCTGCGCCGCACGTCGCCATCCGAGTCGAAGTCGTGAATGCCGCCTTCGCCAGTATGGGTCTGCGTGTCCCTGACGGGCAGCGTCGCGGGACCCGCAAGTGCACCACTGGTACCTCCCCTCACCAGTGCCTCGAAGCGCTCGCGGACGTCCGAGGTGGCCCGCGCCAGGACCGTGTCGAGAGCGGCCTGCATGTCGGCCCTCAGATGGACCTTGTTGCCTTGGCTGCTCCACTTGGCCACCGTTCGCCGTGCCGCGCCCAGGTGCTCGGCGAAGCCGGTAACGCTCATCCGCAACGCCTGACGCAGCGCGTTTGCCTCCCGGCCGGTCCAGGTCGTCACCGCGGCCATCGCACGTCCTCTCGATGCGGACAGTCGTCCGGACGATCGTATCGGCACTTGGCGTGCTGGCAGGTGCACCGTGAGTGCACCGCCAGGACATCCCCAACGCTGCACTCACCGAGCGAACCTGACTGGGCTGGTGCGCCACTCTCGGCGAGTACGCGGCCGGCGCGCAATCGCAGCCTCACGCCCAGGGAGCTCGGGATGAATAACGGAAGCGCCGGGAGTCAAGAGCTGGCCTTGGCGCTTCGCCCGGTGCCGTCCCAGCCCGCTCCCTTACGCGTGCGAATGACGCCCCGCCTGCGTACCGCCAGGAGGGCTGCGTGGGTGGGTGATTGGCGGTCTGCTCCCGGCCGCTGTGGTGCGGCGGTGGGCTCGCCCTTCCCCCGGCGAGCCCGCCGCTCACCGTCTCTGATGGAGGTGCCGGCATGACGGTGTATGTCTCGCGTAGCGCGATGGCCGAGCGATCCCGGCTCCCTGAGCCTGCCTCAGGGTTCTTGCCAAAGCAGGTGGGGCCATTGGTGGAGCCGACCCACTTCTTGTCAAGCCCCGGGTTTGATGGAGAGTTGGTTAGCTGGTTTTCAGGGGTGCGGTGACCGGCTGGGTCATCGCGTGTAGTGCCTCGTGTTCGGCGGGTGGGACGTGCCCGAGTTCGCCGTGCAGTCGACGGTTGTTGTACCAGTCGATGTACTCGACGGTGGCCATCTCCAGGTCGTCGAGTCCGCGCCAGGGGCCCTTGTTACGCACGAGTTCGGCCTTGTACAGGGAGTTGAACGCTTCGGCCATCGCGTTGTCGTACGAGTCGCCCTTGGACCCGACCGACGCGACCGCGCCGGCCTCAGCGAGCCGTTGGGTGTAGCGGATTGCTCGATACTGGACTCCCCTGTCCGAGTGATGGACAAGTTTGCGCAGGTCAGCGCCCTGGTTCTCTCGGCGCCAGATCGCCATCTTCAGCGCGTCGAGCGCCAGATCCGTGTAGAGCGACGTAGACACCTGCCAGCCGACGATCATGCGGGAGTACACGTCGAGGACGAACGCGGCGTACACCCAGCCCACGGCGGTGCGTACGTAGGTCAGGTCCTATGCCGACCTCCGGACTATGCCGATAGTTTTCGTGATGCGCAGGTCATCGGTACTGGTGATGCCTAGAAGGTCGGCATAGTCACGTGACGAGGTCACGCTTCAGGCACGAAGTGTCTGGAGGTGAGGCTCGTGACGAAGAGATCGCCGACGGCCCGGCCGCACGCGGACCGGATTCCGCGGGTACCGGTGGGCCCTTTGGCGCCAAGGGTGCTGGCGGAGTGCCGGGGATGGCTGGCTGCGCAGGGGTATTCGCCGGGGTCAGCGGCCGGGATCGTGAACCTGCTGGGGCGCCTGAGCTTGTGGATGCAGGAGGTGGGCGCCGGGGTCGGTGACATCAGCGAGGAGCTGCTGGACCGGTTCGTCGTCGCGGAGCGTTCACGCGACTTCGTGTGCGTCACGGTGAAGAACTCGATGGGCACGATGCGCAGGTTCTTGACCGATGCCGGCTATCTGGGCGTGAGCGATGCCGGCGCTGGTCCGGTCACGCCAGCCGTCGCAGAGTGGTGTTCGTGGATGCGTGGCCAGCGTGGTTTGACGGAGAAGACGATTGCTGCCCGCTGCCATTACGCTGCCGGGCTTCTGGATGTGGTCACGGCGACAGACGGGAGGGTGCAGTGGCACCTGCTGGATGCGTCGCTCGTCAACGCCTACGTCGCTGAGCGTGGTCGTCCTTACGGCGTGGTTTCGCGTGCTCATATCGTCGATGCGGTCCGCTGCCTGCTGCGGTGGGCGCTCAGTACCGGCCACCTCGACCGGGACCTGAGTGCTGGGGTCCTCAAGCCTCCCGGGACCCGGCGTGGGTTGCCGCGTGGAGTGGCCGTCGAGCAGGTCGCAGCCTTGCTGGCCGTGTGTGATCCGGCCACCGCGATCGGGGCGCGGGACCGGGCGGTCGTCCTGGTCCTGGTGCGGCTGGGCCTGCGTGCTGGCGAGGTCGCCCGCTTGAGCCTCGACGACATCGACTGGGCGAACGGACGTCTCAACGTCACCGGCAAGGGCCGTGAGCACACGCTGCCGATCCCCGTCGACGTGGGCCAGGCGCTGACGGCCTGGCTGAGGCTTCGACCGGCCGCTTTGGACCGGGCGGTATTCGTGCGGATGAGGGCGCCACGCCAGATGATGGCGACCTCGGCGATCTCCGGGATCGTCGCCCGGCTCTCGGGCGTGGCGGGGGTCGATCCGATCTACGCGCACCGGCTGCGGCACACCGCCGCGATGGGCGTGCTGGCCGCGGGCGGCTCCTTGGCCGAAGCCAAA
This sequence comes from Micromonospora sp. NPDC047548, assembly GCF_040642975.1. Classification (NCBI taxonomy): domain Bacteria; kingdom Bacillati; phylum Actinomycetota; class Actinomycetes; order Micromonosporales; family Micromonosporaceae; genus Micromonospora; species Micromonospora sp. NPDC047548. The sequence goes on from NZ_JBEYTI010000097.1 coordinate 5,074, forward strand.
GAGCTCCTGGGTCACGTCTACACCGCCACCACGATGGCCTACGCGAAGGTCGACCTCGCCGGGTTGCGTGAGTTGGTCGTCCCGTTCGGGCAGGTGCCGCGATGACGACACTGCGCCAACGCCTGGAGCAGTACTTGGCGATGCGCCGGTCCCTCGGGTTCCAGCTCAACGAGATCGAGCGGCAGGTCGGCCTGTTCTGCACCTGGCTCGAAACTCGTGGACAGACGCAGACCTTCAGCATCGACGACGCGGTGACGTGGGCCCGTCTCAACCCCGACGCCCACCCCTCATGGTGGGCGACCCGGCTGTCCCTGGTGCGCCGCTTCGCCGCCTACCTCAACGCCAACGGTGTCGACGTCCCGCTCATCCCGAGCGGCCTGTTGCCGGCCAAGAAACCCCGGGCGGTGCCGTTCATCTACAGCCAGGACGACGTCGATGCGCTGCTGACCGCTTGCGACACCGAGTTCGCCGACGAGCGGGTCGCCGTGACGGTACGCACCGTCATCGGACTGCTCGCGGCTACCGGCCTGCGGATCAGCGAGGCGCTGAACCTGCGCGTCGATGACATCGACTTCGACAACGACGTGCTGGTGATCAAAGCCGCGAAGTCAGCTGAGCGGCTCGTGCCTGTCCACCCCTCCACCACGGCCGCCCTCACCAACTACATCGCCCTACCCGCGAGGACAGCCACGCACCCGGACCCCCACGGCCCGGTCTTCGTGACCGCCAAGGGCACCGGGTACGTCTACGTCTCCTTCTTCGCCCTGTTCAAACGAGCCCGGCAGGCCGCCGGGCTCACCCCACGCGGCAGGGCACACCCTCGGCTAGAGAGTCGGCCCGGGGCGCGGTTCCGGTGTTGCCACCGGCCCGTTTCCCCGGACCGCTCACCGAACCCGCCGTGCCGATCTCTCGGCAACGGG
>NZ_JBEYTI010000098.1:0-5677 GCF_040642975.1 Micromonospora sp. NPDC047548
CGATGCCTCCAGAGTTCCCGCGGCAGTGCCCGGACCAGCGCGGACAACACCGCCCGCTCCGGCCACGACAGGCGCGGCCGACCGACCTGACGGCGTAGCACCGCCACCTCATGGCGCAGCACCAGCAACTCTGCGACCAGCGCGGACTCGCTGCACGTGGCCAGCGGCAACCAGCCGAACATCCGCACCGCACTCAGGTACAGCAGCCGAACCAACACGCCTGCCATCCTGCTCCTTGTCGCGAAACAGCAGCTCACACCCTGTGCGACGAATTTTGGCACGGTACAGGGCTCGAACCGCTCGGTCAAAACCAGCTCGCGGGCGCGCGCAATCGCATCGTCGGCGTCCACCGATCAGCACCAGACCACCAACGGCGGCCCGGCACGCGCGGCTGGCTCTCCGGTTAACCTGTCTAGATCGACGCGGCTACTCTGATCGCCAGAGCCGGACTAATGTGGAGGTAACCGACCGTGAGTGTTTTCAAGCGAAGTGCGACCCTTGCGCTCGGCATCGTGGCCACGTTGGCGGCGTCCGTGTCGTGGAGCAGCCCGGCCATGGCGGCGTCCTCGCCCATCGCGGCCTGCGGCGGCGGCAGCTACCACGTCATCGACAGCCATGCGTACGGCTCTAGCGCCACCACCTACTTGCTCTACAACGGCAGCACCAACTGCGTGGTGACCTGGAAGACCGGAGCGGCGGGCAACGCCGCCTGGGTGCGTGCGGTGGTGCAGGTGTACGGCTCGCCGGGGGTGGTGGACGCGGATTACTACCGCTATTATGCCGGCCCCGTGAAGGTCAATGCGCCGGGCAAGTGCATCATGTGGGGCGGCTCCTACGGCAGCCAGTGGTACGAGAGCCCCTTCGAGCACTGCGGCTGACCGCACCGCTGCCGGGGCTGCCGGAATTCGCTGGCACCGTGCTCGCCGGGAACGGCCATCCTGCTCCGGATTTCCGGAGTATTTTGCGGTCATGGCGTTCGCGCCATGACATCACGGAGGAGAGCCAGGCCGGCCGCGCAGACGCCCGACAGGCAGGCCGAGAATTTCGGCCCTACTGACACATCCGTGGGTCCTGGTGCATGATCACCGGGTGGATTGAGTGGTGTCGGCTGTGGAGATCTTCTCGGTCGGGCGGTCTTGACCGGATCGTGGTTCTGGCCTGGTGGCAGGGGGTCGCGGAGCGACCGCGCGGAGCGACCGCGCGGAGCGCGGCGTGCCCCTTGCCGGCGGGCGAGGTTCGCGGTACGCCTGTGGCGTCCGGGCGGGAAGATCGGTGCGATCTTTGAGGGAGGGTCGGGAGCGCGAGGGCGGAGCCCTCGCACCGGTTCAGGCCGTGTGGGTGCGGCCGGGTAGTGGTGGGCACAGGCCGCCGAGGGCCACCATGGCCAGTCCGATCAGGGCGTGTGGGTCGTGGAACCCGAACGCCTGGCGGGTGAGTAGCCGTAGTTTGGTGTTCACCGACTCGGCGAGCGCGTTGGACAGCCGGTGTTCGATGCTGACCTCGATCGCGGGCCGGTGTCTGCGGATGCGGCGGGCCAGGTCGACGAAGGCGGGGATGCGGCTGCTTCGCGCCCAACTGAGCCATCGGTGCAGGGCGGTGATCGCCAACTGCGGGAAGCCTTGCCGGGCCAGGGAGAACACCCAGCGCAGGCCTTCCTTGAGTGCCCACGCCCGGTGCAGCCTCTGCGCGCACCGTTGGGCGCCGAGGGCGTCGAAGAACGCGGCCACGGTGGCCTTGTCCCGGCCCGGCGCGGCCCAGATCAGGCGCCCGGTGTCGTGGTCGACCACGACGGTGATGTACCGGTGCCCGCGCTTGTAGGACAGCTCGTCTATCCCGATGCGGCGCAGCCCCGCCAACCGGTCAACCCTGGCCCGCGCGTCGGCCGACACCCGCGCGCAGATCGCCCCCACCGTGCGCCACGCCACACGCATCAACTCGGCGACCGCGGTCCTCGACGTGTGCACCGCCAACCACGCCACCTGATCATCGAACATCCGCGTGTGCCCCGCCCCGCGCCCATGGGAAGGCGATCACGGCCGGGCCGTGCTCGGGGCAGTTCACCCGGGGCGCATCGGCCTCGAGCACCGCCTTGACCGGGCCGAGATCCAGGCTGCGCCAGCGGCGCCGGCCCTCACCCCGGTCATACCACGGGCAACGCCGGCCACAACGGCCACAACGCTGCCCGACCTTCCTCCACGGCCGCACATGCGCCACCAGCGTCCCGTCGCCGTCGAAGGTGACCTCTTCGATGGCCGTGCGGTCAACGCCCAACAACGCCTTGAATACACTTGTAGATCGCACGCCGTTCCTGTGCCTGTGGTTCTTGCTCTCGACAAGCCAGAAACCCTAGCCCGGGCACGGCGTGCGCCCGTTATAGCCCCTTCTGACCACCCACGGAAGCGTCAGGGGAGCCAGAATTTCGGCCTGCCCGGGGAGGCATCCTACGGTTACGTCCAGGCGATCAAGCACGGTGACACGATCTATGTGTCCGGGCAGCTCGCGAACGACGGCGCCGACCTCCTCGCCCGGGCTCCGCTCGACAAGCACGGCAAGGTCACGGACTACGGGAACATGGGCGAGCAGATGCAACAGGCCTACCGTAACGCCGAGACGTTGCTCCGCCGGTTCGGCGCCGCGCTGGCCGATGTCGTGGAGGAAGTCCTCTACGTGCTCGACGTCGACGCGGCATTCCAGTCGGCCGGGCCGGTGCGCAAGGGCGCTTACGGACGCGAGGATCCACAGGTGGCAAGCACCCTGGTCGGCACACCGCGGCTGGCCTTTCCCGACCAGCTGATCGAGATCAAGCTGATCGCCCGGGTATGAGCGAAGCCGAGAACGCGACAGCGCCCAGCTGACCGCAGCGCGGCCGGGACGGCAGGAGAGGTTGGTCTCTTGCCATCCCGGCAAGGAACCCGCTAGGCGAGGTTCGAGACCCAGCCACCGCTGTCGTAGGGGTTACCGCTGTTGTATCGGGCGCCCCGGAAGGAGATCTCGCGCCCCTCGGTGAAGTCCTTGTTGCATATCGCCCAGGTACCCGCGGTGTGCGTGTTGACGCAGGATCCCCACCGGTTCGAGTCCGCGTCGTACCAGTCGAGTGCCGCGGCGTAGCCGTCCGCCTTCTCGTCGTACACGAAGAAGTAGTCTCCGTAGGGTTGGAAACAGGCCATCACCCCTGTCGGGTTCGTGCACTTACTGTAGTAGTCAGTGTCGGGGAGGGTCGAAGCATAGTGCCGTAGTCCGTTTCAGAGCCGTAGTAGGCAGCGGAGGCGGCGGCGGGAGCCAGCATGGTCACTGCTACGCCGGCCACGGCGGCCAGCGCGAGTAAGCCTCGGCGGGGGTGCGCACGGTGAATTCTCCTCTGTGGTAGTTTGCCACGACACAATGCCGTGCGCGAAAACTAGCAATCGCCCACATAGGTTGTGGCAAGACCAGTTTTCTCCTGAGGACATCTTGAGGCCCGTCCGGCGGCGCCCGAACTAACGCTGGTGGGATTCGATGGCGGCGATAACGCGGGGCCGCACTTCCGTGGCGCGGATGACGGCGTCCACGGAGCCGACCTCGACGGCGCGCTGGATGTTGTGCACGCCGTCGAACTCCGTGGCCACCTCGCCGAGCTTCTCCGCGCGGACCGACGAACGCAGCTCGTCGAGTTCCGCGGTCAACGCGGCACGGTCGGCGCCGGCGGCGGCAGTACGGCGAACATCACCACGATCATGGCGGTGAGCGGCCGAGGTGCGCCGAGAAGAACGAGTCAGGACAGACCGGCAAGGACGGGCAGCAGCCCGTAGACAGGGGCCCGCGGCGCTGCTCCCGCACGCCGAGGTGGTGGTCGGTCAATCGCCCCCGTCGTACGCCGAGCCAGATGATGCCGTACGGGACAACGGAGCAGAACAGTACGGCCAGCGCAGCCCAGCCGATGCCCACCGCGATGGCTGGGGCGGTGCTGTGCAGGGCGATGATCAGCGGCATGGCAGCCGCGAAGACCGCAGGCGCGAACCCCTCGGTGCCGATCCGGGCCACTCGATCAGAGGTGGTACGGGTACGCGGGCCAACGGCAGCAGGTATGTGACGGTTCTACCTTACGAGGTCCGGTACGGCGGCAGGGCGGCCGGGACGGCAGGAGAGGTTGGTCTCCTGCCATCCCGGCCAGGAACCGCTAGGCGACGACCGAGACCCAGCCACCGTTGTTGACGCGGTTACCGCTTTGGTAGAGAGCGCCCCGGAAATAGATGGTGTGCCCCTCGGTGAAGTCCTTGTTGCAATCCGCCCAGGTACCCGCGGTGTGCGTGTTGACGCAGGTTCCCCACCGGTTCGAGTCCGCGTCGTACCAGTCGACCGCCGCGGCGTAGCCGTCGGCCTTGTCGTCTTTCACGAAGAAGTGGTCGCCGTAGGGCTGGAAACAGGCCAAAACCCCTGTCGGCCAGGTGCATTTTCTGTAGAAGTCGTTGTCGGGCAGGTTGGGAATCTGAGTGCCGTAGTTCGTTTCATTACCGTAGTAGTAAGCGGAGGCGGCGGTGGGAGCCAGCATGGTCACTGTTACGCCGGCCACGGCGGCCAGCGCGAGTAGGCCTCGGCGGGGGGTGCGCACGGTGAATTCTCCTTTGTGGTAGTTCGCCGCGACCGCCACAGCCGCACCTCGCGCGAGCCACTCCGGCACGCGCACTCAGGGCGCACGTCCGGCGAGCCACGCTGGTGCTGTCGTCGTGCGTCAGAAATGTGGCGGAGGCGTGTCGACTCGTAAATCTGTGCATGAAACTAGCAATCGTCTGCATAGGTTGTGACAAGACCAGGTTTATCTTGAGGACATCTTGAGGCCCGTCGGGCGGCGCCCGCGCTACCGCCGATGGGACTCGATGGCGGCGATGACGCGGGGCCGCAGTTCGGCGGCGCGGATGACGGCGTCCACGGAGCCGACCTCGACGGCGCGGTGGATGTTGTGCACCTGGTCGAACTCCGTGGCCACCTCGCCGAGCTTCTCCGCGCGGACCGACGAGCGCAGCTCGTCGAGTTCTGCGGTCAATGCGGCACGGTCGGCACCGGCGGCGGTCGCGGCGCGGGCCTCCAGGTCCCGCACGCGCGGGTCGGCCGCGGTGCGGGCGTTGACGTCGCCGGAGAACACCACCGGGGCGGCCGGCGCGCCGCCGAGCACCGAGGCGAACGAGCCTTCCAGCGCCAGCACGGTCATGTTGGGGTTCAGCGCCTTGGAGAACACCACGAACGCGCCGCCGTGGTATCGCGAGATCACGCAGAACACGATGGGCCCCGCGGAAGTGGACGATCGCGCGGCCGATCTCGGCGCCGTACTCCAGTTGCAGCTTGCGCATCGATTCCGGCGATCCGTCGAAGCCGGACAGGTTCGCCAGCACGACGAGGGGGCGGTTGCCGCTGGCCACGTTGATCGCCCGCGCGGCTTTCTTCGACGACCGCGGGAACAGCGTGCCCGCGGTGTAGGTGTCCGGGCCGTCGGTGGGCGGGAAGCCACGCCGCGGCACCGGCCGTGACTCGATGCCCAGCAGGCACACCGGTACGCCGCCGAGGTGTACGTCCTGCACGACCGCGGTCTCCGCGTCGGCCATGCCCGCCCTGTACGGTGCCAAAATTCTGTTTCAGGCTTGTGAGCTGCGAATTTGCGAGTAGCTCAAGCTGCCCGGTGATACTCGTTGATCACGCCGTCCAG
>NZ_JBEYTI010000099.1:0-5612 GCF_040642975.1 Micromonospora sp. NPDC047548
TGCTCCGTGACAAGCAGCCCTACCAGCAACCCAGCACCAAAAACCCCGAAAACCTCGCCGTTACCGGTTGACAAAGACCATAGAGACACCCCCCCGGGCCCCGGCCTGACGCACGAGCCCAAGTCGGACGGCAGGACGATGCATCGTGTTCCGCGAGACCGGAGGGGTGTACCTGCAGACAATGCTGCCGTCTGGGAAGGGCGCAATCGGTAGAAGACGCCAGGCGCGGCCAGGTCTCGGACGATGATCAGGACATGTGGGCGAAGATCGACGTGCCGTGCGTCGGGGGTCCAGTGGATCGCCGCTCCCTCCTCGTGCCGGTCGACGAGGACGGCGCGCCCCCCCACAGCGATCGATCAGAGCTGGTTATGGATCGAGTACGGCGGCGAGTTGCTCGACGCGGACATGAACGGCGTGTACGAGTTGGAGTCGATCGCCGGTGGTGGCCCGCCGTGGGTGTACGTTTGGACCGGCACCCTCCCGGGTCGGCAGTCGTTCCGTCAGTAGCGGTAGCACGAGTGTGGGCGCAGCGCTCCGGGAGCGATCTCGTGGCGGTATGCCCGCACGTAAGGTCCGTCACTCGGCCGATCGCGGGCCGCGACGAAGGCAGAACGTTCGCCCGAGTTTTGGATCGCTGGGCTGATCGGGCCGCACCGGTCAGCTGAGCCAGTCGCCCTCGGCCGACGGGCGATCACCGGTGAAGGGGCCCGTTGCGCTGCCTTACTGGCTGGCTCGACCGGCTGCTCGACCGGTTGCCGGTGGTCGTATTCACCCGTACAGTTACGGAATTGCTGGTCAGGGCGGCTCCCCCGTGGCCATCCTGACCAGCTCGTAGCCGCAAGGTGTCGGGCTGGATCAGCCCACCCGCAAGGGGTTGAAATCCCACCCAGCGCTGTCGTCACCTGGCCGAGGGACGCCCTCGGCTGGCGCTGCCAAGCCCATGTCCAGGGCAGCGACCCCAGGCTTTCTGGCTACGGCTCGTAGAGGATGCGGACACGCAACTGAGCTTGTTCGGCGTCGGTGATCGGCCCCTGCCTGGCGATCGAGCGCCACACCGATGGTGCCCTGCATCGGTACGGCAGCGACTTGTTGTTGCAGCAAGCCGACCTGGCCACAGCCGTTGGATCCGTAGCTCCTGATGCCGACCCACGGCAAGATCGCTACTCTGCCGGTGTGAGCACCGCACCAGCGACGTTTGCCCGGGTGAGCGGCCAGACCGCCGTCATCACGGGAGCCGGCAGCGAAACCGGGATCGGCTTCGCCTCGGCCCGGCTGCTCGGCAGGCTTGGCGCATACATCATTGTCGCCGCGACAACGCAGCGCATTGAACAGCGCGTGGCCGAGTTGCGCGCCGAAGGAATCGACGCGTCCGGCCTGGTGGCCGACCTGACCCATCCGGAGCAGGTGAATCGCCTGGCCCAGGCGGCCCTGCACGTGCGCGGCCGGGTCGACATCCTGGTCAACAACGCCGGCATGACGTCGGTGTCCGATGCGGCCGAGTCGGCACCGCTGCTCGAAACCAGCGACAAGGTCTGGCACGATGCGCTCGACCGCAACCTGACCAGCACGTTCCGGCTGACCCGTGCACTGCTTCCTGGCATGGTGGAGCGCCGGTACGGCAGAGTGGTCAACGTCGCCTCGGTGTCCGGGCCCGTGGTCGCTTACCCCGGCGACGCCGCGTACCACGCCGCGAAGGCCGGCATGGTGGGGCTGACCCGGGCGCTGGCGGTGGAGGTCGGCCGGTACGGCGTCACCGTCAACGCGGTCGCGCCGGGCTGGATCGCGACCGGCTCGGCGACGGGCCGGGAATTGGCCATGGGGCGGGCTACGCCGGTTGGCCGACCCGGTACCCCGGACGAGGTGGCAGCGGCCGTAGTGTTCCTCGCCACGCCCGAGGCATCGTACGTCAGCGGCCAGACGCTGATCGTGGACGGCGCAAACTCGGTACAGGAGGAGAAGGGTCCTTAACGTCGCGGCCCGGTACGGAGGGTGAGCAGCATCAGCAACGCTTCACGACACTCAGCAAACTGCAGCCCAGGGGGCATGGCGGTGCGGCCGGCGACCAACGCGGCCAAGACCGCCGCCACGCCGGGCTTGACAAGCCCGCGCGACTTGGCGTAAGCGTTGGCAGTCAGGGCGAAGGCCAGACGCCCCGTCGACAGCTTTAGCCGCTTGAACTCGTCCTGCGGCGTCTCGTCGAACCACAGCTTCTGTAGCTCAGCGATGATCGCCCGGTTCTCGGCGACGTTAGCTGCGACGGCTTCTCCGGCATCATCGAACGGCCAGCACGGGGTCGGACCGGTGCGCGCGCCATAGCCAGTCCACGACCATCTCAGCCGAGATCGCGGCGGGTTCATCGGAGAGAGCGTGGCCAAGCATCCACCGCCCCCGGCTGACCTCGACAAACGCACTACAGCCGACAAGCGTCTCCCGAACCGTTGGCACCAGGCGAGACAGAGGCGTCGGCTCGTCGAGGTGGTTCGCGATGTCCCGCGCAAGCAGCCCGCCCTCCGGGGCGCGTGCCAGTACGGACGCGACCTGCTCGTTCAAAGTCAACATACTGGCGGGCTCCACGATATGGTCCTCCCAGATCGGCTCGCCGCCGGTCCGGCGCGTGTGCATGGTCATCAAGGGAGGCGCCGCCAACCTCGCCAAGTCGATGACCTTCCCGAAAAGCTGCCGCAGGCGCCCGGCCAGTCGACCGTCGTGATGCCACGGGTAGACCAGGAATCCGCTGGCGGCCACCAGGCCAAACTGCGCCCACACCGGCAGCCGCATAAAGTTGCGTCCAGTCGCCGACAAGGTCATAGCACCGATCACAGTGGGGACGGCCACCACACGCTCTACGTAGCTGATCTCACCTTCATTCGCGGCAGCCAAAAGCAGCGGCAACCGGTCCCGATCACCGAAGCCATTGGCGACCAGATCTGGGTCCTCAGTCAAGGCCCAACACTGACCGATCACAGCAGCGAGCTGCGCAAATGGCGTATCGGTGCTGTGACGCACATCGACCGCGCGCACCCGTTCGTCCTGGCGCGCCCACTCCCGTGGCACATCCACCACTCGAACGTACGGAGCGTAGAGAATCTCCCACCGTTCGAGGGCCATCAGCGGATCCACAGGGCGCCGACGAGACTGCGCCTCCTCAGGGATGTGGCGCACCAACTCGTCAAGCACGTGGCGGGGGATGTAGAGGCGCACCACCCCCTGGTGGAGGGCCGCCAACAAGCTTGTCAGGTTTTGCCGACGGGTGCCTTCGATGATCTCGTTCACGAGCGCGCTGCAGTCGCCCACGAAGACGCGAGAGCGGTTCAACGGAGCGATCGAATAGGGCACCTGCGCACTGTAGATCCAACATACGACATTACGCACCGAGAAATCGTTGCCACCTGCTGGGCAGACCCCGCGACGTAGCACGGGCGTTGCCCCTGATCTTGGACACTTGAAACTGGGATCGTGATGGTCCTGGTGGACAGGAGTCCTGGAACACGATGGTGAACAAGCACTACCCGGCGCAGTTCAAGGCCGACGCGGTGGCGTTATACCGGTCTCGGCCGGGTACGACCATCGCGCAGGTCGCCGATGACCTGGGCGTCAACCGGGAGACGTTGCGCAGCTGGGTCCGCGCCGACGATCAACGACGAGGCGCGACTGTCGACCGGCAGCTGGGGCGGTCAGGCCGCAGGCAGCAGGCTCGGTCGGGGAAGAGAACGCCGAGCTGCGTCGGCGGATCCGCGAGCTGGAGGAGGAACGCGACATTCTGCGTAAGGCGGCCCGGTATTTCGCCGGGGAGACGCGCTGGTGAACCGCTTCCAGTTCGTCGTCGACCACCAGCAGCGCTACGGCGTGAAGCGGTTGTGCCAGGCCGTCGGGGTCGCTCGCTCGAGCTTCTACTACTGGAAGTCCACCACCGACGCGCGAGCGGCTCAGGAAGCCGCGGACGTCGCCCTCGCAGGGCGGATCCGCGCGGTGCACGCCGCGTTCGACGGCACGTACGGGGCACCTCGGATCACCGCCGAGCTCCGCGATGCCGGGCAGCGGGTCAACCGCAAGCGGGTCGCGCGGGTGATGCGCCGCATCGGCGTGCAAGGACTGCGGCTACGCCGCCGCACACGGACCACCGTGCCGGAATCCGGCCGCAGCGAAGGCACCGGACCTGATCGGCCGGGACTTCACCGCCCCGCAGCCGAATCAGCGCTACATCGGCGACATCACGTATCTGCCGGTCGGTGAGCGCGGCTTCCACTACCTGGCCACGGTGATCGATCTCCACTCGCGGCGCCTCGTTGGCTGGGCGACCGCCGATCACATGCGCACCGACCTGGTCATCGACGCCCTCAATGCCGCCCTGCGCACCCTCGGCAGCCTCAACGGGGCGATCATGCATACCGATCACGGAATCCGCCCCAGCTCGTGGAGTCGCACGAGCGCGCTGTAGCAAGCACTCGGTGTCCCAACAGCCGTGCCCATGGTGGGTTCCTGCCAGGGCCTGTACAGATCGTTTCGGCTGCGGGAAGTCGGAGCGCCACCCAGCTGGCTGAGCTGTATTGCCGACGCGAACGTCAAGGGGCCGGAGCCTTTCCGACACACGCGTCCGTCGCAAGCCCCGACTAGGATCAAGCGGCTGGAACATCCGGTACCCGAGAACCAGTAGACCGATTTGTCCGTCTTGCGGAGGTCTTGTGAGTAGTTTGCGCGATCAGCTCCGTAACCGTCTGATCTTTTTGGCGGGTCACTTCGCTCGGCCGATTCGGGTGGAGGATTACGAAGAGATCGCTGACGGTGTGTACCTGCTGAGAGTACGTCACAGCAGTGGCGCACCGGACGAGACGCAGGTGACCGCCGAGGACCTCTCCGCTGCGCTGGCTGCGGCAACCTTGGCTGACGGTGCCCTGGTGTCGCCGAACGACCTGTTCCTCTGGGTGGAGGCGCAGCGGATCCGCCTCGCCTACGCCCATGATCCGCTGTTCGCGGTATCGCTTAGCGGGGTGCGCGGCTTACCACATCAGATTGAGGCCGTCTACCGTCACATGCTTCCGCAGCCTCGGCTACGCTTCGTGCTCGCGGACGATCCTGGCGCCGGAAAGACGATCATGTCTGGTCTGCTGCTCAAGGAGCTTCGCCTGCGCGCGGCGGTGGAGCGATGCCTCATTCTTTGTCCTGCGCCGCTGACCACGCAATGGCAGGACGAGATGCTCGACAAGTTCGACGAGCAGTTCGAGATTGTCAACAGCGAGCGGACTCACCATCAGCTTGGCCGCAACCCCTGGGAGCGTTACGGCCTGGTCATCGCGAGCATGGACTTCGCGAAGCAGGACAGCGTACGTGGCGACCTGCTGCGCGCCGAATGGGACTTCGTAATCGTCGATGAGGCGCACAAAGCGTCCGCTTTCACTAAGGGCGGCAAGGACGAGTCGATCGTCAAAACCAAGCGCTACACGCTGGTCGAAGGGGTAGCGCAGCGTTCGGAGCGGTTGCTGCTGCTCACCGCGACGCCGCACTCAGGTAACGAAGACCGGGCGGATTCAAGTGATCATGGCGACACTGCGTTCCTTACCAAATCGCTGAACACTTCGATCGGTTTGAGCCAGTTCAACGTTTCACGCGGTCTG
>NZ_JBEYTI010000100.1:0-5432 GCF_040642975.1 Micromonospora sp. NPDC047548
GCAACTCTGCGACCAGCGCGGACTCGCTGCACGTGGCCAGCGGCAACCAGCCGAACATCCGCACCGCACTCAGGTACAGCAGCCGAACCAACACGTCTGCCATCCTGCGTCCTTGTCGCGAAACAGCAGCTCACACCCTATGCGACGAGTTTTGGCACCGTACAGGGCGCGGTTCCGAGGACCGCTGCGAATAGCATCTGATTTCGAACACGGAACACTAATTAGGCACCTTGCCCTGGTTCACCGGTTGCCGCCGCACTGGCAGGCGAGGATCCCGCCGGTGGCGTGATGTGGCAACAATGCCGATCATGTGAGCGCCAGTGCGTCCACGACGAGAAAGTAATGACCTGCCCCGGCCGGGTCAGTCCTTCGTGCTGACGTACACACCTCGGCCCGGCTGGCCGTAGACCAGGCCCCGCGCCGGACCGGCGACGGACCCGCCGTCATCGCCACGCTGCGTAACACGTCGATCGGCTACCACCGCAGCAACGGCGAGACCAACATCGCTCGACCAACCCGCCGCGCCAACCGCCGCCCACACGACCTCACCGACGCCGTGACCAGCAGTAATCCGACAACGCAATGACCCTGCCCCCGACCCTGAGCCGACCCTGAGGCGTCCCGGAACTAACCCCTGCAAGCCATGACGATTCCTACGCAGCCGAGAAACTATGCAGGTCATGACCTACACAGCACAACCTCCCCGGTCTGACAAGACGCGCCGCGCGCTGGAGCTAAAGAACGTCAGCCGCTACCGCCACCCCCTCGCCTTCTACGTCCTCGCCACCGCCATCCCGTGGGCGCTGTGGTTCACCGCCGCCTGGCTGTCGAACCAGCCCGATCCCAGCCAGACCACCCTCGCCGTCATGACCGGCCTCGGCCTGGCCGGTCTCGCCGCCCCGGTCGTCGTGGCGATCTGGTTCATCCGCAAGGACGGGCTCACCCGCGACGTCCTCACTCGCCTGGTCGCGCCGCGCGGCACTCGCGCCTGGGTCTGGCTGGCGGCCGTCGCCCTGCTCCCCGGCGCCCTGCTCGTCGCCACCGCGATCTCCATCCCGTTCGGCTACGACGTCTCGCAGTTCGAGCTCCGCAACGGCTTCACGTTCGCGACGGGCCTGCTGCCGGCGTGGATCACGCTCCTCCTGGCCCCCGTCCTGGAGGAGGTCGCCTGGAAAACCTACGGCACGGATGCGCTCGCGTCCCGAATGAAGGTCCTGTGGGCGTCGCTGGTGTTCGGTGTCGTCTGGGTGCTGTGGCACGTGCCGCTCGGCTTCATCAAGGGCTACTACCAGGCGGAGGTCGTCGAGGAGGGCCTGATCCACAGCCTCAACTACGCATTCTCGCTGATACCGTTCGTCATCCTGATGAACTGGCTCTACTACCGCGCCGGCCGCAGCGTCCTCGTCGCGATCGTCTTCCACCTCGCCGCCAACTTCGGCAACGAGCTCTTCCTCACGCACCCGGACACCAAGGTGATCCAGACCGTCCTGCTGCTGGTGCTGTCCGTCGTCGTGGTCTGGCGCGATCGGGAGCTGTTCCTGACACCCCCCGGACGCCGCGCGTGGCCCCGGCCCGCCAGGTCCTCGTCTGCCCTCAGCTAAAGCTTGCGTTGGTGAGGCGATCCGCGGCGCGATGCCGGCCGGGGGCCGCCAGCAGCGCAGACGCAAATGCGCCCGGTGCAGCAGCGAACTACAGCAGCGGTCAGCGGGGCGGCTGACGCGCCGAGGTGGGCTGCGAAGTTCAGAGTGATGGGGGATCGGCCGGTCGACGTCATCAAGTGGCACCTTGAACAGCCGCGGAAGTCGGCCGGTGATGTTAATTTGCCGGCCGTGAATGACTACCGGCTCTTCACGATCGAGGGTGTAATTGCGGCCTGAAGCCTCCGGTCTCGAGCAGCGATCTGGCGATGTAGTTCGTGAGGTTGCGGAACCCGAGTGCGGAACCGCGCAGGTGCTCGAGCCGGCCGTTGATCGCCTCGGTGGGGCCGTTGCTGGTGCCGGGACGGTCGAAGTAGGCCAGCACGTCGGCTGCGCGTTTCTTCAACGTGCGGCCGAGCGTGGTGACCTCGACCAGTGCGTTCGGGACACCGGTGCTGATCGTGTCGATCAGCTTGACCATCAACTCGCGGCCACGGCGCCGGTCCTCGTGTCGGTAGGCGGCGATCATTCGCTGGTAGATGCCCCAGGTCGCCTCGACTTCGACATGCGCGTCGTCGGCGAACAGCGCGGTGAGCCGAGCGGCCTGCTTGTCGGTGAGCAGCCCGGCACCTGTGTGCAGGGTTCTGCGCGCGGAGTAGAGGGGGTCGTTCTTCATGCCGCGGTGGCCGTGGATCGCCAACTGGACCCGGCGGCGGCACCGATCCAGCGCATCGCCGGCCAGGCGCACGACGTGGAAGGGATCCATGACCGCTGTCGCGTCGGGGAGCTCTTCGGCGGTGGCGGTCTTGAAGCCGGTGAAGCCGTCCATCGCGACCACGTCCACCCCGTCGCGCCAGGCCTCGTCGCGGTCGGCGAGCCAGGACTTGAACGCCTGCTTGGAGCGGCCCTCAACCATGTCGAGCAGCCGGGCGGGACCTGTGCCATCACGGACGGCGGTGAGATCGACGATCACGGTGACGAACTTGTCGCCGCGGCGGGTGTGGCGCCACACGTGCTCGTCTACCCCGATCGCGTTGACACCGTCGAAGCGGTTCTCGTCGTTGATCAGCACCCGCTTGCCTTCGGCCAGGACAGCGTCGTTGGCAGTGTTCCACGCAACGCCGAGTCCCTCGGCGACTCGGGCCACGGTCAGGTGCTGGCACACGATCGCCTCGAGTGCCCACCGCAGCCCGCGACGCGACAGCTTCGTTCGCGGCTCTGCCGCGAGGCTGGTGTCCTGGCGCCACACGTGACCGCAAGCGGTACACCGGTAGCGGCGCACGGTCACCACGAGCGTCGTCGGCCGCCAGCCCAGCGGCTCGTGGGCCAGCTCCCGGGTCACGGTGTCGCGCGGTACGCCTTCGCAACCACAGCGACGGCACCACTGGTCCGGCTCGACGACCCGGCATGCCAGCACCGCACGGTCGGGCCTGAGTCGTTGGCCGGTGACGGCCAGACCGAGCTCGTCGAGCCGGCAGAACTTGGTCAGGTCAGGGCAGGCAAAGGTAGCGTCAGACAAGTCGAGGTGTGCCAATCTGGAAGACCACGACTTCCGTCCCGGGGCAGCGATGCACAAACGCAGCCGGACGCCCGATCTCGTGTCACCGTCGCAGCGGTCTTCTTCGCGTACCCACTCAGATCGGTCAACGGCGCACCCGATAGCGCAGGTGAAGCACCCGGTTGCCCTGAACAACTACGTCTGGGCCTTCCAGCAGGTGCTGCGCGTCGACGGAGCCGAAGTAACGCTTACCGGACCCGAGCACGACGGGTGCGACGTCCATGCGTACCTCGTCGACCCAACCTGCGGCGAGCGCCTGGCCGCCGACGTCGCCAGCAGCGAACTCGACAGTGCGGTCACCCGCAAGCTCCCGCGCCTTGGCCACGGCCGCCTCGATGCCGTCGACAAAGTGGAACGGCGCCTGGAGGTCCCAGCCCTCGGGCGCACCACGGTGACTCACCACGACCACATGGTCGATCCCACTCGGAGGCGTCCCATCCCAGCCGTCGGTGATATCGAAGGCGTGACGGCCGGAAATGGTCACCCCGACCTCGTCCCAGTACGGCCGGACGTAGTCGAACGAAGCCTGCGACACCTTCAGAACGCCACTGTCGTCCAACGGCACGTCACCGCTGACCAGCCACTCGAAGATCGGACCGGGGTCGTCGTTCTCAGCCGCGATGTAACCATCCACCGAAACCGACGCGTTCATGACCACTTTCCCCATGGATTCCTCCTCTGTTTGGAGTCCCAAGTCTTGTGCGACGTGAGCTGTCGCTCTTGTACGAAATCAATCGGCCGGGAGCGGCCAGCCGTCCAGGACGTGGTCGGGATGATCGCGCAGGAATCGCCGCCGGACTTCGGTGTACCGGGTCGGCGTGAGCCCGGTGAACTCCCGGAACTCGCGCACGAAGTGGGCCTGGTCGAAGTAGCCCGCGCCAGCGGCAACGTCTCCCCAGTCGATCGGTGCAGCGACGTCGAGCGCCAACACGGCGGAGCTGAAGCGGTAGCTGCGAGCCAGCCGTTTTGGCGTGACACCGACTACGGCCTTGAACCGCTTCGCCAAATACGTGCTGCTGGCGCGGGCCGCCACACCGATGTCGCTGATCGGCACTGTCCCGCCTGTCGCCGCAACGGCGCTGCTCATTTGGCGGACCAGGTCAAGACCGTCGATCACCCGCAGCCGTCGCACCAGTTCCTCCTCGAGCAACATCAGCATTTCGTGCGGTGCGTCCGCCAAGGTCAGTCGGTGTCGCAATTCAGCGATAGCGGGCTGGCCCCAGATTTGCTCCACCGTCGCAGGTCGGTCGCACAACTCGGCCGCGGGCATCGGAAGGAACGGTGCCAGGCCCCACGGCCTGAAGTGGACGCCCACGGACCGGGTCGGGGTTGGGTAGCTGAACTCCCACGCACGCGTGGGCGTGGTGACCGCGCAGCCGTCGGCGTACTCCACGGCGTCTACGTCGGTGCCTGCGCGGATGAAAAACGGCGCCCCGAGGTTGACGATGAGCAATGGCGCGGGCGCCGCCGGCAGCATCAACCGGGAGTACGGCGGGGCGCCCTCCAGGTAGTAGAGGTCGTCGATCAGCCCGTCCAGCGGCGGACCGGGCATTCTGGATACATACTCCACGCCGACATCATCGCCGACGGCCCATCCGGCATCACGCGCCGCCGCCAGCATCGAGCCGGCGCCGATCCCTGACGGGCGCCCCGGCGCATTTCGGTCCCCAACTACACCCCACGTTGTGAAGGGCCTGACTACCTGCGCGACGTCGACTGGGAATCGCTAAACGGCCCATACGGACCGGCCTCCGAGGTGCCGGACCTGTTGCGGACACTTCGATCTCAGGACTCAGCGGCGCGGACCAGAGCGGAAGAGCAGCTTGAGGATCATCTCCAGCACCAAGGCTTGGTGTATGAGCCGAGTGCCGCCGCAGCGCCGTACCCGATCGACCTGTTCGCCGACAGAAATGCGCCGGATCGACTGGTGGCCTATCGCCTCCTCCGGATGATCCTCGACTGCGTCGAGCTGCATGAATCGCCGAGGCCGGCGGCGGAGGGTCCGACACTGAACGACCTGGCGGGGCAGCGCTCGGACTGGTGGTTGGAGAGGTCGCCGGAGTGGCGCAGGCATGGTGGATATCAGCGCCCGGTCACCAATGCCTGCCACGCGGATGCGTACGAGTCGGTGCGGGCCGGTGTCCCCACGGCCCCGGCGTTGTTCCGGCTTGAGGCGTTCTGTCCAGGTTAAGGACCGGACGGGGCTGGAGTTGTGGGACGAGCGCGGCTTCTGATGA
>NZ_JBEYTI010000101.1:0-5385 GCF_040642975.1 Micromonospora sp. NPDC047548
AACTCCATGATCCACAAGTGCCGTGCTCGCCCACACTCAGCCACCCGGCCACAGACAGACCAAACAGGACATTCGCGGACCACTCCGGAGCCCTGCCTCCAGAAGGGCCATCCTCATTCCTCAACCTCTACATGAAGCGGTTGCTCCGCTACCCTATGTGGACGCGATAAGGGTGCATGTTTCGGCCATATGGGGAGGTTTTGTGTCGCTGCCTGAGGGTCGATTGGCGGCAGAAGCGACTCAAGGGGCCCCATCGGCAGTGACCCGTGTCGGCGTGCTGACAGTCGCTGACGTCGCCGCAGGACGTCGGCTGACGCCACGGCAAGTAATCCTCACGTATGAGCCGGATCAGTGGGAAGAGTTCGTCGAGGAATGGGTCCTCACCCTCGCTCCCAAGTATGCCAAGGTGGAACGCTTGGGCGGCGCCAACGACCACGGAGTTGACGTGGCAGCCTTCGCGACAAGCCGAGGATACGAAGGCGAGTGGGATTGCTACCAGTGCAAGCATTACGCCAAGCCACTCACCCCACGTGACGCATACATCGAAATCGCAAAGATCCTCAAGGGTGTCACCGAGAACCACTACATCCTTCCCCGGAAATACCGATTCGTAGCTCCGCGAGGGTGTGGAACCCAACTCAGCAACAAAATAAATCACCCAACGCAGCTACGGGCTGGCTTCATCAAGCAACTAGACGAGGGTGCAGCCTTGCTGCCCGGTCTGGACTCCGTCACCAAGGCGAAGATCAGAGACCTCGCCACGCGAACCGATTTCAGCATCTTCAACACTGAAAATCTGAAAGAAGTATTGGACAGCCTCGTAGGCACCTCGCTCTACACGAGGGAATTCGGAGGCCGCCTCCCGCCGCGGCCAGACGCATTGCCGCTACCTGACGAGATCCATCCAAGGGAGAACCGATACCTTGAGCAACTCGTCGAGGTGCACCGCGAAAGACACGGGGATCAAATTTCCACTACCGCGGACGCCCTGCAACATCCAGAGGCCAGAACTCACATCCGCCGCCAAAGAGTCGCATTCTACGGCGCCGAGGCACTTCGAACCTTTTCGCGTGATAGTGTCTCAGAAGAGACATTCAACAGCCTTCAGAACGAAATACTCGAAGGCGTGGTTGAGATCCACGACGGGAGCCATAACTCCGGCTTCGACCGGCTTGGTGCCGTACTCCAAGCCTCCATGAACCTGAACTTCACATCCAATGCCCTTACCCATGTCGTCACTACAGTCGACCGAAAAGGGATGTGCCACCAGCTGGCCAATGAGGACAAGCTCAGGTGGTGCAAGCCCACATGAGAGGTCCGCTGAACAGCCCAGTCGAGGTAGGGCTACGCGCCGTAATTCTGCTGACGGCAGCCTATCCGCGTGCTTTCGATATAGACACCCTGGTTTTGCTAGACCACAGCCTCATTCACAGCGGTGATCTAGGCGGACCACCGAGCATCCATCCCGACGTCCCTATTCGAGCTGGCGAGATCGGTTTGAAGAAGACAGTGCTCGAGGACGCCCTTCGGCTCATGATGCGCGCGAACATGGTCGATCTTGCGATAAGCACCGGCGGCATGAAGTACGTGGCCGCAGACAATGCCGAGGCTTTCGTTAGCGCCCTAGAATCGTCGTATGTCCTGCGGCTCATCGACACAGCGCAGTGGGTAGCGCAAGAGTTCACTGATGACACCCACGAGGAGACGCGGCGTAGGCTTCGCAGGATTCTAGGGCGATGGACTGAAGAACTAGACGAGCGCCCACCAACAACTGAAGAGGTGCAGTAGATGGCTCCGATTGCACTTATTCACCTGACGTTCGTGGGGAAAGATGTTGAGCCGGCAACGATAGATTTTGGTCCGAAACTTACGGTAATCTACGGCGCGTCGGACACAGGAAAGTCTTTCATTGCCGATTCCATCGACTTCGCCATGGGAAGCTCAAAGCTGCGATCGATCCGCGAATCGGAGCCCTACTCTCACATTCTTCTCGGGATTAAAATCGGCGATGAAAGCCTGACTCTGGTTCGCGCCCTAAACGCCGGCATCATCCGCGTATACGACGGCATCCTGAAAGAAATACCATCGAGCACGGCAGCTGCGGAGCTCAAGGCCAGGCACACTAAAGGTCGAACCAATACCATCTCGGCTTTTCTACTTGAGCGCATAGGCCTTTACGGCAAGGTGCTGCGCAAAAACTCGGAGAACAAAGTAGTCGAGCTAACCTTGCGGCAGCTCGCTCCGTTCTTCGTAGTACACGAAGGTCAGATGGTTGCACTGACGCCGCCTTACCACCCCGTTGGCAGAACTGACGCAACGGCCGAGCTCTCCTTATTGCGCGTGTTACTCGAAGGCGACGACGACTCAGAGCTGGAGGCCCATGTTCCCGACGACGTCCGCAAAGTCAGCAAGGGCAAGTATGAAGTCCTCCAGCAGGTTCTTTCTGGATTATATAGAACGGTGGAGGGCTCAGCTCCGGCTAACGAGCTTCAGCATCAACTCGAAGCTCTCGGCAACACCATCGCGGAACTAAATCCGGCAATAAATGACGTGCTCGCCAGGCGCCACTCGCTGATCCGCGCGCGAGACGAACTTGCCGATGACCAGCGTTCACTGGAACATCGAGTCGCGCAGATGATGGAGATCACCGCGCGCTTTCAACTTCTCCGCGATCAATATCAATCCGATCTGGCACGACTGGAAGCGGTCCAAGAGGCGGGCAACGTTCTGGGATTCTTCCAATCTGATATTTGCCTGTTCTGTGGAGCCGCAGCTAACCACCAGAACCCACCAGGCCATGCTGTAGCAGAGGCTGAGGAATTTGCTATCGCAATAGTTGCGGAACAGCAAAAGACTGCTGACCTGCTAACGGACTTGCAGCTTACATTGGCCGATCTGGAGGAACAGGTCAGCACAACGCAGGATGCTGCCCTGGAAGCAGCTCGGCGCACCGAATCGGCCCGTGATGCAGTGGTTGCGCTAGATGGCGAAGTTGCACCTCAGCAGCAGGAACTGGCCGCCGCGTACGCCAAGCAGTCGCAGGTCACTCATATGCTCGCCACTTACAAACAGATTGAGGAGATCGAGACGCTTGCCTCGACCTTCTCGATGCCCGAAGGGCCACAGGATGCTCCAGTAGCTAAGAAGTGGCCTAGCCTTCAATCTCTGAACACTCTTTCAGCGGCGATCAAGCTGTTGCTCAATAAATGGGGAATTGAGACGGGTGGCGGAGTCGCTTTCGACGTTGAGAAAGACGATCTCCTCGTTGACGGGCGACCGCGCCATACGCGGGGCAAGGGTATGCGCTCGATGATTCACGCCAGCTTTACCCTCGGATTGGCCGAGTACTGCGAAGAACGTGGCCTTCCGCATCCGGGGGTAACGGTGCTTGACTCACCCCTCGTCACTTACCGGCAGCCGGAAACCGCAGGCGCTAGCGTCGACAATAAGGACGAGTACGTCAGCTTCGACGTTGCAGCGGCTTTCTATAGATACCTCGACATCGAGGCCTCAGCGCAGACGGTGGTTATCGAGAACACCACACCGCCTACGCAGCTTTCAGACACAACAGTTGTCCATCACTTCACCAAGCAGGAGGGTTTGGGGCGGTACGGTTTCTTCCCGAACCGTTGATCCACACACGGCTGGATTTCTACGCGAATCATGTGTATCCCTTGCTCCGCAAGGAGGGAGTCCCGAGAGCCGTAGGTCCTGAGGGTCTCTGGGCGACTCGATCGAGGCTGACCAGCTTGTTTTCAGCTGCGTTGAGGCTGACGGTGAGGCCCTCGACCTCGCCATGCCACCCGTTGGTCTTCGCTTCTCTGATTCGGTTGGCGAGATTGCGGATGATTCCGGTAAGGCGATTCCGCTGTTGGGGATCGACGCGAAGCATAGGGCAACGAACGCAGGCGTGTTCGTGGGCGCACGGCGTGCCGTACGGCCGGCCGCAGTTGCCGAGCTCGATCTTGCGCAGGTGGAAGTGCTGCTGGAACTCGGTCCACTCAGCCTCCGATGGCTCCCGGTACTCGCGGGTGGGGCGCATGGCTCGGCGCCGGCCTACGAAGGCCCGGTAGGTTCGCGCAACGGTGTAGCTGTCGGTGCTGGTCACCAGCGGCGCAAAGGGGAGGCATACGCCGAGGTGAACGGTCTGGGCGCAGCTGGCGCCGCAGCGCGAGGTGGCACCGCCGTCGTGACGCTCGAACCTTTAACCACATCGGCGTCACCCCGGTCTGCCGCCAAGAGCTCCGGGTTATCGGGGCCAGTCCAGTTGGGCCTCGGGTACGCCGACATTGCGGGCGTAAGCGATGGCCTCATTCCTGCCGGTGTCGTCGCCCCGGGGGTAGGTGAAGATTCGTCCGGCAAACACGACCCAGGTTGTGGTGCCGGTGGCGTAGTCGGCGTACCAGCGTCCGGGCGCTAACGCTGCGGCCAACTGCTGGGCGAGTTCGTCGCCGCTGTCGTCTGGGCAGGTGAAGTCGATGAGTGTCCATTGGGCGGGCTGGTCCCCGGTGGCGTTCCATGCGGGGACGCGGTGGATTCGCCGCAGGGTCAACGGCGCGTCGATTCCGGTGTTCAGGGCCAGGCTTTGAGAGGGAGGGCTGGTGCCGCCGACATCACCGCGGCGGGACCGGAATCCGGTGTTGGCGGGGGCGCGGGAACCTCCGCCAGCACCGGCTCCCGCCTCTCTGCCAGTCATAGCACCCAGCCTCGGCGCTCCGGGCATTCGCGAGTCAGTCGTTCCGGCCATGCGAGCGGCGACAACGGTCAGGAGCACGGTCATCACGGCCGATCCTATGGTTGAACCGCGCATACTCCGGTGATGTCGATCCGATGACACCAGCCGCCGGCCAAGCCCGAGTACCTGCCGGACTCGCTGATCGCGAACGACGCCCAGCGTCTCCGGAAGTCACGACGCCACCGTCGGCCGGAATCCGTCGCCCCGCCGTGGCGGCTCGGCCCACGTCTATGGGCCGATGCGGTCGTGGCTAACGGCCGGACGATTCCAGAGCAGCGGAGGCCGGGCAAGCGTCCGGTCGGCATGTCACGGCACCAACCTCCGAGGTGAACTACGCCGGGACGCCGTGCCGCAGATGCTGGCGCTCAACGTCGCCGCGATCGAGGTATCAAAGCCGATGAAGTGTGCGTGGGCTCGGTCCATGTGGTGTCCGTGTCCTTGCTGGCGTCCGGCGGCGTCCGGTCCTCTGAAATGAAGAGCCGTCGAAGCACATTTACCAAACACGCCAAGTCGCGACGCGTTCACGCCGCGTCGGCCGACGTGCGCTTCGGCTCACCCCCCCCGTTACCTTTTTCGTAGCCCCAACCGGGGTTGCAGGCCACCGGCCGCGGCATGACTCAGTCCCCCTGTTGACCATGATCTGGGGGGTG
>NZ_JBEYTI010000102.1:0-5053 GCF_040642975.1 Micromonospora sp. NPDC047548
AACTGCGGCTCGGCATAGGTGAGGCTCGCCGCGACGGCCCGGAACTCCTCCAGCATCGGGTCCATCAGACCGCTGTGGAACGCGTGACTCACCCGAAGCCGGGTGGTCTTGCGACCCTGCACGGTGAAATGCTCGGCCAGCGCCAGCACGGCGGCCTCGGGGCCGGAGACGACCACCGACCGGGGGCCGTTGACCGCGGCAATGTCCACCACACCCCGCCCCGCCAGAACCCCCCGCACCTCCTCCTCCGACGCCTGCACCGCGACCATCGCCCCACCAGCCGGCAACGCCTGCATCAACCGACCACGCGCCACCACCAACCGCGCCGCATCCCCCAGCGACCACACCCCCGCCACATGCGCAGCAACCAACTCGCCAATCGAATGCCCCGCCACAAAATCCGGCCGCACACCCCACGACTCCATCAGCCGGAACAAGGCCACCTCGACCGCGAACAACCCCGCCTGCGCATACCCGGTGCGGCGAATCAGGTCCCCATCATCACCCCAAATGACTGATCGCAACGGCCGATCCAGATGCTGATCCAGCTCGGCCACCACTGCGTCAAACGCAGCGGCGAACACCGGAAACACCCCGTACAACTCACGACCCATGCCCAGGCGCTGCGCACCCTGACCGGTGAACAACACCGCCAGCCGGCCACCCGGCCGGGCCACCGCGGTGACCAGGCCGGGGGCGCTGGCGCCGGTGGCCAGGGCGGTCAGCCCGGCGGTCAGCTCGGCCGGGTCCGCGCCCAGCACCACCGCCCGGTGACCGAAGAGTGCCCGTCCGGTGGCGAGCGCCCGGCCGGCCGCCGGCACGTCCACCGGGTCGATCCGCGCGGCGAGGCCGGCCAGCCGGCCGGCCAGGTCGCGTACGGCGGTGTCGGACCGCGCCGACACCAGCCAGGGCACCAGGCCGTCGGCCGGTACCGGGGCGCTGCCGTCGGCGGGCGCCTCCTCGATGATCACGTGGGCGTTGGTGCCGGAGAGCCCGAACGAGGAGACACCGGCCCGGCGCGGGTGCCCGTTCACCGGCCACTCCCGCGCCTGCGTCAACAGCTCCACCGCGCCGGCGGACCAGTCCACCTGCGGCGAGGACTCCTCGGCGTGCAACGTCCGGGGCATCAGCCCGTGCCGCATCGCCAGGACCATCTTCATCACCCCGGCCACCCCGGCGGCCGCCTGCGTGTGCCCCAGGTTCGACTTGACCGACCCCAACCACAGCGGACGGTCCACCGGCCGGTCCTGCCCGTACGTGGCCAGCAACGCCTGCGCCTCGATCGGATCACCCAACGTCGTACCCGTACCGTGCGCCTCCACCACGTCCACCTCGGCCGCCGGCACCCGGGCCGAGGCCAGGGCCGCCCGGATCACCCGCTGCTGGGCGGGCCCGTTCGGCGCCGTCAACCCGTTCGACGCGCCGTCGGAGTTCACCGCCGAACCCCGCACCACCGCCAGGACCGGATGACCGTTGCGGCGGGCATCCGACAACCGCTCCACCAGCAGCAGGCCGGCACCCTCGGAAAAGCCGGTGCCGTCGGCGCCCGCGCCGAACGACCGGCACCGCCCGTCCGGGGAGAGCCCGCGCTGCCGGCTGAACTCGACGAACGTGTCGGGAGTGGCCATCACGGTCACCCCGCCGGCGAGCGCGAGGGTGCACTCCCCGGACCGCAGCGCCTGGGCCGCCAGGTGCAGCGCGACCAGGGAGGACGAGCAGGCGGTGTCCACGGTGACCGCCGGCCCCTCCAGCCCGAAGGCGTACGCGACGCGGCCGGAGGCGATCGAGCCGGTGTTGGTGTTGTCCTGGTAGTCGTGGTACATCACGCCGGCGAAGACGCCGGTGGGGCTGCCCTTCAGCGTGCCCGGGTCGATGCCGGCCCGCTCGAAGGTCTCCCAGGCGCACTCCAGCAGCAGCCGCTGCTGCGGGTCCATCGCCACGGCCTCGTTCGGGCTGATCCCGAAGAAGCCGGCGTCGAACTCGGCGGCGTCGGCGAGGAAGCCGCCGGAGCGGGAGTAGGTTCGCCCCTCGACGCCCCGCTCCGGGTGGTAGATGCCGTCGACGTCCCAGCCCCGGTCGGCGGGGAAGTCGCCGATCGCGTCCACCCCGTCGGCGACCAGCCGCCACAGCTGCTCGGGTGAACCGACACCGTCGGGGAAGCGGCAGCTCATCGCGATGATGGCGATCGGCTCGTCGGCCGCCCGCGCCGCCGGGGCACCGGTGGCCGGGGCCGCCTCGCCGGGGGTGAACACGCCGTCGAGGTGCGCGGCCACGGCGACCGCCGTGGGGTGGTCGAAGACCAGGGTGGCCGGCAGCCGCAGCCCGGTCACGGCGGTCAGCCGGTTGCGCAGTTCCACCGCCGACAACGAGTCGAAGCCGAGGTCCTTGAACGCCTGGTCGGGCTGGACGGCGTCGACCGTGGAATGGCCGAGCACGGCGGCGATCTCGACGCGTACCACGTCGAGCAGGGCCTCGCGGCGCTCGGGCCCGGACCAGCCGGCGAGCCGGCGGAGCAGCTCGTCGCCGCCGGCCGGCCCGGTCGCGCCGGCTCGCGCGCCCGGCCGGGCCGGCGGGACCAGGCCGCGCAGGGCGGCCGGGAGGGGTTGGCCGGCGGCGACCGCACGCAGGGCCGGCAGGTCCAGCCGGACCGGCACCCGCAGCGGCTCCGCGGCGTGGAGCGCCGCGGTGAACAGGGCCAGCCCCTCGGTACGGGTGAGCGGGGGGAAGCCGTTGCGGCCCAGCCGACGCAGCTCCGCGGCGGTGAGCCGGTCGCCCATCCCGTCGGCCGCCCACAGCCCCCAGGCCAGCGAGACGGCCGGCAGCCCGGCGGCCCGGCGGTGCGCGGCCAGGGCGTCGAGGAAGACGTTGGCGGCGGCGTAGCCGCTCTGCCCGGGCGCGCCGAGCACCCCGGCCGCCGAGGAGAAGAGCACGAACATCCGCAGCTCGCGGGTGAGTTCGTGCAGGTGCCAGGCGGCGGTCGCCTTGGGGGCGAGGACGGCGTCGACCCGCTCGGGGGTGAGCGCGGCGAGGACGCCGTCGTCGAGCACCCCGGCGGCGTGCACCACCCCGGTCAGCGGGCGGGCGGCGGGCACGCTGGCCAGCAGCCGGGCCAGCGCGTCCCGGTCGGCGACGTCGCAGGCGGCGACGGTGACGTCGCCGCCCAGGTCGGCCAGCTCGGCGACCAGTTCCCGGGCGCCGGGCGCGTCGATGCCGCGCCGGCTGGTCAGCAGCAGGTGGCGGACACCCAGCTCGGTGACGAGATGCCGGGCGACCAGCGCACCCAGGCCGCCGGTGCCGCCGGTGACCAGGATGGTGCCGTGCTCGCGCGGCGCGGCCGGGGTCGCGGCGTCCGCCGCCGCGCGGACCAGCCGTGGCACCCGGATCTCGCCGCCACGCAGTGCCGCCTCCGGCTCGCCGCAGGCCAGCGCCACGAGCAGGCGGCGACCCGATTCGACGGTACGGTCGACGTCCAGCAGCGCGAACCGGCCCGGGTGCTCGGCCTCCGCCGCGCGCACCAGGCCCCACAGCGGCGCGGTGGCGAGGTCGACGTCGCATTCCCCCACCGGTACGGCCTGCGTGGTGACCAGCACCAGCTGAGCCGCCCCGAAGCGGGCGTCGGCGACCCAGTCCTGGGCCAGCCGCAGCGTCCACGCCACCGCCGCGCGCAGTCGCGCCGGCAGGTCGTCGCCGGTGAACTCCGGCACGGTGACCAGCACCCGGTCGGGCACCGGGGCGCCCGCGTCGACGGCGTCGGCGAGCGCGGCGAGGTCGGGGTGGGCGGGCAGCTCCGCCGCGCCCGCCGGTGGCGTACCGACCAGCACCACCGACGCGGTGCCGGCCTGCGGGGCGGGACCGGTCAGCGGCGCCCAGTCGAGCCGGTGCATCGCGTCGGGGCGGGTGCCGGGGTCCAGCTGGTCGGCGCCGACCGCCCGGTAGTCCAGCGAGTCGACGGTGAGCACCGGCTGCCCGGCCGCGTCGGCCACGGTGACGGTGGCGCTGCGGGGGCCGCGGCGGGTGATGCGTACCCGCAGCGCGGTCGCGCCCGCGGCGTGCAGGGACACCCCGCTCCACGCGAACGGCAGCAGCGCGTCCCCGCCCGCGCCGTCCCCGCCCGCGCCGGGATCGGCGGCGTCGCGGTCGGCAGCGTCGCGGTCGGCAGCGTCGCGGTCGGCAGCGTCGAGCAGTGCGGCGTGCAGGCCGGCGTCGAGCAGCGCGGGGTGCAGGCCGAAGCGGGCCGCGTCCGGGTGGGCCGGCTCGGGCAGCACGACCTCGGCGTACACCTCGTCGCCGTGCCGCCAGGCCGCGCGCAGGCCCTGGAACGTCGGGCCGTACGCGTAGCCGTCGGCGAGCAGCCGCTGGTAGCCGTCGGCCACCGGCAGCGGGCTGGCGCCGGCCGGCGGCCAGGGGTCCAGCGGCGCGGCCGGTTCGGGTACGGACGCGGACAGCAGCCCGGTGGCGTGCACCGTCCAGGCGGTGTCCTCGGCGTCGTCGCCCGAGTAGACGGCGACGGTACGGGTGCCCGCCTCGTCCGCCCCGCCGACAACCACCCGCAGCACGACCGCCGCGCGGTCGGGCAGCGGCAGCGGCGCCTGGAGGGTCAGCTCGACCAGGTGCGGGCAGCCGACCCGGTCACCGGCGTGCACGGCCAGGTCGACCAGGGCGGCGCCGGGCAGCAGCACCGTCCCGACGACAGCGTGGTCGGCGAGCCAGGGGTGGGTGGCGAGGGAGACCCGTCCGGTCAGCAGCACCCCGCCGGAGTCCGGTACGACCACCTCGGCGCCGAGCAGCGGGTGGCGCAGCACGGCGAGACCGGCGGCGACGACCTCGCCGTCACCCGCCCCGGCCCAGGCGTCGGCCCAGTACTCCCGCGCGTCGGCCCAGTAGCGCTGCCGCTGGAATGGATAGGTGGGCAGCTCGACCCGGGTGCCGGTCAGCAGTGCGGTCCAGTCGACGGTGGCGCCGGTGACGTGCAACCTGGCCAGGGCGGTGAGGGCCTGCCGGTGTTCGTCGTGGTTTCGCCGGAGGCTGGGGATGATCGTGACGTCATCGGTGA
>NZ_JBEYTI010000103.1:0-5018 GCF_040642975.1 Micromonospora sp. NPDC047548
TGGTGGAAAGTTTTTCGGCCTGGGATGGGCTCGCGGCCTATCAGCTTGTTGGTGGGGTGATGGCCTACCAAGGCGACGACGGGTAGCCGGCCTGAGAGGGCGACCGGCCACACTGGGACTGAGACACGGCCCAGACTCCTACGGGAGGCAGCAGTGGGGAATATTGCACAATGGGCGGAAGCCTGATGCAGCGACGCCGCGTGAGGGATGACGGCCTTCGGGTTGTAAACCTCTTTCAGCAGGGACGAAGCGTAAGTGACGGTACCTGCAGAAGAAGCGCCGGCCAACTACGTGCCAGCAGCCGCGGTAAGACGTAGGGCGCGAGCGTTGTCCGGATTTATTGGGCGTAAAGAGCTCGTAGGCGGCTTGTCGCGTCGACTGTGAAAACCCGCAGCTCAACTGCGGGCCTGCAGTCGATACGGGCAGGCTAGAGTTCGGTAGGGGAGACTGGAATTCCTGGTGTAGCGGTGAAATGCGCAGATATCAGGAGGAACACCGGTGGCGAAGGCGGGTCTCTGGGCCGATACTGACGCTGAGGAGCGAAAGCGTGGGGAGCGAACAGGATTAGATACCCTGGTAGTCCACGCTGTAAACGTTGGGCGCTAGGTGTGGGGGGCCTCTCCGGTTCCCTGTGCCGCAGCTAACGCATTAAGCGCCCCGCCTGGGGAGTACGGCCGCAAGGCTAAAACTCAAAGGAATTGACGGGGGCCCGCACAAGCGGCGGAGCATGCGGATTAATTCGATGCAACGCGAAGAACCTTACCTGGGTTTGACATGGCCGCAAAACCGGCAGAGATGTCGGGTCCTTCGGGGGCGGTCACAGGTGGTGCATGGCTGTCGTCAGCTCGTGTCGTGAGATGTTGGGTTAAGTCCCGCAACGAGCGCAACCCTCGTTCGATGTTGCCAGCGCGTTATGGCGGGGACTCATCGAAGACTGCCGGGGTCAACTCGGAGGAAGGTGGGGATGACGTCAAGTCATCATGCCCCTTATGTCCAGGGCTTCACGCATGCTACAATGGCCGGTACAATGGGCTGCGATACCGTGAGGTGGAGCGAATCCCAAAAAGCCGGTCTCAGTTCGGATCGGGGTCTGCAACTCGACCCCGTGAAGTCGGAGTCGCTAGTAATCGCAGATCAGCAACGCTGCGGTGAATACGTTCCCGGGCCTTGTACACACCGCCCGTCACGTCACGAAAGTCGGCAACACCCGAAGCCGGTGGCCCAACCCCTTGTGGGAGGGAGCCGTCGAAGGTGGGGCTGGCGATTGGGACGAAGTCGTAACAAGGTAGCCGTACCGGAAGGTGCGGCTGGATCACCTCCTTTCTAAGGAGCACCTTCCACCGAAAGGTGGTAAGGAGCCCACACCATTCGAATGTGATGGTGGGGTGCTCAATGGCGGAGACACTGGCGAGTCTGGTCCTGGCAACGGCCGGGTTCCTCCTGGTACTGCTGCTCTTCGGAGTGGTGTGGAACGGAGTCCTGGTGCGGCTGGGCACGGATGTAGAGCACCCTGTTGGGTCCTGAAGGAACAACCTGTGGGTTGTCTTTCAGAGCCTTCTAGCGAAGCGTGAGCGCTTCGCGGGCTGCCAGGCATGGCCTGGCCTCGCAAACGGGATCCCTGTGAGGGGTCGAGGTGTGGGGCGGATCGGGTTGTGGGTTGGTCGTTTGTTGAGAATTGCACAGTGGACGCGAGCATCTTTGTGGTCAAGTTGTCAAGGGCGAACGGTGGATGCCTTGGCACCAGGAGCCGATGAAGGACGTGGGAGGCCGCGATAGGCCTGGGGGAGCTGTCAACCAAGCTGTGATCCCAGGGTGTCCGAATGGGGAAACCCGGCACCAGTCATGTGGTGTCACCTGCACCTGAACACATAGGGTGTATGGAGGGAACGCGGGGAAGTGAAACATCTCAGTACCCGTAGGAAGAGAAAACAATTTAGTGATTCCGTGAGTAGTGGCGAGCGAAAGCGGATTGAGGCTAAACCGGCTGCGTGTGATACCTGTCAGGGGTTGCGTGGTCGGGGTTGTGGGACCCCGCTGAACAAGCTGACACTTGTTCGAGGAGTTACAAAGTCAGTGGCTAGCCGAATGGTGTGGAAAAGCCAACCGTAGACGGTGATAGTCCGGTACGTGAAAGTTGCTGACCTTCTGTGGGTGTTCCCGAGTAGCGGCGGACCCCTGAAATCTGCCGTGAATCTGCCAGGACCACCTGGTAAGCCTAAATACTTCCTGGTGACCGATAGCGGACGAGTACCGTGAGGGAATGGTGAAAAGTACCCCGGGAGGGGAGTGAAATAGTACCTGAAACCGTTCGCCTACAATCCGTCGGAGCCTTGCGGGGTGACGGCGTGCCTTTTGAAGAATGAGCCTGCGAGTTAGTGGCATGTGGCGAGGTTAACCCGTGTGGGGGAGCCGTAGCGAAAGCGAGTCTGAATAGGGCGATTCAGTCGCGTGTCCTAGACCCGAAGCGGAGTGATCTAGCCATGGGCAGGCTGAAGCGCGGGTAAGACCGCGTGGAGGGCCGAACCCACCAACGTTGAAAAGTTGGGGGATGACCTGTGGTTAGGGGTGAAAGGCCAATCAAACTCCGTGATAGCTGGTTCTCCCCGAAATGCATTTAGGTGCAGCGTCGCGTGTTTCTTGCCGGAGGTAGAGCACTGGATGGTCTAGGGGGCCCACAAGCTTACCGAAATCAGCCAAACTCCGAATGCCGGTAAGTGAGAGCGCGGCAGTGAGACTGCGGGGGATAAGCTTCGTAGTCGAGAGGGAAACAGCCCAGATCACCAGCTAAGGCCCCTAAGCGTGTGCTAAGTGGAAAAGGATGTGGGGTCGCATAGACAACCAGGAGGTTGGCTTAGAAGCAGCCACCCTTTAAAGAGTGCGTAATAGCTCACTGGTCAAGTGGTTCCGCGCCGACAATGTAGCGGGGCTCAAGCACACCGCCGAAGCTGTGGCATTCACATTTTAACCTTGCGGTGCCTTGATGTGCCGTGCAGGTGTGTGGATGGGTAGGGGAGCGTCGTGCCGGGGGTGAAGCAACGGGGTGACCTAGTTGTGGACGCGGCACGAGTGAGAATGCAGGCATGAGTAGCGAAAGAAGGGTGAGAAACCCTTCCGCCGGATGACCAAGGGTTCCAGGGCCAGGCTAATCCGCCCTGGGTGAGTCGGGACCTAAGGCGAGGCCGAGAGGCGTAGTCGATGGACAACGGGTTGATATTCCCGTACCCGCGAAAGAGCGTCCCTGATGAACCTCGTTGTGCTAACCACCCGAACTGTCGGAGGTCTTCGGACCGATGATGGGGAGCGTGGGAACCTGGCGGGTAGTAGTCAAGCGATGGGGTGACGCAGGAAGGTAGCTGATCCCGGCCGGTGGTTGTGCCGGGGTAAGCGTGTAGGCCGCACCATAGGCAAATCCGTGGTGCATATAGGCTGAGACGTGATGCCGAGCCGATTCAGGTGAAGTCAGTGATCCTATGCTGCCGAGAAAAGCCTCTAGCGAGTTCTTAGCGGCCCGTACCCCAAACCGACACAGGTGGTCAGGTAGAGAATACCGAGGCGATCGGGCGAACTGTGGTTAAGGAACTCGGCAAATTGCCCCCGTAACTTAGGGAGAAGGGGGGCCGGAGACGTGAAGCCCCGCGCGGGTGGAGCGTTGTATGGCCGCAGAGAGCAGGGGGAAGCGACTGTTTACTAAAAACACAGGTCCATGCGAAGAAGTAATTCGATGTATATGGACTGACGCCTGCCCGGTGCTGGAACGTTAAGGGGACCTGTTAGCTCTTCGGGGCGAAGCGGAGAACTTAAGCGCCAGTAAACGGCGGTGGTAACTATAACCATCCTAAGGTAGCGAAATTCCTTGTCGGGTAAGTTCCGACCTGCACGAATGGCGTAACGACTTCCCCACTGTCTCAACCACAGGCCCGGCGAAATTGCATTACGAGTAAAGATGCTCGTTACGCGCGGCAGGACGGAAAGACCCCGGGACCTTTACTATAGCTTGACATTGGTATCCGAATTAGCTTGTGTAGGATAGGTGGGAGCCGGTGAAGTCCATACGCCAGTATGGGTGGAGGCAATCTTGAAATACCACTCTGGTTGATTTGGGTATCTAACTTCGGACCGTTATCCGGTTCAGGGACAGTGTCTGGTGGGTAGTTTAACTGGGGCGGTTGCCTCCTAAAGGGTAACGGAGGCGCCCAAAGGTTCCCTCAGCCTGGTTGGCAATCAGGTGTTGAGTGCAAGTACACAAGGGAGCTTGACTGTGAGACTGACAGGTCGAGCAGGGACGAAAGTCGGGACTAGTGATCCGGCACTTGCGAGTGGAAGCGGTGTCGCTCAACGGATAAAAGGTACCCCGGGGATAACAGGCTGATCTTCCCCAAGAGTCCATATCGACGGGATGGTTTGGCACCTCGATGTCGGCTCGTCGCATCCTGGGGCTGTAGCAGGTCCCAAGGGTTGGGCTGTTCGCCCATTAAAGCGGTACGCGAGCTGGGTTTAGAACGTCGTGAGACAGTTCGGTCCCTATCCGCCGTGCGCGTAGGATACTTGAGAAGGGCTGTCCCTAGTACGAGAGGACCGGGACGGACGAACCTCTGGTGTGCCAGTTGTCCCGCCAGGGGCACGGCTGGTTAGCTACGTTCGGAAGGGATAACCGCTGAAAGCATCTAAGCGGGAAGCTCGCTTCAAGATGAGGTATCCCACCATCCTTTGGGTGGGTAAGGCCCCCAGCTAGACGACTGGGTTGATAGGCCGGAAATGTAAGCCCGGTAACGGGTTCAGTTGACCGGTACTAATAGGCCGAGGACTTGACTACGAAGCTGCTACGCGTCCACTGTGCAACTCCCGACAAACGAACACCCCCAACAATGTTGGGTGTGGTGTTTGACAAGTCGATAGAGTTACGGCGGTCATGGCGGAGGGGAAACGCCCGGTAACATTCCGAACCCGGAAGCTAAGCCCTCCAGCGCCGATGGTACTGCACTCGGGAGGGTGTGGGAGAGTAGGACACCGCCGGACAA
>NZ_JBEYTI010000104.1:0-5003 GCF_040642975.1 Micromonospora sp. NPDC047548
ATCACTTTCGGCAACGACAGTGGTGCAAGCACCGTCGATGCTTCCGTCATCTCACCCCAAGATCACGCACTCCCAGGCCACCCGGCGTGTCACACACACCGCCGACCCGCCACCCAAAACTGCGAAAGTCGAGTTCATCCACAACTCTTGACAATTGCTCTCGTCGATGCCTTCCCGGCGTGCAGCGGCCACCAGCCGGGCCGGTGCTCGCGCTGCGGGTGACCGGCTGGTCGGCGTGGTCTGCGACGGACCCGGCTGGCTGAGAGCCCGTCGTCGGGTGTCAGCGGGTCGGGGCGAGGGCGTCCAGCACTTCGTCGGCCCGCCGCAGCGACGCCTGCGCGTCCGCACGGGGTGAGCCGATTTCGGGATCGAAGTTGAGGTCGACGAACACTTCGGTGATGCCGGCTTCGGTAAGTCTGCCGAGATCCGACCGGATCTGCTCGAGCGTGCCGGTGAGGGGCTCGCGCTCGGCCGGGCCCGCAGGGCGTACGCGGACCGCGCCGCGGCAGACGAACCGCAACGAGCGGGGATCGCGCCCGGCGTCCGCCGCAGCGGCCTTGACCGTCGCGACCGCCGCCCCGATGCCGGTCACGTCGGCCTGGCTGCCACTGACCCAACCGTCGGCGAGCCGGCCCGCCCGGCGCAGCGCCGCTGGCGCATGGCCGCCGAGCAGGATCGGCGGGTGTGGCCGCTGCACCGGCTTCGGCTCCATCCGGGTCGGCGGGATCTGGTAGAACTCGCCGCGATGCTCGACGACGTCGTCCTGCCAGAGGGCGCGAAGAACGGCGAGGAACTCCTCGGCCCGATGGCCCTGTCGATGCTTGCTCGCACCCGTCGCCTGGTACTCCTCGTCCGCCCAGCCGAGGCCGAGTCCGACGTCGAGCCGTCCGCCGGCGAGGATGTCGAGGGTCGCGGTCTGCTTGGCCAGCACCACCGGCGAGATGAACGGCATGTTGAGCACCGCGACACCCAGCCGGATCCGCGTGGTGTGGCCGGCCAGGAACGCCAAGGTGGTCAGCGGGTCCTGGACGCTGTGGTACGTCTCGCTCCAGCCGAGGTCGGCCGGCACCAGCAGGCGCTGAAACGTCCACAGCGAGTGGTATCCGAACTGCTCGGCGCGGCGGGCGACGTGAACCATGTTCTCCGGGGTGGCCCACAAGCCGGAGACGGGCGCGGCGAATCCAACCTCCACCCCCGGCACGGTACCCAGGTCTGTCCCCGTCGGGCACTGGAACCGCTAACTCCCGGCCGTGTCCTCGGGTGTCGCGGGCGCGGGCCTGGTCGGACTGCCAGCGGCGCAGGATGCCCTTGATGACGGCCAGTTTCGGCCCCGTTCCCCCAAGCGCGATCGAACCGTCCGCCGACACTTCGAGCGCTGCAGCGGTCTGCTACCGGCCGACGTTGACCGCCCACTCGCCTACGCGTGACTTCATCGCGTGGATAGGTTCATCGAAGAGGTGTGTTGGGGCACGGACCGCCGGGGAGATCGGCGGACACGGAGGCCGGTCAACCTCCGAGGCGGACCTCGATCTCCACCTCGACGTCGTCACGGACCTTGAGCGCGCCGAGAAAGGCCGAGTACTGCTTGATGCCGTATGCCGACTGGGTCACCACCGTCGTCGCGCGGTACCGATCGGGCGTCACTTCCCGCACCTGCACGTCGATGGGGGCGGCGACCCCGTGCAGGGTGAGAGTTCCGCTGATGGTGGCGGAATCGTCGCCGGTGCCGACCCGGGTGGAATCAAAGGTGGCCGTCGGGTGGCGATCGACGTCCAGCGTCCGCCGGGCGTTGTTCTCGATCTCGCCCCGGTCCTTGTCGGTCAGCGGCCGCGCACCGCCGGTGCCCTCCCGCACGGCCAAGGACGCCAACTCGACGTGAGCCGTCGCGGTGGCATCCGCCGGCCCGGTCTCGGGAACGTTGACCTGCACTGACCAGTCGTTCACCTCAATGGTCAAATCGTGGCCGATGGTCGAGCCGACACCCGTGCGGCCCGTGCGCAGCAGCATCCGCCCGTTGTGCGGGCCGAACCGCAATCGGCCGGTTCTGATCGCCACCTGGCCTAGCGTAGGCGAAATGACCGTTGCCCATGCGGTCACCGGGCGAAGACCGAGGGCGGCATCTGGTGCGGGCTGGTGGGTGGCCGGCAGGTACAGGTAGAGGATGGCGACATACGACTGTCCGACCGTGTCCTGGTACATCGGGGCCCCATGTGCGCACCCGTCAGTGAGGTCCGCTCCTATCCAGCCAGTACGACGTCGACCGCGACACGTTCCGGCTCCAGGCCTGGCTGCCATGGGCCCCGCCGCCTCGGTGACAGCAGCGGCAATCATGCGCTCACATGGCATGAACTGCCCGCCACGGTCAGCGGGGTCGACTCAGCCACTCCCAGGCGCGGCGGAGGCCCACCTGCACCGGGTCGTCACCCGCGACCTTGGACTTTCGGCGGCCGTGTCCTCGCCCGGCCCCTGCATCTCGCCACCGGGCACGTCCTGATCGCCGGCGCGACCGACGGTGTGGGAGCGCTCGCGATCCAGTACGCCGCGGCGGCCGGCGCCCGCGTCATCGCCACCGCTCGCCCCGGTGCCGCCACCGACTTCGTACGACAGCTGGGCGCTGCCGAGGCGGTGGACTACCCCGGCGACGTCAGCGGCCAGGTCCGGGCGGTCGCACCGGACGGCGTACCCGCGGTGGTGGACCTGGCCGGCGACGTCGTAGCCGGTCGACTGCGCGTACCGATCACCAGACGCTATGACCTGGCCGAGGTGCCCCAGGCACTCGCCGACTTCTTCGGTGCACTCGGCAAACTCGGGGTCACCCTTGGCATCGACTCCAGGTCAGCGCGTTGGCCACCTCCTCCGGTGGCACCTCCTCAACAAGCGGTCAGCGTCCGCGCCACGTCAACGTCAGCTCGCGCGAGCGGCGGCCGTACCGTTCTTTCAGTGGCCAGTTGGCGGGATCGCCGAAGATTTGTCCGTCTGCTTGGCCTTCTTCGCCGCCCGCTTTTCCTTCAAAGTCATGGCTGGCTTCTTCATATTGCTCTTCTGGGGAGACTTGTCGGACATGTCGACCTTTCCCACACAACGTCAGGATGGCGGTCCGTAGCGGCGATTTCGGCGCCCTGCCAACCGCGATCCGCCGGACGAAACCATGGACAACAGGCGATGCCCGCCGGTTGGCTACCCTGAGTCAAGAAACATGGTCAGACGACCACGTCCCCTAGCCTAGTACTCTAGCCGCACTTTCAGGTTCGGAGCCTGCGCTGGTAGTGGCTGGTTCGGGCGCGGTATTGATGCCGGCGCCGCCACCGGCACCACTGCCAGATATGATCTTGGCGGTGGATCGTGGTGATCAGATGCGCCAGGAGACGTCGGACCTCGCCGAGGGCGAGGGGGATGAGCTTGTCCCTTTCGGGGTCGCTGCCCCTTTTGAGGCCGCGGCGGTGACGGCGAGGAACGCGTGTGCCCACATGGCCAGGGTGATGTGGCGGTACCAGGCGTCGTAGCGGCGTACCTGGTAGGCCTCGACGCCTACCGCAGAGTCGCTGAGATCACTTCAGTGGGCGATCCAGCCGACCCGCCGCCGGGCCAGGGAACGGCTGGGGTCACGCTCCGACACTGCGGCCCGCCGGATACGTGAGCTGCCGGATGTCCTTTGGCAGCTCGGATTCCAGGTCCCCGAGTTCCTCGGCGCTCAGCGCCTCGCGGAGGGTGGTCAACACCGCGCGGGCGGCCTCAGCGGCCCGCTGGTCATCCATTCCCGCACGCGCCCCTACCTCATTGCGGAACTCCACGAGATCGAGCCGTTCGGCGAAGTCCACTTCCTTGTGCAGGTACCCTCGGATCTCCTCCGGGAGCTGTGTGGCCAGGTCGTGGGCCTCGCCGCCACTGATCCCCTCCGCCAAAGTCGTGAGCGTGGCTCGGATGACGTTCGCCGCCTCCGTCGCTGGCATTCCCGCCCGCTTCGCCACCGCTTCGAGAAACTCGGCGTAGTTCACGGGTTCTCCTTCCGGGTACCCGGCGGCGTTCGCGACCGGCGTCGGGTTCTGTCTCGTGCGCCGATGACCCATCAGGCGGACGGGGTCCGACCCATCTCGGCGAGGATCCGGTCAGTCGGCAGCGGCGTACCCGCGTGCGACGCGGGCACACCTGCTCCTGCCTCAACTGTGCGTGCTACGAGCCCGGGCGTCGCCCGCCACCGGCACCCACGGGTTCGATCACCTGCCTGAACTCCTTCGGAAGCTGGGCCACCGCGTTCTCGAACTCGTCACGGGTAACAGCCTCACGTAGCGTGGTGAGCACCGCGCTGACCCCGGCACCGGCGAGCGAACGGTCGATGTTCGGGCGGTCCGCCACCCGCCGCACGAACTCTTCGAGCCCGAACGACGCGGCCCGTTCCCGCCCAAGTGGTCTGCGCAGGTGATCGTCGAGCCCTTCCGGAAGCTGATAGGCGAGGTCCTCAGCCTGGCCGCCGCTGATTCGATCTGCCAATGTCTCCAACGTCGCGCTGGTGAGTGTCGCCGCCTGATCGGTCGACACCTTTGCCCGCGTGGCGACTGCGTTGA
Source organism: Micromonospora sp. NPDC047548 (assembly GCF_040642975.1). Classification (NCBI taxonomy): domain Bacteria; kingdom Bacillati; phylum Actinomycetota; class Actinomycetes; order Micromonosporales; family Micromonosporaceae; genus Micromonospora; species Micromonospora sp. NPDC047548. The sequence continues at coordinate 4,563 of NZ_JBEYTI010000104.1, forward strand.
TGAAATCCTGGTATTCCACCTGATTCTCCTCTCCGGCCGGATCGCCCTCGAACCGCCAGTTACGAGCCCCTGACCTCAATGCGCCGCGGTTCGGTTCGGTTCGCCTTGCCCACGCGTACGGTCAACACCCCGCCGGAGGGACTCGCGGCGACGCTGTTGGAGTCGACGTCGCCCGGCAGCGTCAAGACGTGTTCGAACTGGCCGACCCTGCGTTCCCGGCGACGGAGGAAGGATTCCCCTGCGTTCCCGCTGCTTGATCTCACCCGTGATCCTCGACTGGTTGTCGCGCAGCGAACTGGTACCTCGACAGCCTTCCGGGTGGGGTGTCAACTGCTGCCAAGGGAGTTGGGCTGCCACGAGCTTTCCGGACAGGGGATCTACTAAGATCCTTTTCCAGAAGGTGAGGAATCCGTGCCCCAGAAACGTCGAAATTATTCTCCG
>NZ_JBEYTI010000105.1:0-4592 GCF_040642975.1 Micromonospora sp. NPDC047548
CCAGACCACCGAACACAACGGCCGATCCAGGTACTGATCCAACTCCGCCACCACCGCGTCAAACGCAGCGGCGAACACCGGAAACACCCCGTACAGCTCACGACCCATACCCAGCCGCTGCGCACCCTGACCGGTGAACAGCACCGCCAGCCGGCCCGGACGGGCCGTCCCGAGGACCGCGTTCGGGGCCAACTCCCCCGCCGCCACCGCCGCCAGGCCGGCGGACATCTCGGCCGGGTCCGCGCCGAGCACCACCGCCCGGTGGCCGAAGACCGCCCGACCGGTGACCAGGGTCCGGGCCGCGGGGCGCAGGTCCGCCGGCGCGAGGTGCCCGGCGACGGAGGCGAAGCGGTTCGCCAGTTCCCGTACCGCCGGGTCGGATTTCGCCGACAGCACCCAGGGCACCAGCGACGACGGCGTATCCCCGTCGTCCGGCTCCGGGTCGGACGACGGCGCCTGCTCGAGGATGACGTGGGCGTTGGTGCCGGAGAGGCCGAACGACGAGATGCCCGCCCGGCGCGGATGCCCCTGCGCGGGCCACTCGCGCGCCTCGGTCAGCAGCTCGACCGCGCCGGACGACCAGTCCACCTGCGAGGAGCGCTCCTCGGCGTGCAGGGTCCGGGGCAGCACTCCGTGCCGCATCGCCTGCACCATCTTGATCACGGCGGCCACGCCGGCGGCGGCCTGGGTGTGGCCGAGGTTCGACTTGATCGACCCGAGCCGGAGCGGACGGCCGGCGGGCCGCTGCTGGCCGTAGGTGGCCAGTAGCGCCTGCGCCTCGATCGGGTCGCCGAGGGTGGTGCCGGTGCCATGCGCCTCCACCACGTCCACCTCGACGGCCGGTACGCCCGCCGCGGCGAGGGCGGCCCGGATCACCCGCTGCTGGGCGGGGCCGTTCGGGGCGAAGAACCCGTTGGAAGCGCCGTCCTGGTTGACGGCGGTGCCGCGGACCACCGCGAGCACCGGATGGCCGAGCCGCTGGGCGTCCGAGAGCCGTTCGACCAGCAGGAAGCCCGCGCCCTCGCCCCAGCCGGTGCCGTCGGCCCCCGCGCCGAACGACTTGCACCGGCCGTCCGGGGCGAGTCCCCGCTGCCGGCTGAACTCGACGAACGCCTCCGGCGTCGCCATGACGGCCGCGCCGCCGGCGAGCGCCAGGGTGCACTCCCCCGATCGCAGCGCCTGCACGGCCAGGTGCAGCGCCACCAGCGACGACGAGCAGGCGGTGTCGACGGTGACCGCCGGGCCCTCCAGCCCGAGGGCGTACGCCACCCGGCCGGAGGCGACCGAGCCGGTGGCGTGGCTGCTGGCGTAGTCGTGGTACATCAGGCCGGCGAACACCCCGGTACGACTGCCGCGCAGCGTGCCCGGGTCGATGCCGGCCCGCTCGAACGCCTCCCAGGCGCACTCCAGCAGCAGCCGCTGCTGCGGGTCCATGATCGTCGCCTCGTTGGGGCTGATCCCGAAGAACGTCGGGTCGAAGGCGTCGGCGTCGGCGAGAAACCCGCCCTGCCGGACGTAGCTGGTGTGCGGCCGCTCGCCGGTCGGGTCGTAGAGCTCGTCGACGTTCCAGCCCCGGTCGGCGGGGAAGTCGCCGATCGCGTCGACCCCGTCGGCGACCAGCCGCCACAGCTGCTCCGGGGTGCTCACCCCGCCGGGGAAGCGGCAGCTCATCCCGACGATCGCGACCGGCTCGTGGGCGGCCGCGGTGAGCCGCCGGTTCTGCGCGCGCAGCCGCTCGGTCTCCTTGAGCGAGCTGCGCAGCGCCGCGACGAGCTTGTCGTCGGTCATCGAGGGTCTCCCGTCATGAGGTCGTCGAGGTCCTGGTCGCCCAGCGCCATGCTGATCAGGTCGTCGGCGTCCATCTCGTCGATCGAGCGGCCAGCCTCGTCGTCCACTGCGGTCGTGGCCGGCGTGGGGGCTAGCCCGCCGAGTTCGAGCAGCCGGTCCAGCAGCCCGGCCTCGCGCAGCCGGCTCAGCGGGATGCCCTGGAGGACCTCGCGAACCCGGTCCTCGCCCAGCCCCTCGGTTGGCGTCGGGGCGAGCGCGGTGGCCAGCTCGGCGGCGAGGATCCGGGCGTTGGGGTGGTCGAAGACGAGCGTCGCGGGCAGGCGCAGGCCGGTCGCGGTGTTGAGCTGGTTGCGGAACTCCACCGCGCTCAGCGAGTCGAAGCCCAGCTCCTGAAACGCCCGGTCGGGGTCAACGTCCTGCGGACCGGCGTGCCCGAGGATTGCCGCCGCCTGGGTGAGCACCACGTCGAGCAGCGCGGCATCGCGTTCGTCGGCCGGCAGCGCGGCGAGCCGTCGGGTCAGGGCCACGGCGGCGTCCGGTCCGGCCCCGCCGGTCGGGCGCACCGGCCGCCGGACCAGGCCGCGGAAGAGCGCCGGCAGATCGGGTACGGCGGCCAGCGCGGCCAGGTCCAGCCCCACCGGTACGACCATCGCCGTGTCGGTGGCGGCGGCCGCGTCCAGCAGCGCGAGCCCCTCGGCGGGCGCCAGCGGGCGGACGCCGGTCCGCTCGACGCGGGCCCGGTCACCGGCGGTGAGGTCGGCGGCCATCCCGGCGTCGCCGGCCCAGGCCCCCCAGGCGAGCGACTGGGCGGGCAGGCCGGTGGCCCGGCGATGCGCGGCGAGCGCGTCGAGGCACGCGTTGGCGGCGGCGTAGCTGCCCTGGCCGGGGTTGCCGACCACACCGGCGGCGGAGGAGAAGAGCACGAACGCGGTGAGCGGCAGGCCGGCGGTCAGCTCGTGCAGGTACAGCGCGGCGTCCACCTTGGGGCGGAACACGACGTCGACGCGGTCCGGGGTGAGCGAGCCGATCACGCCGTCGTCGAGCACACCGGCGGAGTGCAGGACCCCGGTGAGCGGGTGCGCCGGGTCGAGGCCGGCCAGCAGGGCCGCCACGGCATCCCGGTCGCCCATGTCGCAGGCGACGAGCCGGACGTCCGCGCCGAGGGCGGTCAGCTCGGCGACGAGGCCGTCCGCGCCGGCGGCCGCCGCGCCCCGCCTGCTGGTCAGCAGCAGCCGGCGTACCCCGTGCGTGGTGACCAGGTGCCGGGCGACGAGCCGGCCGAGCAGGCCGGTCGCGCCGGTGACCAGCACCGTCCCCTCCGCACCGAACCTGCTGGCCGGCGGCGCGTCGGGGGTGGCGGCGAGCCGGGTGAGCCGGGCGACGTGGGCGGCGCCGGCGCGGACGGCCACCTGCGGTTCTCCGGTCGCGACGGCCAGGGCGAGCGCGGCGGGGTCGTCCGGGTCGTCGAGGTCGGCCAGGACGATCCGGTCGGGCTGCTCCGACTGCGCGGAGCGGACCAGACCCCAGACGGCCGCGCCGGCCAAGTCGGCGGCCTCCTCTCCGGCCACCGCGACCGCGCCCCGGGTGACCACCAGCAGGGTGGACCGGGCGTACCGGTCGTCGGCGAGCCAGGTCTGGACGCGCTCCAGGGCCCGGTGGGTGGCGCGGTGCACGGCAGTGGCGTCCCGGCCGGGCTCCGACCGCAGCACCACCACCTCGGGTACGTCGTCTCGGACGTCGTCCCACCCCGCCCAGCGCACCGGGGGCGCGCCGACCGGCCCGGCGGGCTGCCAGGCCAGCCGGTACAGCGGGTCCGGCCGGCCGGCGGCGAGCTGGGCGGCGGAGAGTTCCCGCAGGGTGAGCGACTCCACCGAGGCGACCGGCAGGCCGGCGGCGTCGGCGATGTCGAGGCGCACCCCGTCGCCGGCCGGGGTGACCCGGACCCGTACGGTGGCGGCGTCGGGGACGGCGACGGTGACGCCGGAGAAGGCGAACGGCAGCCGGACCGGCCCGACCTGGCCGGCGTCGAGGCCGACCGCCTGAAGGCAGGCGTCGAGCAGGGCCGGGTGCATCCGGTACCCGCCGTCGGCGCCGTCCCCGGCAGGCAGGGCGACCTCGGCGTACACCTGGTTCCCGGCGGTCCACGCGGCGCGCAGCCCCTGGAACGCCGGCCCGTACGCCAGCCCGGCGGCGGCCTGGGCGTCGTACCGCCCGGCGAGGTCGACCGGGAGGGCACCTAGCGGCGGCCAGGCGGCCAGGTCGAACGACGGCGGCCGGGTGGCCGGGGCGACGGCGCCGGTGGCGTGCCGGGTCCACGGCTGGTCCGGTCCGCCGTCGCGCGAGTGGACGGTGACCGGTCGGCTGCCCGTCTCGTCGGCCACGCCGATCAGCACCTGGACGGTGACCCCGCCGCAGTCCGGTACGACCAGCGGTGCTTCGAGGACCAGTTCGGTGAGCGTGTCGCAGCCGACCTGCGCGCCCGCGCTCAACGCCAGCTCCACGAAGCCGGTGCCCGGCAGCAGGATCGCGCCGCCGACCACGTGGTCGGCGAGCCAGGGCTGGGTGTGCACGGAGAGCCGTCCGGTGAGGACGGTGCTGTCGGAGCCGGCGAGGGTGACGGCGGCCCCGAGCAGCGGGTGGCGTGCGGCGTCGACCCCGACGGCGCCGAGGTCCCCGCTCGGGGTGATGGCCCGCTGCCAGTAGCGCTGCCGCTGGAAGGGGTAGGTGGGCAGGTCGATGGTGCGGGTGGTCTGTGGGAGCAGTGTCGTCCAGTCGACGGTGGTGCCGGTGACGTGCAACCTGGC
>NZ_JBEYTI010000106.1:0-4363 GCF_040642975.1 Micromonospora sp. NPDC047548
CGCGACCTACACGACCGCAGCGACGTCTTCGCCGTCTACGGCATCTAACAAACCATGATCAAACCGGACACTCCCGAACAACGCCGGGGCCGTGCATCGACCCCACCGCGGACTATCGAACGCCAGACCACTGCACCCACTGCCCGAACCAATCACAGATCCAAAGAAGATCACACACCTGCGCATCCACCGCCGTGATCGACTCGGCGGAGTGCTCCACGAGTACGAACATGCCGCCTGAGCTGCACGGACGGGGTTATCGGCACCCGCAGATCAAATCGGTGGTCAAATCCGCCCGCTTGGCTACATGGCCGAACCCTCGACGATTGGCCAACAGCCGACGGATCAGCTCCAGCGGCAACGCCCGATTCTCAGCAAGCCCATCCAGGACCGCGGCGAGGTGAACCGGCACCGGGGCAGTGTCAGACATAGCCGCAAGCCTCTCCCCCGGAATGCCATCGCCGTCACGAGTCTCGCATTGCCACACCACCGACATCTCACCATGGCCCGCGACGGGCCAGCTGCTTCACAGGTCGCCGGCTGCGCCCGTGGCGGCGAACACCTCGACCGTGTCGCGTAGCCCGTCGAGAAAGCCGGTCAGATTCTCTGCCACCACGTCGAATCGTGGATCATCGCTGCGGTAGAAACCGGCGACGATCTCGCCGGCAGGAAGCCGGTACACCGGCGAGCCGGTCACCGCGCCCACCGCGAACAGGGTGCCGCCCGCCATCACTGGCGAACACGATCACCTCAGCGGCGAATCGGCCCCGGATAGACGTCACCTCCCGGCGCGCGACCAGGCCGGGGTCGTGAATGAAGTAGCCGTTGCCGATGTCCGGCAGGCTCACCTCGCGCACCTGCCCATACCACTCGAGCAGATCACCGGACAGCCGCGTGCCCGCGAGCGATGCGAGTTCCTCCTCCCCCGCCGGGCCGCCGATCGTGTGCCGGCCGGGCGGGTAACCAAACCGGACTTCGAATCCGGGCAGCAGCCGGTCCAGACACGCGGTAACGTCCTCGCGCCAGCGCCGGATGTACGCCCCGTCCATCGGCAACCGGATCCGCCCATCACCGGCCGACGCGCCGACATCTTGCTGACCTGTCCCTGCCGGCGCCGGTCATCCGATGTCCCAGGAGGCCAGGTGCACGCCGCAGTGCAGGCACCGGAACAGGTACGCCGACGGCTCACCGCTGGCATCCATCCGCCGCAGCATCGCGCCGGTCTGATCTGCCGGCCACCCGAGCTGGTGCAGATCGTCCCGGATCATCTCGAACGCGTCAGGGTGGGCGCGTAGCTCCTCGTATCCGGCCGGGCCGAGAAACGCGGCGCCGTCTTCGCAGTGATACAGCCAGCTCGGCTGCTGCCAGGAGTCGAACCCCGGCGTGCGTTGCGTGACCTCTTCGACGACGGCGAACGGAACGCCTGGTGGCACGTCGGTCGCGTCGGTGAACATGCACGGGAAGTCGCCGGCGCCCGTCAACGCCCGCGCCGCCTCACCCGAGGCGATGCAGTGCAGGCACAGAACGTCGGCCTGCCGGCCGTAGATCAGCCCGGCGTACCGCCAGCCGCGCTCAACCCCGCACAGCACGCATGCCTCAACTGTGGGAACGGCGGACCCGGTCGCGACCGGGTCGGGGTGGTAACGGAACCGCGACTGTGTCACTCGACCACTCCTGTCAGACCCGGGCCATGAGGTGACCGCTGGGCGAGTAGTCGATTTTCCAATCGGCGTAGACCCCGAGCACGCCGTCCGCGGTGCAGCGCAACGCCACCGACACCCACCGCACCTCACTGTCCTCGCGCAGCGCGAACCCCACCGCAACGTCGAACCGCTCACCGCCGCACAGGCAGGCGGCGTCACCGGGATCGGCGTCCTCGGCGACGTCGAGGGCATCGAGCATGACGAACCGGTCACCGCACAAGTGGCAGGTACGGTCGGCGTAGCCGGCTTCGTCGTCGACCCGCACCCCGAACTCCGACCCGCCGCACCGCGCACACGCCACGTGAACGACCCGAGCCACCGGATAGCCGCCCGCTCGAAACTCGCGCAGGTACGCGTCGAGCTCGGCCGCTGCCGTCTTTGGCCGCCGCTGCCCCGACCTTCCGATCGCCATCCGGGCACCATAGCCGCCTTCCTGCCCAACCTGTCGGTGGCCGGTGCGAGAATGCCCCGCAACCGATCTTGGAGGCTTCGTGGGGACCTGGGACAGCGGACCGTTCGACAACGACACCGCCGCTGACTGGTGCGGCGACCTCGACGACGCCGACGTGGCCAAGCGCCCGGTGCTGGTCCGCGAGGCGCTGAACCGAGCCGCCAGCGAGGACGGCTACCTCGACGCCGACATCACCTGCGAGGCGATCGCCGCAACCGCGATCATGGCCGCGCAGCAGCCCGGCGGGCAGCCGATCACCTCCCCGTACGCGCCGGACTTCCTGCTGAACGGCGGCCGGCTCGATCTGCCCGACGACCTGGCGGCACTCGCGGTGAGAGCCCTCGACCGGATCATGGCCGCGGACTCCGAATGGCGCGACCTGTGGCAGGACGCCGACGCCGGAGACGTCAACCCGGCCTTCGACACCGTCCGCAGCCTGCGCAGAGTCCTGACGGCGTAGCGGGCAGCTGGTGCAACGTCCGGCGGCACGCCGTTATCGCTGCGTACCTGCGTCCGAAGCGGCCGAGGACCTGATGACGGGCATGGGTGTGCCGTGGCGGCGCAGCGCCGACGAGTTCGCGCGCGATACTGCGCCAGCACGGCCAGGAGCGGCGGCCGTGACCGTCCCCTGAACGCAACCACGCAACAACCCGGGCCCCGCCGGTTGAAGCGCTGAGAGAGAACGCTTCTGGGCGCCCTCTCTGGCCAAGCGTGGTCGTGAGTGAGCAGTCTCGGCTCCGCAAGCAACTGCCTATCGACGGAGCGAGACGTGACGACAACTGCCACAAATAGGAGTAATCCGGACCTGCTGACCGGGTGGATCAATCGCGAACAGAAGCGTGCGACAACGAGTCGCCTCGACGCGACTCCCTCCGGCCGCGGGCTGAGGTTCGCGTTCTACGGACGAATGTCAACGAAGGACTTCCAGGACCCGGCATCGTCGTACCACTGGCAAGTTGAGGTGGCCCTCGACCTGACCGCAGGGCGAGGCACGATCGTCGCCGAATTCTTCGATATCGGATACACCCGCCGCAGGGCGTGGGATCAGCGCCCGCAAGCCGCAGCGCTACTGGATGCGCTCGCTGATCCCGACCGTGCGTTCGACGCGATCGTGGTCGGTGAGTACGAGCGCGCGTTCCATGGCAACCAACTGCTACACCTCGCCCCGACTCTTGAGCGCCACGGCGTACAGCTGTGGCTACCCGAGACCGACGGCCCACTCGATTACCACAACCCCACTCACCGGGCGTTGATCATGATGTTGGGGGCCCAGTCCAAACGCGAGGTCCAGCGCGCCCGGTTCCGGGTCATAGCCGCGATGCAGGCCCAAGCCCGCGAACAGGGACGCTACCTCGGCGGCCGGCCACCCTACGGCTACCGGCTCGCCGACGCCGGGCCTCACCCGAACGCCGCCCACGCCCGTTGGGGACGCCGGCTAAACCGGCTCGAACCCGATCCGGCCACCGCCCCACACGTACGGTGGATGTTCGCCCAACGCCTTGCCGGCCGCAGCGTCGCCAGCATCGCCCGAGCACTGAACGAGATGGGGATTCCCTGCCCGTCCGGCGTCGACCCGGACCGCAACCCGCACCGCAGCGGAGACGGATGGACCCTGCGCACGGTCGCCGCGATCTTGAGCAACCCCCGCTACACCGGCCGACAGGTGTGGAACCGGCAACGCACCGACCACAACCCCGTCGACCACCAGCGCAGCGAGGTACACCGGTGGAACCCGGCCGAACAGTGGGTGGTCTCCAAGGAGATGGCGCACCCCGCGCTGGTCAGCGAGGAGGACTTCGTCACCGCCCAGGCCATCCGATGTAACCCGACCCCCGAGGACGGCCACGCGCGCACCTTCCTGCTGTCCGGTCTACTGCGCTGCGGTCACTGCGGACGGCGGATGGAATCGCACTGGGTGCACGGCCGAGCCGGCTACCGCTGTCGGCACGGGCACACCAGCGCGAAGCTCCCACGAGGCCTGAAGAACCTCTATCTACGGGAGGACGACCTACTTACCAGCCTCACTGCAGACATGAACCGCAGCAGCAGGCAGGGGCGATTTCAAGCGGTGAGTGCATCACCCGCGGCTATCAGGAATGAATTCAGACGTTCCGCCGGGGTTTCCCATCCAAGCGTTTGTCTCGGCCGCCCGTTGAGCATATCAGCAATCTCATCTAATTGCTTCTGCGTGTAGCCGGAAAGGTCAGTC
>NZ_JBEYTI010000107.1:0-4215 GCF_040642975.1 Micromonospora sp. NPDC047548
GTGACAACACCCCCCAGATCATGGTCAACAGGGGGACTGAGTCATGCCGCGGCCGGTGGCCTGCAACCCCGGTTGGGGCTACGAAAAAGGTAACGAGGGACTCGGCGAGCCGGCGCGCGAGGTCGATGACCGAGCGCGACAGCATGCCGCTGAACAGGTGGTCCAGGGTCGCGATTTCTCGCTGCACCGTTTGGACGATCGCGGGATGACTGTGTCCGAGAATCGCGCTCATCTGGCCTGAGGTGAAGTCCAGGATCTGCCGGCCGTCGGCGGTGTACACGAAGCTACCGGCCGCGCGCTCGATGATCTCGGGCGTGAACGGAGCGCCGTAGCGCACCAGATGGCGGTCGGCGTCAGACCAGAACTGTTCGGCGGCACTCTGCTCGGTAGTCAGCGTCATACGCCTCACGATAGGAGCGTTCGCTATGCACGAAAAGCTGAGGTTTCTGGCTATGCTGTGCGGAATCCGCGCACAAGGAGTTTCCGATGCGGCTAAACACAGCACGCCTGGAGATGCTCAGCCTGCTGGACGGCCTCGGCACCATGCGGGCCGTCGCCGCAGCCCTGCACATGAGTCCGTCGGCGGTGTCAGCGCAGCTGGCGGTCCTGGAGGCGGAGGCTCACACCGAACTCCTGCGGCGCACCGGCCGCCGCGTGCAGCTCACGCCTGCTGGGCGCACGCTCGCCCGCCACGCCCGCATCATCCTCGACCAGGTCAAGGCCGCTGAGGTGGACTTACAGGGCCTCTCCGGCCAACCAACGGGGCCGGTACGCCTCGCGGCTTTCTCCAGCGCCGTACGGGCGGTCGTCATTCCGCTCGCCGCGCGGCTCCGGAAGGCGCATCCAAGGATCGAACTCGAGGTCGCCGAACTCGACCCGCAGGCCAGCCATCCGGCCCTGCGCCGCGGCGACTACGACATCATCGTGACCGCGGACTTCATCGACGGGTCCATGCCGCTGCATCCTGACGTGCACACCATCCCCCTGCTTACCGATGCCATCGTGCTCGTGCTGCCGCGGTCACAGGTTGCGTCGGACGCACCGGCGGACCTGGCCGACTTCGCCGAGGCGGCCTGGTCCATCGATATGCCCGGCACGTACCTGTCCAACCTGGTGACGAGCACCTGCCGGCAGGCCGGCTTCGAGCCAGTCGTGGCTGGCCGCTTCGCCAGCTACGAGCTGCTTCTGGCGCATGTCGAGGCCGGCCTGTCCGTGTCGCTCCTGCCCGAGCTTGCCGTGGACCGTCGCTACCACGTCGCCACCCGGTCGCTGCGCCGACCGTTGACCCGCCACGTCTATGCGGCCGTTCGCAGCCGATCAACTCTCACCGCAGCGACCCAGATTGTCCTGGACGAATTGTGCGAACTCTCAACGACGTCCTCTCACGACTGGCGAGACGGGTCCGACCGCCAGCCGCTGACGGCCAGTTGGTCGGTCGCGACTGCGGGGTTGGCGACGAGAAGCATGTGAGGCACCTGCCGGGTCGGCACCGTAGAACCCGTCGTCCCTGATCCAGCGGGCCGGAAATCGCCGGGCACGGGCGATTACGCCAGTTGCAACTCCTTCCGGACGACCATCACGCTGAGGTCTCCCGGACAACGCGGAGGGTTTCCGAGCTACCAGGGGAACCTCACCATGAGTCAGCGGATTTCCGGCACGGTGTAGCCGATCATCATGTCCTCGCCGGGGCTGTCTCCCCTTCTACGGCAAGGGCCGCCCGGCGTGAAGATCGGCTCCAGCCTGTGCACGTTCGGCCTGGGTTTGGGCGATCCAGGCGGCTACCACAGCTGGATCCGCTCCGGCGTCGAGAGCTGCCGAGCGTCGGGTCGATGCCGGCGTCGTCTAGGATCTCCCGGATCGTGGCTGCGGCGACCTTGACGAGTACGAGCAGTTCACCGTGGATGCGCCGGTATCCCCATGAGCTGTTCCCCGATGTCCTTCCTCGGCCCTATCCTGTGCGGGTGATCAGCGCCAAGGTGCGTGTGGCGGTGGCGGCCTTCGCGGTCGGGACAGCATTGGCCGGGTGTGCCACCGAAGGGTTGGACCGCCCGGCGGCCGAATGGAAGCCCCCGGCCGCGACGACGTCGAACGCCACGGCATCGCCGAGCGCCACCGAACCGGCCGTGGCCCCGCCGGTCGAGCTGCGGCTGGCTTTCGCGGGCGACGTGCACTTCACGGGCCGCACGCTGCGTCTGCTCGACGACCCGCAGACGGCATTCGGCCGGATCGCGCCGGTGCTACGCGACGCCGACCTCACCTTGGTCAACCTCGAGACGGCGGTGACGAACCGCGGCACCCCGCAGCCAAAACGCTATCAATTCCGATCGCCGGAAACCGCATACTCGGCGCTCCGCGCGGCGGGGATCGACGCGGTGTCGATCGCCAACAACCACACCCTCGACTACGGCCAGGTGGGGCTGCTGGACACCCTCGACGCGGCGGCGGACGCGAACTTCCCGGTGTTCGGCGCGGGGCGCAACGCCGACGCGGCGTACGCACCATGGGTGAGCACCGTGCAGGGGGTGCGGATCGCGGTGCTGGGTATGTCGCAGGTGCACGACCTGGCGACGCAGTGGAAAGCGACGGAGACCCGGCCGGGAATCGCGATGGCGTTCGACGGGGCCCGGGCCATCGCCGCCGTGCGGGCAGCCCGCGACCAGGCCGACCTGGTGATCGTCTTCATGCACTGGGGCGTCGAGGGCAACCCCTGCCCGACGGGGGAGATGAAGACGTTCGCCCGTCAGATGGCCGCCGCCGGCGCGGACATCGTGATCGGAACCCACGCGCACACCCTGCTCGCCGACGGTTGGCTGGGTAAGACCTACGTGCACTACGGCCTCGGCAACTTCCTCTGGTACAGCAACTCGCACAGCACCGACTCCGGCGTCCTGCGGCTGACCGTGCATGGGCGGACGGTGATACGCACCGAGTTCCTGCCAGCGACGGTGTCGGGCACCGGGCAGCCCGACCTCGTGTCCGGCGCGGCCCGCGAGCGGATCGAGGACAAGATCGCCACGGCAAAGAGGTGCACCGGCCTCACGACGAAGCGGCCTTGACACCGTCACCGAGCCTGCGCCAGCGATTACCCTACGGGGACAGCGCAGGGACGGGCCGTTGGCAGCTGCCCGGGTCGGGCGCTCAGAAGGCTGAGCAGGCCCCGCGTGGTGGTCGACAGCAGATCAGCCCAGAATCCGTGAAGACCATCGAGCTAGCGCAGCGGGATTACGCCGAACAGATGTAGTCCGCGGCGCGGCGGCCCGGAAACCCTGCTTTCCGTCGGGTGAGGGTGGGTCACCGTTGCCTTCTCAGGCCGGATAGCCGGGATGGTTCACCCGTTCGGCTACCCGACCTGAGAGTCGGCCCTGTTAGCTGGTCACCGTCGCGGTTGCCGATCCGCCGAGGTTGCTGCGTACCGTGATCACCTGCGGGTTGTCGAGCCAGCCGCGCTGGTCGGAGTAGCGTCCACCGCCCCGGTTGGTCAAGGTGAACATGAACTCGCCCGATTGCCCGTAGACGGACAGGATCGCGTTCGGGTCGGTGCTCGTCGCCTCGATCGTCAACAGCCGCGACTTCCATCGGGCCTTCGTGATCGTCACCCGGTCCGAGGGCGCGGGCGCGCCCGGGTTGAGGGTGATCGTCGCGGTTCGCGTGACTGCGAACCAGGAGGCGGTGATCGTCGCCGTCGTGGTGCTGGTGACTGCGGTCGTGGTCACGGCGAACGCGCCTGTCGACGATCCGCCGCTCACGACCGTCTCCGACGGGATCTGAACGACGGCCGGGTTGCTGCTGGACAGTTGGACGACGGCCCCGTCCGTGGCGCCTGTGAAGGTGACCGTCCCGGTTGCAGGGCTGCCGCCGGTGAAATCGGACGGGTTCACGGACACCGACGAGAGGGACGGGCCCGGCGGGGTCGCCGCGTTTACCGAGAGGTTTGCCGTGCGCGGGATGTTCTGGACGGCGGCGGTGATCTGGACGATTGCGGGTGGGGCGGCGGCATTGGTGGCGATGGTGAACGTGACGGTGGCTTGCCCGGCCGGGACGACGACCGACGCGGGCACCGTGGCGACAGCGATGTCGCTGCTGAGGAGCAGCACCGTCGTGGCCGTCGCGTCGGGGATCAGGGTGTCAACTGCTGTCAAGGGAGTGTTCTTTAGGCGTCGAAGGCGTGTTCTGGTGTTGTTCGGGCGTGGGGTTACGGGAGTGTCGTACCCATCG
>NZ_JBEYTI010000108.1:0-3273 GCF_040642975.1 Micromonospora sp. NPDC047548
GCGATCGAAATCGTCCCAAGTAGCAAACCCCTCCGGTGGCGGCGGTACGACGTACCCCAACACCTCGCACCAGAAACGAGCGACGCGCTCAGGTTCTGCGCAGTCGAAGGTGACTTGGATCTGCTTGACCGACGCCATCGGCCCACCATAGAGGCAGGGTCTTTCGTCGCCTCCACGGGCCCGCCCCTGGCTAGGTTCCGGCATCGTCTTGGCGTCCGCTCATCGGCAGATCCGTGCGTGAGCGCCGCGATCCATCCGTTACACGGCGTGACGGGCGGACCGCGGCAGATCCGGATACGTGACCTTGGCAAATCCGCACGGCGGCGGTGGCAACAGCCGTGACGGTGACATCCGGATCGTGGATCAGGCCGGTCAGGCGGCCGGTTTGCTGGTGGGCGACCGGCGGCCTCCGTGGCACGCGACCAACGCGTCTGCCACGATTTCAGCGTCAGCTTCTGCGACGTCCGCTGGGTACTCCGGTAGCAGGTCGTCCCAGACGACCAGCCACGACCCGTACAATTGGGCCTGCCCCTCGGGCCGAGCGAAGAACCAGACGTGCAGGTGGGCGCCACCATCTCCGATGCGGTAGACGTGGGCCCGCGAGATGTGCGGCAGTGCCTGCATGTGGCGAACGATGCGAGTGCTCAATAGCCCCAGTTCGGCGGCCAGTTCGTCAGGTAGATCCGCCATGTCGTAGTGATCGCGCGGATACAGCATGAGCACCAGCGGGACGCCCACTCCCGGAATCCGGACCAGCCGCCATTGATCGTTGAACCAGATCCCTTCGTCCCGGTCGCGGCAGGCGTTGCAGTCCGACGGATCCTCGCCGTGCCGCGCGGGCTCTGGGAGCACCGGCGGGCGCAACGGCGCTACGCGCAGTCCGTCCGGCTCGAACGGGCTTATCTCCCATCCCGTCATGCGTGCCAACGGGAGTCGGCGCTCGCCGTCCGCGACAGCGACTGCGTGGTCATAGAACTCGTCCGGTCGCAAGGCCATGCGGCGAAGACTAGTACGACAAGATCCCAAGTGATCGATAGCCCCGCTGTGACTGCCAGGCATCGCCCGGTGGTCTCGTACTCGATGGTCCGGATGAATCCGAAGCATCCGCTCGTCGGCACGTCCGGATGCATGCACTCGTGAGCTGGTCACCTTGCGTGACGAGCACTTCGCGGCTAGATCCGGACGGCGGTTCAGCTGACGATTCGCCCGATCCGCCCCGTACGACGCGCGAACGGTGCCACGATGCCGGCAGGGCGTACCGGCGGTGGCCGCCCCCAGTCGAGAGGGGTCGACATGAGCACCGTCCCGACGGGCACACCCTGCTGGGCCGACCTGGCCACCCCGGATCTCGCCGACGCGCGGCGCTTCTACCCGGAGCTGTTCGGCTGGACCGGGCGGATCACGCCGGAGCCCGAGGCGTCTTCCTCCTCGAGGGCAGGGCGGTGGCCGGGGCCGGCCCGCCGGCCATCCCGGACCAGGTGCCGATCAGGTCGATGTACGTCGCGACCGACGACGCCGACCTGGTGGCCGGCGGACGCGGCGGCCGCCCGCGCCGGCGAGCTGGGTGGCACCATCCTGGTCCCGCCTCGGGACATCCCGGCCGGCCGCTACGCCGGCCTCCGCGACCCGCAGGGCGCCCACTTCAACGTCATCGCCCTCGCCTGCACCGGTGCCGGCTGACGGCCGTCGGCTGTCGGGCCCGCCCGCCGCCATCCCGCCGAGAATTGCCCGAGCAGAGGAAGCGAAGCCGAAGCCATGACAGATATTCCACCCGGGGCACCCGCCTGGGTCGACCTGGTCACCACCGACCTCCCCGGCGCGGCGCGCTTCTACGCGCCCTTGTTCGGCTGGGCCGTCGCCGAGGCGGACCGGCAACCCGCGGCTGACGGTCACCTCGTCTTCCACCAACAGGGCAAACCGGTGGCCGGTGCCGGGCTGGGGGCCGGCCCGCAACGGCCGCCTGCCTGGATGCCCTACCTGGCGACCGACGACGCCGAGGGGGCTTGCCAACGGGTGACCGCCGCCGGCGGCCGGATCCTGACCGAGCCCTCCGACGTCCCCGGCTCCCGGCGGACGGCGCTCTTCGCCGACCCGGCCGGGGCGCCGTTCGGGGTGTGGCAGTCGCTCGGCATGCCGGGGGCCGAGGTGTTCGACGTACCCGGCTCGCTGACCTGGCCCGAGCTGACCACGCGGGAGTCGGACCGGGCTAAGGAGTTCTACGGGTCGGTGTTCGGCTGGACGGCGGACGACCAACCGATGGGCCCGATCACCTACACCACCTGGCAGCTGGAGGGTCGTCCCGTCGCCGGGATGATGCCCATGATCGGCGAAGACTGGGGTGACCTCCCGTCCCACTGGATGGTCTACTTCGCGGTCACCGACACCGACAGGGTCGTCGCCGAGGCGCTACGGATGGGCGCGACGCTCGCCGTCCAGCCGACGGACCTGACGCGGGGCCGGTTCGCGGTGCTCACCGATCCACAGGGGGCGTTCTTCTCGATCCTCGGGACTACTCCGCCCTGACCGTACGGGGATCCGGCCGCACCGGCACCACCAGCGGCCCGTGCTCGCCGTCGACGACGCTGGCCCGGTAGTGGGTGGCGAGCAGCTGCTCGGTGAGCACCTCGCGGGGAGTGCCGGTGGCGACCACCCGGCCGTCGGCGAGCAGCACCAGCCGGTCGGCGTACTCGCCGGCCACGGAGAGGTCGCGCATGGGAACCCCAGCCGACCAGCCTGCGGCTGCTCCGCTCACAACCCTTCCCAAACGATGTTGTCATGAACGTCTATGCACCCGACCAGCAATGATCGGCGGCTGAACCGCAACGTCCGGCGCCGACCGGTTGCGGCCGGTGCCGGACAACCCGACCAACGCAAGCACTATCCCCGAGACGTCCGCTCATCGGCTAGAAGCGGTTGCGGAGCTTCCGCTGCAGATCCCTCTGTGTGCGGAGGAACCAGAAGTCGGGCGGGACCGGTACGTGCTCGTGCACGCCCTCCAGCTCGAAGGCGTCCGGCGACAGCCCCGACGTCAGCAGTGCGTTGCGCACCTCGCGCCGGTCCATTCCCGACCTCACGATCCTCACCGGCCGACGCGGGCGGCCGCCGGCCCGGCGACCGCTTGATGTTGCCACCCTCGCCCGGTCCTAGGACCGGGCGCAGCGGCTTACGAACAGCCAATTTAGAGCGACCGGCAATAGGTGTTACTTGAGCCTGCGGGTGGTGGGTCGGGTGTCCCAGCGGTAGAGCGTGCGGGCACGGCGGATGAGTTGACGG
>NZ_JBEYTI010000109.1:0-3205 GCF_040642975.1 Micromonospora sp. NPDC047548
TGTTGCCTGGCGTTCTTGGTGAGGATGTAGCCGTCATCGGTGGTGCGGATGTAGGGGCATGAAGATGCCCCGCCGGCGGGTTGCCGGGCGGGGCGTTGTCGTCGTGGTGACGTGCTGGTCGTCACGCTGACGTCGTGGTCCTCATTGTGGTGTGTCTATTCGGCGGTGACCTCGCTGATCGCGGCGCGGGTGGAGGACTCGTCGACGATGGCTTTGCCGTCGGCGAAGGCTGCGATGAGGGCTTGGACGGCGAGGTTGTTGACGGCGCGGGGGTAGCCGCGGCTGGATTGGTGGATCGCGGCTGCGGCGTCGTCGGAGAACAGGGGGTCGTCGCGGCCGGCGAGGCGTAGGTGGTGGCGCAGGTAGGCGGCGGTTTCGGCGCCGGTCATGCCGGGCATCGTGTAGCGCAGGCCGATGCGTTGGTCGAGGGCGGCCAGGACGCCGAGTTTGATCCGCCTGCGGAGGGTGGGTTGGCCGACGAGTAGGCAGGCGAAGGGTGACCAGCGGTCGAGGTCGTGGTTGGTGAGCATGCGGATGCCTTCGAGTTGGTCGTGGGTGAGCAGGTGCGCTTCGTCGATGACGAGGACGGGGGTGCGGCCGCGTTCGGCGTGTTCGCCGGCCAGGGCTTCGGCGGCTTGGGGGACGAGGATGGCCATGTGTGGGTGGGGGACCCCGCCGAGGGTGGTGACGATGGCGTGGTGGATGCCGCGGGCGCCGATGGTGGGGTTGCCGAGGTAGATGATGGTGTGCCGGACCTGGTCGAGTGCGGCGAGGGCGGCGCGGACGGCGACGGTCTTGCCGGCGCCGACTTCGCCGGTGACCACGCCGAGGACGCGTTGTTCGACGCACCAGCTGATGCGGGCGACGGCTTCGGCGTGGGAGCCGTGGCGGTGCAGCATGCCCGGTGCGAGGTCGCGGCCGAACGGCATGCGGGTGAACCCGTAGTGTGCTTGCAGGCGGTCGATCATCGGGTGTCCCTTTCGGAGAGTGTGGGATCGGTGGGGCCTGACAGGGCGGTGTAGTTGACCCGGTCGGCCAGTTCGGCCTGGTGGGCGGCGTCGACGAGTTTCAGGTAGCCGATGCCGGAGGCCGGTGGTGGCGCCTCGGGGGTCTCGGGCTTGGCCTTGGGGTGGGCGTGACGTCCGATGCGGTGCGGAATGGCCAGGCCCATCGGCTTGCCGTTGCACCGGATTTCGATGTTGGTCAGGTCGAACGGGTCGAACACCAGCTCGACCCGCCGCCCGACCAGGCCGGCGTCGACCTGGTAGGTGTTGCCATGCAGGGAGACGGTGGCGGTCTTGGTGACGGTGCGGGCGGCTTCCCAGAGGAACGCCTCGCGCAGCGCGGCCGGGCTGGGCAGCCGGGGCGGGTCACCGGCCTGCCAGCGGTGAAGGGGTGTCTGCCCGGTTTCCGAATGTGTGCTGCGGTGGTATTCGGTCTCGGTCCAGGCGGTGAACAACCGGTTGAGGCTGACCAGATCCGTAACGAGATTCGCGGTGTCCGGTGTGGACAGTTCGACGAGGAACTGGTCACGGACCGTCCGGAAGAACCGCTCGATCTTCCCGCGGCCCTGCGGGCGGCCCGGCGTGGAGTGCACGAGCTTGACGCCGAGGCTGGCGCAGGCCCGTAGCAGCCACGCGTCGACGAACGCGCTGCCGTTGTCCACGTAGATCGACTCGGGGACACCGCGCGACGCCAGGGCTGGGCGCAGCGCGGCCGCCAGGCGGACGGTGTCTTCGGCGTATCCGAACCGGTGCCCGACCAGCAGCCGGCTGTGATCATCGAGGAACGCGAACAGGTAGGTCTTGCGCCCGCCGATGGCCGGGCCGTGCAGGGCGTCGCCGACCCACAACTCGCCTGGCCGGTCGGCTTCGAACCGGCCGAACACGGTCACCGCCGTGGCGGGCGGGCCCATCAGCTCCAGGCGGTTCAAGTGCCGCAGCACCGTCGACTCCGACGGCGCCCACCCGAGGTGCTTGTGCAGGATCCGGGCCACCTGCGCGGCGGTCCGGTCAGGGTTCTCCCGCTTCAACGCCGCGGCCATGTCCAGGATCTCGGCCGGGGTGCGCGGGGTGGCCTGCCGAGGGCTGGGCACCAGGGCGTCGAACCCGCCGCGGCGCCATGCGGTGATCCACCGGTCCAGGGTCGCCCGCGCCACCCGCACCGGCGTCCCGAACGGCCCTGGATGCTCCCGCTCGGCCAACTGGCGCACCATCCGCCCGCGCTGGCGGGTGGAATACGCCGGATCAGCCGGTTCCCGGATCAGCTGATACCGCCACAACGCGATCTTTCGGGCGCGGTCGGCCCGCACCCGGGCCTCATCATTCGCGGTAGTCAATCACAGCCTCCTCAACACTCGCCGTGAAGATCGACAAGTGCTGAGGGTGCCGCCTCACATGGCCGCTGACCAGGGCGAACTCGTGTTGATCCACTCCGGTGGCCAGTCCGGAGACAACAGACGCCCATCCGATACCGCGCCGGCCACCTGCCACGCCGTCACGTCGCGCAGCACGAACCGACCGGCCACCGCCCGCCCCGCGGCGGTGATCGCGGCCACCGCGTCGGCCAGCAGCGAACCGGTCGGGTCGGGAACCTGCGGATCGACCGCCACCGCGACCAGCAGCCGGGTAAACCACGCCCGGACCTGCTCAGCCCGCCCGGCGAACCGGCGCAGCCAGCCCCTCACCGTCCCCAGCGGCCGGTCCACCAGCACCGCCACCGGGCGGGCACCCAACCCGGCCGCCTTGGCCTGCACCGCGTGGCCGACCACACCGACAGCATCCGCCCGCCGCACTAGCACCCCAACCGGCAGCAACACGTGCGTCGCCGCGCACCCCGTGCAGCAGGCACGCCGAGGCCGCACCAGCCAGCCGCCGCCCGACTCAACCCGGATCAGACGCGGCCGTGCCCACCCCCACCCCGTCAACCGGCTCGCGCAACCCGGACAGCGCAGCTCACCCGCCACGAGCTGCCGTTCGACCCCAACCGGATCGTCGTTTACCGTCATCACCCGGTGCCTCCGCACCTCAAGCGGCCCTCCCGAGCGCCTGGCCAAGGAACACCGGGAGGGCCGCTACCTGCATCAACGTCCTCACGGTGATGACGCGCACGAACAAGCGCAACCCCACCGGGTCACGCCAGAGACTCCCTCAAGATCAATGACGGGCAAGAGCCAACTCGTCGTCACCTTCGGTGACGGCTAACA
>NZ_JBEYTI010000110.1:0-3154 GCF_040642975.1 Micromonospora sp. NPDC047548
TGCTGGCAAGACCGCGTCGCCTACGACCCCACCCGCCACCGAGCCTTGCAGGCCGTCCTCGCGTCCGCCGCTTGACACAGGGCTACTCATGCCGGCATCCGTGCGACGGCGCGAGCGGCGAGCGCGTCGAGGACCTCGACGTGGGCGTCCGGGACCCGCACGTCGACCTCCACCGCGCTGTCGGTGCGGGTCAGGGTGAAGGTGAAGAAGGAGCAGCAGCGGCTCTCCCGGGCCGTCAGGTCCCGCGCGGTGTCCTCGGCCTCCGGGTCCAGACGCCACCGGAGGCGGGTGGGTGCCAACCGCCGCTGTTCTCTCAGGGCGGTGGCGAACAGGTCGTCGAAATCCGCGAGTCTCAGCGGCCGTTCTCCGGTGGGCAGGGTGCACGCCTGCGGCACCCACCCCTGGTCGATGCTCATGTCATGACGATAAGCCTGTACCTGGGTACCGGTTGCAACCCGGGAAGACTGAGGTAGCGGATCACGTCGCGGCGGCCGTCGGCTTCGGTGGCCCCGCTCCCGTGGTCGATGTCGAGTTCCCGTTGAGGGTGGCGAAGAGCGCCTCGGCCAGGGCCTTGTCGTACGACGACCCGGGGAGAGCCCGGTACGGGGGCGGGGCGGGCTGCTGTCTTGATGTGGTGTCATGTGGTTTGCATGGACCGGAGGGAGCGTTCCGTGGTCGGAACGCTCCCTCCGGTTCTACCTGGTACGGGTGTTACGGCTCAGCTGGTGAACCTGAAGTAGGCGCGGTGTTGGAATCCGTTGTCGAGGGTGAGGACGAACTCGCGGCAGGTGCCGGCCCACGTGGGGTCGGTCTTCCACGGGTAGTTGTACTGGCCGTTGGCGCTGACCGACATGTGCGATCCGCCGGGGTTGCGGGCGGCGACCGGGGTGGGCCGGGGGGTGATGGCGCCGTCGGGGCCGACGGTCTTGAGGGTGTCGCAGTCGACCAACCGGGAGTACGGCGAGCCACTGGCGAGGACGTTCAGGCCGCGGTTGGTGGCGAGCTGGAACTTCATCGGTGCGGCGTCACCGGCGATGACGGTGTTGAGAGCGGGCTGCGCGGCGCGACCGATGAAGTCGCCCCGGCAGGACGGGTGCGTGTCGAACGCCTCGGCGTTGTCGTCGCGGGCGGTGGTGCCCTGGACAGCGCTGTAGCCGAGACCACGACGCGCGAACGACGCCCAGAGGGTGCAGGCGTTCTCGCCACCGGTCAGGGCCGCGTCGGCGGCGATGATGGCATTGCGACCAGTGACGAAACCAGGCCCGCAACCCTGCATCTTGAGCCCGTCCATGACCAGCTGGATGGCCAGGTTGTTGCCGCCGGTGCGCCACGAGTCGTAGACGTTGGCGTTGAAGCCGTGCCGGTCGATCAGGTTCCAGGTCATGTCCCACAGCACGGACGCCCACGCGTGGCCGATGCCGTGCGGTACCGCCAGGGAGGTGCCGTTCAGCCAGCCGCCGGTCTTGATGCCGTCATAGGTGAACGGCTGGATCTCCATGTTCCGCGAGTACGGCCGCGGCCGGATACCGTTGCCGTGCCGGTCGTCCTGGAACAGCACGTACGGCCCCATGCCGCGCTGTCCGTCGGCCGAGTCGAACTTCGGGTCGAGCAGCATGCTGATCGCGAGGAAGTCGCTCCAGCCCTCACCCATCTGCTCGTTGCCGGTGAGACAGTTGACCGTCGGGCCACCGGTGAGCCGGTTCGAGATGCCGTGGGTGTACTCGTGGATGATCACGCCGGCGTCGAGGTCACCGTCCCGGATGCCCGGGTGGTTCGGGTGCATGCGCACGGAACCGGTGACATCGCCCGCTGCGATGGCGGCCTTGATGGCGTTTCCGTCGGCCTGGGTCACAGCGACCGCCGGGATGGTGACCGGCGCGGTCGTCATGGATCCGGTCAGCACCGGCGCGCTACCGCTGGCGTTGTGGGCGACCACCACCGCCTTGGCGCCGAGAGACTGGGCGATCTGGGCGCGCTGGAGGTAGGTGCAGGCCGTGGTGCCGCCGTCGACCACGCTGATCCACGCGCCGGCCGGCAACGTGCCGGGGTACGCCGCCGTGGTGCAGCCGGTGCCGGCGTACACGAACCGGTGTCCGGGCAGGCCGGCCACCGTGGGCGCCGGCGTGAACCGCGACCAGGACGCGTCGAACGAGCCCACGCCGTCCACGACGATCTGGTTCGGGCTGCCGAACTGGGTGCCCGGCCACAGGTACATCTGCATCCGCGGGGCACCCACGCCGTCGACCGCCGGGGTGGAGAAGTTCGCGTTGTTGGTGCCGCCGCCGTCGGCCGCCTCGGCCCGGACGTAGTCGCCGCCCGCGCCGCCCCGGCCGTAGTTGTTCGCCTGGAAGTTCCCCGACACCTCGTCGAAGCCGTACTGGTAGGTGACGTCGTGGATGATGTTGTTCCAGTAGAACAGGTTGGCGGTCGCGGCCTCCCGGTAGTTCTGCGCGTGCTCCGCCAGGTCGAGCGGGAAGTC
This sequence comes from Micromonospora sp. NPDC047548, assembly GCF_040642975.1. Taxonomy (NCBI): domain Bacteria; kingdom Bacillati; phylum Actinomycetota; class Actinomycetes; order Micromonosporales; family Micromonosporaceae; genus Micromonospora; species Micromonospora sp. NPDC047548. Next base: position 2,480 of record NZ_JBEYTI010000110.1, read on the forward strand.
GAAGGCCTTGTTCGCCCCGCCGTCCGGGCTGCTGCCGAGGTCGACCGCGTTGTTGTTGTCCTGGTCCTGGTAGGCGTGGACGTTGTTGCCCTGGGTGGTGGTGTGCTCGGCGCCCGGGGCGCCGTCGGTGTCGTGCCAGCCGTACGGCGACGCGGTCCCGTCCGCCGGGTTGGTCACCAGGCTCCGCGGCGCGTCGTTCGGGCTGTCGGCCGGCCCGGCGAAGACCCGGTAGCTCGAACCGTCCTGCACCGGGTTGGGCGAGCCGAAGGCCGCGCTGCTGAGCGTCGTCGACCGTGCCGGCGCGCTGCCGTCCAGGTTGCCGGCGACCTCCTTGACGTCCTCGTGAGTGGTCCAGTCGTCGGCGTTGAGCAGTTTGCCGGTTTCGGCGTCGATGCTGGCGTTCCACAGGTGGGTGTCGGAGGAGTCGTCGATGACGAGTTGCCAGGCCAGGCGCAGTCCGTCGTCGGTCGGCTGCCAGCCGAGCTTGGCGGGGATGGGCTGGTCGGAGATGCCGCTGCCGGAGACGACGGTGCGCTGGGCCGTACCACCGCTGCGGCTCATCACCCGCGGGCTGGCCGGATCGGCCAGGTCAAGACCGTCGGCGGCGGCCTGCACCGCGTCGACCGCATCGAGGGAGGCGCTGCCGGTGGCCCTGTCGGACAGGCCCGACACCAG
>NZ_JBEYTI010000111.1:0-3107 GCF_040642975.1 Micromonospora sp. NPDC047548
CATCGCCGCTCGCTTTATGGGCTCTCGCCCAGCCCAACCCACCAACGCAGAAATCCGCCAGGTCCAGCGAGCATGGGCACTCGCAGCCGCATAGAACGCGAAAGTCGAGCGACCTTGATGTCTCGAAATTCTTCGACAGCGTCCGCTGGGACCTCGTCGTCAAGGCGGTGGAAGCCCACACCGATGCCGCATGGGTAGTTTTGTATGTGAAGCGGTGGCTTGCCGCATCGCTGCAACTACCCGACGGCACCTTGCGGCAGCGAATCTGTGGCACCCCGCAGGGTGCCGTTGCTCGACGCCCCGTGCGCCCTCGCGCTCGCCGCCGGGCTGCTTGCCGCCGTCAACCCGTGCGGGTTCGCGCTGCTGCCCGCGTACCTGTCCTTCCTCGTCCTCGACGAGTCCGACGGCGGCGGACGGTCCCGCGCGGTCGGCCGGGCACTGCTGCTCACCGCGGCCATGACCGTCGGTTTCGTCGCCGTGTTCGGGGTGTTCGGCCTGCTGGCCGCACCGGCCGCCGACGTGATCGCCCGGCACCTGCCCTGGGTCACGATCGCCATCGGGCTGGTTCTGGTGGCACTCGGTGGCGTACTGCTGGCCGGCCGGCAGCTACCGACCATCGGCCCGAAACTCGGCGCCGGGCCGGCGGTGACCCGCCGGTTCGGGTCCATGGCCCTGTTCGGGGCCTCCTACGCCGTCGCGTCGCTGGGCTGCACGATCGGACCGTTCCTCACCGTCGTGGTCGCGGGCTTCCGCACCGGATCCATCCCGGCCGGGCTCGGCCTGTTCGTCGCGTACGCCGCCGGCATGGCCCTCGTCTTCGGCGCGGTCGCGCTCGCCGTCGCCCTTGCCAAGATGTCGCTGGTACGCGGCCTGCGCCGGGCCGCCCCGCTGATCAGCCGGGCAGCCGGCGTGCTCCTGATGGCAGCCGGCGGCTACGTGGCCTGGTACGGCTGGTACGAGATCCGCGTCCTGCGCGGCGGCACCGGCAACGACCCGATCATCGACAACGCCGCAACCACCCAGGCGACCGTCGCCGGCTGGCTGGACCGCCTCGGCCCCACCACAATCGCGGTCGCCTTCACCGTCCTGCTTGCCGCCACCGCGACCGCCGCAGCGCTGGTCCGACAACGCCGCACCCGCCGCTGAGGTCCGCCGCCGCCCCGAATACGGTGCTCCGCGACCTGGCGGCAAATCGAAGGCCAGGCCCTCGCCCGCGACGTAGGGATCAACGAGGGCACCGCGGGCAACTGGGCTGATCAGGACTGGCGAGCCCGCGGCGAGGCCCCCGGCGGCTTGAACGAGGACGAGCGTGCCGAGGAACCCAGGTCGTCCGCCTCACGTGGTACCCCTGACGCTGGCGAGTCCCACACGTGGGGTGAGCTTGTCGTAGCCGATCCAGTTCAGCTCGGCGCCTCGGTCGAGGAGGTAATCGGCGGCTGGCTGCTGGCCGCCGTGGGAGGCCAGCCAGAACGCGCCGGTGACCACCTCCGCCGTCGGCTGCGGGTCGTTGTCGAAGAATGCCTCGACCCGGTCCATGAGGCCGAGCCAGCCTGCCACAGGTTGGCCCACGCGCCGCGTCCGATGAGCCGGCGGGCGACGTTGCCCGAACGCGACTGCCCCCGCGAGGGGGGGGTGCCGATGACGCCGCCGCCGCCGGTCTCGACGTCCGCGCCGATATGTAGCAGGGCGTCGAGGACCGGGACCTCGTCGGTTGAGACAGCCCAGTGCAGCGGGGTTTCGGTGTGCGGGTCGGTGAATCTTGGCGTTGACGTCGGTTCCGGCGTCGATGAGCGCGGCGACGAGGTCCGGGCCGTTGGCGTAGTGGCCGGGCCAGTCGGTGGGCACGTGCAGAAGCGATCTGGATATCCGGGTGTTGTTGCCCGGCGCGGCGGTGGCTAGGTGCGGGTGGGATGCGGGGTCTGAGAGGAGCGGTGGTGGTGATGCGCAGGTGCGACGAGGTGCCCGCTGCGCGACGGACCGCGGAGGGATGCCTGGTGGTCGCCGCCGTGATCGCGGTCACGGGCCCGGGTGTGGCCGCCGCCAGGCCGACGCCCATACCCACGCCAGCGCCGGGATGCCGGTGTGCCGGGCGCGCGATGATCGGCTGACCGAGGTCTCCGGGGATGATGTCCGCTGCCGAGGGCTCCGTCGTGGTCAACGGCAGTGCGGATGAGGCAGGAGGCTGCCGCCGGATCTTCTTCGTGGATCGGGACAGTGCGGTGGTCCGGACGGTGGCTACCCGTCCGCGCCGCGCGAGACGGAGAACCTGGCGGTGGCCGGAGAGGGGACCTTCTGGGTGGCCGACACCGCGGCAACGACCGCTCCCGGCAGACGGTGGCCCTCTGGGGACTCCCGCCCGGAGCGGATGAGCCGGTGCTGCGCGTTGGCGTATCCCGGTGGCGCCCACGACGCCGAGGCGATCGTGGCGGCCCGGCGACGGCAGGGCTTTTGGTGCGTGCCGTCCTTGCTGATCGTTCGGACTCTTCTCGCTCATCGCGCGCCATCCGCGGGGGCACCTCGCCCTTGCGAAGACGAAGATGGGCGCCAGGAGCGCCTACGGCATGGCGGCTGGTGTTGGGGCTCCGTCCTTCTTCGCTTCGATGATCTTCGCAGCGTGGATAGTGCTCGGGGCGGGTACTGGCGCTGTCATCCGGGTGCTTGATGTCAGGCCGTAGCGGCGGCGGCGTGGTCGGCGACGTAGACGCCCTGGCCGGGCTCCCCGTACACCAGGCCCTGGAAGCCCAGCAGGGCGTACGCGCGTTGGGTGGTGGCGATGGAGACGCCATGGGCGGCGGCAAGCTGCTGGTAGGAGGGCAGCAGGGTGCCGGCGGGCAGATCACCGTTGGCGATGCGGGCGGCGATGCCGTCAGCGATTTGCCGGTAGGTCTGAAGACTGTTCACCTTGACCTTCCTTCGATTGCTTTGCCCGTGCACTGGGTGCACGTACGGCAGCGCCGGGATGGGTGTGGCAGAGGCAGCGCGCACCGCGAGCTCGGTTCTACGTTGTCGCGGCCCTGTCTGCCAGGGTGAGTTGAGGCCAACGGTTCATAGCAAGTCCGTCTGGCAGGGCGAGTTCAGGATCGAGTTGCATTGAGTACTGCTGTTGA
>NZ_JBEYTI010000112.1:0-2861 GCF_040642975.1 Micromonospora sp. NPDC047548
TGTCAAGGGTCAGGACGAAGTCCTGTCCGATGGCCTTGGGTTCTCCTTGTGGGCGGACAGCAGAAATCCATGCTGGTGGCCAGGTGATCTCCTGGTTGGGCTAGGTCAAGGCCTGCACCCCCTTGCCGGCGAGGGCTTGCTGCAGACGGTGGGAGTCGCCCTGGGTGGTGATCAGGTGGGCGTGGTGCAGCAGCCGGTCCACCGTCGCGGTGGCCAGGGTCTTGGGCATGAGGGTGTCGAAGCCGGACGGGTGGATGTTGCTGGTCACGGCGATTGAGCGCCGTTCGTAGGCGGCGTCGACGATGCGGTAGAACGCTTCGGCGGCGTCTTGCCCGGCGGGCAGCATGCCGATGTCATCAACCACGATCAGGTCTGCGCGGCAGATCCGGGCGACGGTGCGGGCTGTGGAGCCGTCGGCTTTTGCCCGGCTGATCGTGCCGGTCAGTGTTTCGAGGGTGAACCAGGCAACGCGCAGGTCCGCCTCGATCGCCTTGTGGGCGAGGGCTTCGACGAAGTGTGATTTTCCGGTGCCGGACGGGCCGGACACGGCGAGGTTCTCGGCCCGGCTGATCCATTCCAGAGTTGCCAGGGCCTGTTGGGTGGCCGCCGAGATTGATGACTCGTCGGGTCGCCAGGTGGCCAGGGTCTTGCCGGTGGGGAAGTTCGCGGTCTTGCGGCGTAGTCGGCGGGTCGCGGCGTCACGACCGATGACCTCTTCGTTGATCAGCACCCGCAGGACTTCGGCGGGGTCCCAGCGTTGGGTTTTGGCGGTGGCGATGACGTCGGGCGCGGCCGCGCGCAGGTAGGGCAGCCGCATCCGGCGCAGGAGTTTGTCCAGGTCGTCGGGCAGGGCAGGTGCCGGGCGGGATGTCGGGGTGGGGCGGGTCATCGGGTGGTGGCCTTTCTGAGCCGGCGGTGCAGGGTTAGGGCGTTGTGTTCGACGAGACTGGCCAGGCCGGCCGCGGCGAGGTGGCCATGGCCGCTGCCGTCGAGGAAGCCGGCCAGATCCGCTTGCGTGTCGTGATCGGCGTGACGCAGCCAGTCCTCGATCAGGTCGAGCAGCCGGGCCAGGTCGGCAGCCTCGTCGGGGTCAAGGACCACGCCCTTGAGGCCCGGTTTCATTTTTGAAACCGTCTGGTCGACCAGGCTGGTCGGTGCCGGGGTGGCCGGGGGTGTGCAGGTCATCGGCCGAACCTTTCCCAGGAGCCCGTGCCGGGCTGCACCGAGTAGGTTTCGTCGACGCGGACCAGGTCACCGGGCTCGCCTCGGGTGGTCAGGTGGTCCAGGATCGCGCCGAGATCCGCGTCGTCGAACCGGCCGGCCGCCGCGGCCAGGCCCAACGCCTGGTCGACGCGGGCCGCGTCGAGGATGGTGGCGAACTCGACCGCGCGGGCCATCTTCGCCCGCACCCGGCTGGTGCCGGTCGCGGCGGCCTCGACCAGCCACGCATGAGCGCCGTCACCGATGGCCAGGAAGTCGGCCTCGGCCTTGCTGCGGGCCCGCGGCCTCGGCGGACGCGGATGGTTCCCGCCCGGATGGTGCGGGTAGTGCTCATCGAGGATCCGCGGATTGCCCGGGGTGGACCGGGGGTGCCGGGCGATCTCGGCGGTACCGGTCGCGGTCATCGCGACGATGACCAGTTCCTCACCAACGGTCCGGCACCACACCCGGGAACCGACGTGCCCCGGCGGCGTCGAGTAACGCACCGACCCGACCCGCACCGTCTGATCATCATTGACCAGACGCTCGTCACCCAAAGCGGCGGTGTGCGGGTCCGCCGGCAGCACGTGCAGGTGACCGCGTTCGACCGCGAGCCGGTCGACCGGCGCGGCACCGGTCTCGCGATGGACGCGGGCGTTGATGTGCTCGCACCACGCCTGGCACGCCGCGACCAGCTCAGCGAACGTGCTGTAAGCGCCGCGCAGGTTCGTCTCGGTCGGCACCAGATCAGCCTTCGCGACCCGGACGGTGGCCTCGACGCCGCCCTTGGACTCCGGGTCGAACGGCTCACACGAGTGCACCGTCGCCCCGTAGTGCCGGCCCGCCGCGACGACCGTCGGATGCCGCACCGCGACGCCGGCGACGTGCTCGACGGTGACCGTCTTCGCGTTGTCGCCCAGCAGATACGCCGGCACACCCCCGACCTGGCGCAGCGTCGCGTCCAGACAGGCGATCAAGCTACCCATCGTCTGGTCGAAGACCGGGATCACCACCCGAAACCGCGACCAGGCCAGCCACGCGCAGAACAGATACGTCTTACGGCCGTCGATCCGTGGCCCGTCACCCCAGTCGAACTGCAGCCACAACCCGGGCTCGGCCACCCACGGCCGATACGTGCGCCGCCGCCCAGCCCGCCACGCGATCTTCGCCTCCCGCACCGCCCGCCGCGTCGTGCGTTCCGTGCCGGTGAACCCCATCGCGACCAAGCGTTCGTGCACCTTGTCCGCGCGGATCTTCGCCTTCGACACGTCGACGAGCTCTTCCACCTTCGGCAGAAACGCGTCGATCAGCTTCGGCCTCGCCGCCGTGCGCACCAGAAGCGGATCCCCGCCCCCGGCATCCCGCAACGCCACATACCGGCGCACCGTCTTCGGATCACACCCGGCCAGCTGCGCCGCGGAATGCGCACAACGAGTCGCGTCGTACGACTCCAAGATTTCCATGATCTCCCTGTCAGACTTGGTCACGGTCTCTCCGGTCCGGGTCGGCTGCAAAGGTCAGCAACCAGCAGCCAACCGGCCGGAGAGATCCACTTTCACGTGGCCGAGACGGAGATCACCTGACCGCCCAACAGGATTTCTGCTGTCCGCGAGCAGGGACTCAACTGTCCGCCAACAAGGATTTTCCAGCGTCCGCTAGCA
>NZ_JBEYTI010000113.1:0-2695 GCF_040642975.1 Micromonospora sp. NPDC047548
CCGCCGTGCGCGCAATATTGACCTTGGCTGACCGTGAAGAGATATCCCGTGGCCTGGCCGAAGGCCTGGAGTACAAGCAGATCGGGGTCCTGATCAGCCGGAACCCGTCGATGATCTCGCGGGAGGTCGCCCGGCACGGCGGCCGGGTCGGGTACCGGGCCGCTCCGTCCGCCGTGGCGGTGCCCGCCCCGCGCCGGCGCCGCGGATCCGTGAGCCCCGCTACCTGGACGAACGCCCCGCCGAGGTCGAGGGCCGACAGGTCCCCGGGCACTGGGAAGGCGACTTGGTCATCGGCAAGGCGGGTAAGAGCGCGGTGGCGACGCTGGTCGAGCGCACGTCCCGGTTCGTGGTCCTGGTCCCGCTGACCGGCCGGGACTCGTTGACCGTCGGCGACGCGATCATCGCCGCCGCCGGGACGCTACCCGTGCAGCTGGCCCGGTCGTTGACCTGGGACTGCGGGTCGGAGATGGCCGGCCACGCGAGGATCACCGCCGCCGGGCTGCCGGTGTACTTCGCCCGCCCGCACTCACCCTGGCAACGCGGCAGCAACGAGAACGCCAACCGGATCCTGCGGGAGTACTTCCCCAAGGGCGTCCCGATCACCTCCGACCCCAAGTACCTGGCGATGGTCGCGTCGACGCCGAGACGTTGACAGCGGTGCTGGCCGGCTGGCTGTGCTCCCGGCTGTCGGCGCCGCCGCCGGTGCGGCGGGTCATCGCCGTTGACGGCAAGGTGGTGCGGGGTGCTGTCCTGCCCGAGGGGCGGGTTCACCTGCTGTCGGCCTACGACACCTCCACCGGCGTGGTCCTGGCGCAGGTCCAGGTCGCGGTGAAGTCGAACGAGATTCCGGCGTTCGCTCCGCTGCTGGAGCAGGTCGCGGTCCGGTTGGGCGGCCTGGCAGGTGTAGTGATCGTCGCGGACGCGCTCCACGCACAGGTCGCCCACGCCCGAGCCGTCGCCGCTGCCGGCGGGCACCTGTATGTGTCGGTCAAGGCCAACCAGCCGACGTTGTTCGCCCAGCTCAAGCATCTGCCCTGGGCGCAGGTGCCGGTCGGGGACCAACACCGCGACACCGGACACGGCCGTCGTGAGACCCGTACCGTCAAGGCGTTGACCGTCCAGACTCCCGGTGGCATCGGCTTCCCCCACGCCCAACAGGCCGTCCGGATCACCCGCTCCCGCACGGTGGCCGGCAAGCGCACACGAGAGACCGTCTATCTGGTGGCGTCACTGCCCGCCGCCCACGCCCAGCCCGCTGACCTGCAGGAATGGGCACGCCTGGAATGGCATGTCGAGAACCGGCTGCACTGTCGAGTCGGCCTGGGGCGCGGTGCCGGGATTACTCTCGGTCCGTTTCCCCAGGCCGCTCTCCGAACCCGGCGTGCCTGTCTCCAGGCACCGGGCTCTCCACGGCTGTGCCGTCAGGCTTGTTGCAGCAGGGGCCACGGAGTGGGGATCGCTGCACCTCGATAGCGGTAGCGGGTGACCCGCACGGTGTTGAGGTCGAACAGTGCGATCCCGTCCGCCGACAGCGGCTTCCACCGCCCTTGCTCGGTGGTGAACCGTCGGCGGAACGCTGTCCACGTCCACCGGTGCAGCGTTCGCCACCACCGCACGACCCGGTTCCACACGAAGTGGGCCAGTTGCCGGAAGGTGTTCTTGGCGACCGCGTGTCGGAAGTACGTGGACCAGCCGCGCAGGACCTGCCCGAGGCGGATCAGCACGGCTGCCGGGTCCTGCTGTGATGTCCTGCGGGTCAGGGCACGTACTTTGCTCTTCAGCGACCGGACGGGCCGATCGCCTATGAACGTGTACACGTGCCACTTCGACGATCCTCGTTTACGGCGCCGCTGGATACGGAACCCGAGGAAGTCGAACCCCTCGCTCAGGTGGACCACGCGGGTCTTCTCCGCCGACAGGCGGAGCCCGATCGTGGCCAGCACCGTCGCGATGCTCTCGCGCAAAGCCTCGACGTCGTCTCGGGCACCGTTCACCAGAACCGCGAAATCGTCCGCGTACCGGACGATCCGCCAGTTCGGCAGGCCTTTCTGACGTCGATACCGGCGGCGGCCGTCGGTACTCATCGTCCCGCCCGGCTTCCACGGCGCGTGGACATGCTCATCGAGCACGCTGAGCGCGATGTTCGCCAGCAGCGGGGACAAGATCCCGCCTTGTGGTGTTCCCGTGGCAGTGTCCTCAACATGGCCGAGTTCGGTCATCACCCCGGCCTTGAGGAACGCCTTCACCAGCGCCAGTACGCGTTTGTCCTTGATCCTCGACCGGACCCGGTCCATCAGGGCGGTGTGATCGATCTCGTCGAAACACGCCTTGATGTCAGCGTCCAGCACCCACTCGTAGCTCTTGGTGCCGAACAGGTGGATCTCAGCAATCGCGTCCTGCGCCCGCCGCCGGGGCCGGTGAGGTCGACTCGGGGCGCGGTGCCGGCCTTTCAGCCGGTCCGTTTCCCCGAGCCGCCTCCCGAACCCGCCGTGCGCCTCATCGACGCAGCGGGCTCTCCACAAGTCCCGTCCAGGGCTGGTGGTGTTGTCCTCATACCTCGGTCGGCCAGGGTGAGGGGATGCCGATCACGCCCCGATACCGGGCGGAGTCAAACGGTCATCGCGACACCAAGGTAGGATGATCTTGGATGTCGAGTGATTGGGTGATGAATGAGCGGGTCTTCTCCGTTGACGGT
>NZ_JBEYTI010000114.1:0-2672 GCF_040642975.1 Micromonospora sp. NPDC047548
TTATGGGCTCTCGCCCAGCCCAACCCACCAACGCAGAAATCCGCCAGGTCCAGCGAGCATGGGCACTCGCAGCCGCATAGAACGCGAAAGTCGAGGGAACCACCCTCTGTCGGAAAAAGGTGGGCGGCAGCCCGTCCTGGTCCGGCTGGAGCAACCACGAGCAGGTGGGCAAGCAGCTGGCGCAGATCGAGCACGCCAGCGGCGGTCGGGTGAACGTCGAGGTGGTCGGGCACTCTCCGCAGGGCCGGGAGCTGTGGGCGGCCCGGGCGGGCACCGGCGAAAAGGTACTGCTGGTCACCAGCGCGATCCACGGTAACGAGCGGACCGGCACGGAGTCCCTGCTCGCGATCCTCAAGCGCCTGGCCAGCAGCGGTGACGCGCAGACCCGGAAGGTCCTCAGCGAGATCACCTTCGTCGCCATGCCGATGGTCAACCCGGACGGGGGCGAGCTCAACCGGCGCATGAACGTGCGGTCCTGGGACGAGACGGTGGCGGAGTTCCCGCAGTTGGCCGGTGCCTCGCGCGCCTGGTACCACCGGCTCAGCGGAGACGGCATCAACCTGCCCGGCTACGACCTGAACCGCGACTTCAACCCCGACCTGAACTATGTGCCGCGTGCCGCCGACCTGCCCGGCCGGGACACGGACGCCGGCTTCTTCCTCTCCCCCGAGTCGCGCGCCATCCGCGACGTCTACGTCTCCCTGCGGGCCGAGAAGGGCGCCGTCGACGCGTACGTCGACCTGCACCACATGGGGCCGTGCGACCGGCTCACCGGCGGCGAGCAGGACGGCAAGCTGATCTCCGTCTCGCTCGACTACCCGCCGCTGGGCGTGCAGGACGGCGCCGCGTACAAGGCGGCGTGGCCGGCACTCGACCAAGACAAGTCCCGCCGCTACGCCCGCACCGTCGCCGACGGCCTGATGGCGCAGTACGGCAACCAGTCCAAGCTGGCGGCCGTCGGCCGGTACTACCACCCCGATGCCCGGGAGTACGCGGGTCAGGGCCGCTCCGCGTTCGCCCTCAACGGCACCGGCACGGTGCTCTTCGAGGTCCGCGGCCAGCAGGACGACCTGGGCCAGAAGCAGCACGGCATGCTCGTGAAGAGCGTGCAGACCGGCGTGGAGTCGCTGATGAGCGGCCTGGCTGACGGCAGCGTCGACCGGGTCGACGGTGACGACTTCTTCGACCTGCCCGACTACGGCTGGGACACCACGAACGACTGACGACCGACGGATCGGCAGCAGCCGCGGGGGCATCTGCTCCCGCGGCTGCGCCGCCTCAACCGAACGGCCCTCGTCCGGCGGCCAACAGTCACCGGCGGAGGCGGCGGGAGCAGGGGCCGTCGTGGTCGGCGCGGAGCAGGCGCGGACAACACCGCCCGCTCCGGCCGTGACAGGCGCGGCCGACGCCAGCGGGAAGGGCCGGGCATCGCGGACGATGTCACCGGCCCCCGAAGGAACTGATCCACGGGTACGATCGCGCAGAACAGCCACAATGGACGAGGAGGTCGCGTTGGCGGACACGACGTCGGACATACGCCCCGTGCCGGAGCAGCCATCGTCGCGGATCGACCCGTCCGTGCCGCATCCCGCCCGCCGCTACGACTACTGGCTCGGCGGCAAGGACAACTTCGCGGCAGACCGACGGTCCGGCGACGCAGTCGCCGCCGCGTATCCGGCGATCCGGACCACCGTGATCGAGAACCGGCGGTTCATGCACCGGGCGACCCGGTACCTGGCCGAGACGGCCGGCGTCCGGCAGTTCCTCGACATCGGGACGGGCATCCCGACCAGCCCGAACATGCACGAGATCGCCCAGGGCGTCACCTCGGAGTCGCGGGTCGTGTACGTCGACAACGACCCGATCGTGCTCGCGCACGCGCGTGCCCTGCTGATCAGTGCACCGGAGGGTGCCACCGCGTACGTCGACGCTGACCTGCGTGACCCGGAGCGGATCCTCGCCCATTCCGACGTGCGGGCCACGATCGACTTCGACCGGCCGGTCGGGCTGATGCTCGTGGCGATCCTGCACTTCCTCACCGACGCCGACGACCCGTACGGGATCACCCGTCGGCTGATCGAGGCCCTCCCGTCGAACAGCTACGTGGTGATCTCCCACGCGACCACCGACCTGGTTCCCAGGAACATCGCGGCGACCGCGGCGCCGGTCACGACGACCAGCATGATCGACATGGCTTTCCGGAGCAGGGACCAGTTCGCGGGGTTCTTCGATGGTCTGGAGTTCGTCGAGCCCGGCATCAGCCCGGTCACCGAGTGGCGGCCGGACGATCCGCCGGAGCAGCGGAGGCCAGCGGCGCAGGCGTCCATGTATGCGGCGGTGGCGCGTAAGCCCTGATCCGGAGTGTCCGGAGGCCGGCACCCCCGGATGCTGATGCCGGCCAACTCGGGCATCGACGAGTACCGGTGCCGGCTCCTCGGAAGTGGGGTGGTGCTGCGTCTCCCATTCGGTCAAGGGGGTGGAAGAGTCCCTGAACCTCGTCGCCGACCATCGTCGAGCCCGGCACGGTCTGTGGCATCGGATCTTCGGAGTTGACTACGGTAAGCACGGGCGTACCTTCCCACGGCCCCGGCGTTGTTCCGGCTTGAGGCGTTCTGTCCAGGTTAAGGACCGGACGGGGCTGGAGTTGTGGGACGAGCGCGGCTTCTGATGAT
>NZ_JBEYTI010000115.1:0-2183 GCF_040642975.1 Micromonospora sp. NPDC047548
TAGAGAGTCGGCCCGGGGCGCGGTTCCGGTGTTGCCACCGGCCCGTTTCCCCGGACCGCTCACCGAACCCGCCGTGCCGATCTCTCGGCAACGGGCTCTCCACGGCGTCTGCCGTCAGGCGGGATTCGCAGGGGGCCATGGGGTAGGGATCTTGTTGCCTCGGTAGGCGTAACGGGAGACCGTCATGCGCTTCTCGATGCTGTAGTACTCGACCCCGTCTGCGGCGATCACCCAGCGGCCGGTGCCTTTGGTCAGGTGACGGCGCAGTTGTCCCCAGTTCCAGCGGTGCCGCGCCCGCAGCATGTGGACCAGTCTCCACCAGGTGAAGGTGTCCAGCTTGCTGAAGGTTCGTTTCGCCACGGCGTGCTTGAAGTAGTTGGCCCATCCGTGCATGATCTGGCCGAGCCTGGTCAGAATCGATGCGAAGTCCTGCTGCGATGTCCTGTGTGTCAGGGCACGGATCTTCGCCTTCAACGACCGGACAGGCCGATCGGCGATGAAGGTGTAGACGTACCACTTGTTCGAACCTCTCTTGCGCTTCCACCGGATGCGGAAGCCGAGGAAGTCGAACCCGTCGCTCATGTGGACCACCTGGGTCTTGGCTGGTGACAGCCGCAGCCCGAGGGTGGCCAGCACGGTGGCGACGTCTTCGCGTAGCGCGTCGGTGTCTTCACGCGAACCACGCACCAAGATCACGAAGTCGTCGGCGTAGCGGACGATCCGCCACGTCGGATGACCCCGGGAGCGCCGGTACGCGCGTTTCCCGCTGGTCGACATCGGCCCGCCCGCCTGCCACGGCGCCATCACATGCTCATCGAGCGCGCTCAGCGCGATGTTGGCCAGCAGCGGGGACAGGATGCCGCCCTGCGGCGTGCCGGTCCAGGTGTCGCCCCAGGTGCCGAGTTCGGTGAGGACCCCGGCCTTGAGGAACGCCTTGACCAGCGCCAGGACGCGTTTGTCCTTGACCCTGGCTCGCACCCGGTCCATCAGGGCCGTATGCGAGATGGAGTCGAAGCACGCCTCGATATCCGCGTCAAGCACCCAGCGGTAGCCGCGGGTGCCGAAGTGGTGGATCTCGGCGACCGCGTCGTGGGCGCGCCGCTTGGGCCGAAACCCGTAGGAGGCCGGCGCGAAGTCGGCCTCGAAGATGGGCTCCAGCACCAGCTTCAGCGCCGCCTGGACCACCCGATCCGCAACAGTGGGTATACCGAGTTTGCGGACCTTGCCGGACCCGCCCGGTTTCGGGATCTTGCGCTCCCGCACCGGCAACGGCCGAAACGAGCCGTCCTTGAGCGCGGCCCGCAGGTCGTCCAGGAACCCGGGCACACCCACCTGTTCCTCGATGTCGGCGACCGTCAGGCCGTCGACACCGGGCGTGCGCGCACCCTGGTTTCCCGCGACCCGCGCGAACGCCATGAGCAGCGTCGCCGGGTCGTACACGAAGTTGACCAGGTCATCGAACCGGCGGCCGGGGTCGGCCACCGCCCAACGATGAAGCTTGGCCTGCATCTCCTGTACCCGCCCGTACGGCCCCAACCCGGGCGTTGCGGTCGGTGCGTCGTTGTTCAACGGCGCGTCTTCAGGCATTGCAGCCTCCTTCCCTTCCCGATACCGCTGCCGCCCTTCCCCATGTGCACGGGCTTTCCCCGGCTCGGAGTACTACGGCGGCTCTGCCCCGTCCCGGACCGGTCGACGGTCGGTGCGCCCAGCCCCACCCAGCCCGCTGGCAGCGAGCGGCAAGGCAAGACCCGGAACGGTTCCCGTGTTCACTGTGGTTCGCTCGTCGAAGGAGGAGCCCGACTATGCCCCTGCGGCATCGCCACGAGTACGCCGCAGTCTTTCCTCGTAGCCTCCTGGGCAGCTCATGCCTACCGCCCCGGGAGTTCCCCGCCCAGCCTCGGACGGGTACGCACCGCTTCCAGCCCATATCCACCAGATTTGAGCTGGCGCCTGATCAAGGGGGTGTCACACGCCGGTTCCTCACGTACTCCTCTCCGACCCGCTTGCCGGACCCGAACCATCTGGTAGTACTGGCCCGTCCCGGCGTTGTCGGGGCTGCTCCCACCCTCACCGGCACCACCCGGGTCAGGCTGCCCCCAGCTCCACCGCCCTGCTGCGACAGGGTCAGCGGCGAAGGTCTCTCACCTCCACTCGAACCACAGCGCCTCACGGCGCACCCACGA
>NZ_JBEYTI010000116.1:0-2119 GCF_040642975.1 Micromonospora sp. NPDC047548
CAGGAGATCACCTGGCCACCAGCATGGATTTCTGCTGTCCGCCCACAAGGAGAACCCAAGGCCATCGGACAGGACTTCGTCCTGACCCTTGACAATCTCGTTTACAAGAACTGCGCGGCCCGTCCGGCTGCGTTCGTGGGGGTCGTTCACGTGGAGCGGCGATCCGGACACCTCCGGTGCAGGCTGCTGCCGTCCGAGCCCCATTGCTGTCACCGCTGCTGTCAGACAGCCATCTAACGGTCGGACCCGAGGAACCTGCCGCCCCATCGCCCAGCGAGCACGTCGAGTTCGCGCACCCGCTCGCGGTATGCCGGATCAGGTGAGAGGTCGGCAAAGTCAACAAGGACGGTGCGGCTACCAGGTATGTCGGTTGAGTAGCGCTCATGCTCCCCGTTGGGACCAGTTGGACGGGTCGTCCAGCTTCCCGTTGGCCCCGGCTCGGTCCTGATGCCCGTGCCGCCGATCGCGGCCAAGGCATCGGTGCAGCTCTGAACCGCGGCAGCTGGTACCTCAAGGTGGAAGGTGTTCCGACGGGGCAACGAAGCGGGGTACGGGACGTCCTCGTCCGACATAGCCCAGTGCATGCGCTGGGCCAGGTCCCCCAGCAAGAGATTAAGGTCGCCCGCTGAGGCACCTTCCTCCAGCGGACCCCACTCGACCAACCACCGGATCAAGCTGTCCGTGAGGTCTGCCGGCAGCTCGTTCGCCATCAGGTACCCGGACGTGATGGAGACGATGCCGAGGATTGCCCGGTAGTCAGGCTTCGGCAGCGGGCGGCCCGGCGGCTCCATCTCGTCACTGTACTGGCGCTCGATCGCATCGCCGCACAACATCCGGCGTACAGGTCGACTCGTCCGTCGCCTACCAGGTCAGCCGCCGCCACATGGGCGCTGACCTGCCTTTTCTTTGGGCGCTGCTGGTCGTCGTCGGGCCATTCTTGGTCGGCGTTCGACGGCCCCATGACGGCCCCGACGGCCCAACCACGGCCCAGGACAGCGGCGGCACTGCCGGCTATCGTCCCTCGCATGTTCGTCGAAATCATCGGAGATCAGCCACTACCTGACGCAGTCGATCGAGACGACGTCGAAGACCTCCTGGAGCAGGCCATCGGTGACGAGGGCAGCGTCACGGGCGCCGGCACGGGCGACGGGCGTTGGCACCTGGACGTAGAAATCGACACCGCCGGACGGGAGGCACAGCTACCCGTGCGGCGGCTCGCACAATCGCTCGTCGGAGTCGCGCCGCCGCCGAAGCACGACGGACGACGCCTTCGTTCCGAAGGAATGATCAGCGGCGGCTGAGCTGCGTGGGCGCCTGGGTCGAGCTGGTCAAACGGTCCGTGAGCGTCCATGATCGTCCGTCCTGGCGCGTACTCGTCGTCACCCAGCTAGCTCAGTGGCACCGTGGTTCGGTAGTCCTGAGGCAAGCCGGTGACCTCGTCGCTTTTCGGGTCGTAGATAACCAAGCCGTGCCGCTCGGCTAGGTGGCACACGGCGTCCACTGCCTCACTGCCTCGGGGTGTGTGGCTGATGGTCATGCTCACGTGGTCGATGCCTACAGCGAGGGGTGCCGACATCCAGGGTGACTCCGGGTCGCACGGCGGATGATCCGGGAACCGCACCCGCAAGCCCTCGTAGAAGGCGACGATACGTGGATCAAGCTCCCCGTCTCGGTGCGCCGGGCCGGTGCAGTGGTCGACCATCTTGCGCACCACGTCGGGTAACGCGGCAGGTTCGGCCGCGAGGACCAGGAGGTCAAAGCTCACGGCGGCATCGTCCCCCACGATGGCGGGCACGTCGAGCTGCGGAACCTGTCAAGTCAAGTGAGACGTTTTCGTGGTCAGGTGTTCTGTAGATCTGCGGATTGAGCTGCTGGTTTGTTGATCCACACGGTGTCAGGCAGGGCGGGTGGTCGGGGTCGGCGGGTGAACCGGTCGGGGTGGGCTCGCCAGGCGGCGTCGAGGGTGGCCTGCCGCTGGTTGTGCACGTCGCTGGCGGTGTCGTAGTGCACTGAGGCGGGGGTGTGTGTTAGCCGTCACCGAAGGTGACGACGAGTTGGCTCTTGCCCGTCATTGATCTTGAGGGAGTCTCTGGCGTGACCCGGTGGGGTTGCGCTTGTT
>NZ_JBEYTI010000117.1:0-1896 GCF_040642975.1 Micromonospora sp. NPDC047548
GGATCACCGGCTCGCTGCAGGATGTTGATCGCGGCGTTCACGTCGGCCTGCCACACCACCCCGCACCGGGTGCAGTGAAACCGGTCCCCGCTACGGCGGCCGAAGGCGCCGCAGCGGTGACAGGTTTGTGAGGTGTAGGCGGCGTTGACGGGAACGAGCGCAGAACCTCTGCGCTCCGACACGTTCTTCAGCGCCTCTGCGGTGACGCCCTTGGTCCATGCCGCGAGGCGCCGATTGATGTTCTTGCCGAGCGTCTTGCGCCCGGCAAAGCTCTTGGTGAGGTCCTCGGCGATCACGGCGGCGGCCTTGTCGACGACCTCGTGCACGGCGGTGAAGATCTCCGTCCGTACCTGTGCCCGATGGCGGGCGGCCTGCCGGTCCCGCTTGGTGGTGCCGAGGTTGTTGGTCTTGATCCGGTGCGCTTTCGCGTGGTCACCACGCGCGGCGGCGTTGTTCGCGATCGAGCGCAGCTTCGCCCGGCGCCGGTTACGTTCCTTCAGCCGGTCCGACTCGGCGGTCAGCAACTCGCCGAGCCGTTCACCGTGGGGGTTGCCGTCGGAGTCGGTGAGGGCTTCGGTGTAGCCCTTGTCCACTCCGACCTTCCGGTCGCCGCAGGGCCGCTGCGACGAGCGCATCTGTCCGGCGTCGATCTGATAGTGCACCTCGACCCGGCCACCACGCAGGATCAGCCGCAGCGTCCCCGTCGGGGCGATCGTGGTAGACAGCGGGATCCGAACCATCTTGCGCGGCTTGAGGCCGGGAACCGCCAGCCACAACCGACCACGCCCGTCAGCGACGGCGCTGTGCTGGTCGGCGCGCACCACGATCTGATCGTGCGTACGGTTCTTCCCGCGCCTGCAGTGCTGGCGCATCTGTCGGGCCAGGAACGGATGGTCGGCCCACCGGTCGGTCCTCAACGCGGTGACCATCCGCTTCAGCTCGGCTGGGTCGTCGGTGCGCCGCGCAATAGCTCGGCGGACCTTGACCTTGGCGGCCTCCCGGTTCGCCGAGATGTCGGCCATCGCGTCGCGAACGGTTTCCTTCCACGCGTTGGCCAACACGTCGAACTGCACATATGTGCCGTCGGCCAGCCACTGGTCGCGCACCTGTCGGTCCCGCAACCCGGAACCGCCCACCGAGCCGTAGCGCTGCCACACCTCGCTGCGTACCCGGCCCAGCCGGCGGGCCTGCTCGACCAGGGCGGCGTACTTGCCCGGGTTCAAGCCGGCGGAGTAGGCGATGCGAGTGACCTTCATCGGTCATCCCCGGCTGTCAGGTCCGTCCCTTTGAGCTCCTTTTCGTAGCGACGTAGCCCGTACAGCCGGCACGAGAAGGTGTGAACGATGGCCAGCAGGTCCTCGACGAGTTCCTGCTGCGGGGACAAGGTCTCCTGGTTGGCTACGACGATCTCGCAGCCGCCCCGGGCGGCCATGTGCTCCAGGAAGTCGAAGCCAAATCGGGCCAGTCGGTCCTTATGGGCCACCACCAGCGTGGCGATCTCGCCCCGGTCGACGGCGTCCATCAGCGCCAGGAACTTCTTGCGGCGCAGGTTCATCCCGCCGCCGACCTCACTGACCCACTCGTCCACGGCCAGGCCGCGAGCCAGGCAGAACTGCTGCATCGCGGCCACCTGCGAAGCCAGGTCGGTCTTCTGACCAGGCGACGAGACCCGGCAGTACACCACGACCTTGCGCCGGTCGGCGTCGAAGCCGGGCTGCAGCACCCTGCGCACGTCGGTGTCGTCAAAGTACCGCTGCCCCGACGGCAGACGGCAGGGCGTGATCCGACCCTCCGCCTCCCACCGACGCACGGTGCTCACCGAGCGGCCAACCCGCTTGGCGAACTCGCCGATCCGATAAACGCTGCTCACAACAGTCAACTGTAGACAGCTCTAAG
>NZ_JBEYTI010000118.1:0-1885 GCF_040642975.1 Micromonospora sp. NPDC047548
GCCGGGTAGGCGGCGGGAGTCTCACCCGCCGCCCCCCACAGATCCGGACGTAAGCCTCTCGGCTTATCCGGCTCGTGCCGCTCAGTTGTCAGGTCGTGTACCGCAGCGCCCAGTGCGCGAACAGGTCGGGCGACCGTTGCCGGACGCCTCGTAGCCAGGCTCGCGCTCGGTCGTCGCTGCGTTTCAGCCGCTTGTACTTCCACTTCGCCCAGCGCATCAGATGGCGATCGACGCGCTTGCCGATCGGGTTCACCGCGCTCGGATAGAACACGGTGAAGTAGTTCAACCAGCCCCGAAGGACAGGATTTACCTCTTCCGCGAGGTCTGCCAGGTTGCCGGTCGTGCGTCGATGCAGCCGCCAGGACGCCACCTTGCGGCTTATATCGGTCAGCTTCCCCGGGGCCACCGCGGGCAGGAACCCGGTCCGGGCCTTCCCGCGGATCTTGTCCCATGCCTTCCGGGGACGGAACGCGTACCCGCAGAACGTGAACGTCACCAGCTCATAGTCCAAGCGGCGTCGGTCGTCTTTGCAGTACACGATGCGCGTCTTGTCGGGGTGCAGCTGCAACCCGATGTCCGCGAACCGACGATCGATCGCCTGGCGCACCTGGTGCGCCTGGCGTTCGGTCACGCAGTGGATCACCACATCGTCTGCGAACCGCTCGAACCCGACCCCGGGAAACTCCCGGCTCATCCAGGTGTCGAAGCCATAGTGCAGGAAGATGTTGGCGATCAACGGGGAGATCGGTCCGCCCTGCGGTGTTCCCTTGCTCCGGTGGGTCAGGGTTCCGTCGGGCATCTGCATCGGCGCTTTCAGCCAGCGTTCCACGTACAGCATGACCCATGGCTGGGTCGTGTGACGCGCCACCGCCTTGAGCATCAGATCCCACGGCACGGAGTCGAAGAAGGCCTTGACGTCCATGTCGACGACCCAGTCCTTCTTGAAACACCGCTGCCGACACACCCGTATCGCGTCTATCGGTGACCGCCCGGGACGGTAGCCGTAGGAGTCGTCGTGGAATACCTTCTCCACCTCCGGCTCCAGCATCAGCACCGCCGCGGTCTGTGCCACCCGGTCGACCACGTTGGGTATGCCCAGAATCCTGGTTCCACCCTTCTTGGGGATCTCCACCGCCCGGACCGGGCCGGGAAAGTAACTGCCCGACGACATGCGGTTCCACAGCCGGTAGAGGTTGTCAGCCAGCCTCTGCTCAAACTGCTCGATCGTCACGCCGTCGGCCCCGGCTGCTCCGCCGTTACCTCTCACCTTCAACCACGCGGCCCAGATCAGCCGCTTGGGGATGACGTGCGACTTGCCTGTCAACCCTGGCTGACTCACGCCGTTCCTCCCTCACGGTTGACCGCCCGCGCCAGCCTGAACGACCCCGCCCCTTGGCTCCCCGACCCACTGCGATACGCAGGCGGTTCACAGCTACTACGGGCGAGTCCGCCAGCGTCCCCGCATCGGTACTCTGCTCCTCGCGGTTTCCGCCGCTTGGAGTTCTCCCTCTCGCCGCCGGTCACCCAGCGGACGGTATCGGGGTCCGCCTTCACACGTTCCATACGAGAGCCTGGACCGGGCTCATGCTGCCTATATGCCGGACACCACCTGGGCAGTAAGCGGATATCCCCCAGACTCATCCCGAGACTCACCTCCGGCCTCGGTTTCGATGTCATCTGACTGAGTTTCGACACGTCAACGGCAGAGAACTCGACGTTCATCGCTCATCTTCCCGGTCCATACCTGACGCGATCATGCCGCGCCTTTTCCAACGACGCTCAGGACGACGGTCTTCAGCCAACGCCCCTCGTGGTGGTTTGAAGCCTGCTTCCGCAAGCCGGCTCCGGAGGGCCAAACAACCTCCATCTCCCATACAGCACCGCA
>NZ_JBEYTI010000119.1:0-1698 GCF_040642975.1 Micromonospora sp. NPDC047548
CGGGGCGGGGCGGGCAGAGCACGGCCACGGCGATGGCTGCTGTTATCGCCGCCCCGGCGGGGTAGGCCATGCCGCCAAACTCGTCGGTGGGCACCAGGCCACGCCAGAACGGCGAGTCAGGCACGGCCGTGTCGGACAGTGTGCCCAGGAATTGCAGACTACCGAGCAGCCAGGCGGGGATCAGCAAGACGAGACCGCCAATGGCGGCGGTGGCCGCGAGAGGAGCGGCCCACGGACGGTGCTCGAGACGGCGGCTGGCCCAGCCGGCTAGCAGCCAGCCGGCCAGCATACCGAGCAGGCCGACGGCGAGCGTCGAACCGGTGAGCCACCGCGGTTCCGCCCGGTAGATCGAGACCCTGAGCCCGCCTTCGGCGTACGCTGCGTCGAAGTAGTCCTCGAACGACAGCACGAGTGCGCCGTTGCGTGCGGTCAACGCCTGCGAGTTGTTTTGCCGGGCGCCGGTTTCGATGTCGGTCGGGCTGGTCGAGTAGGTGTCGGTGACGCGCCAGCCGGCCGCCTCCAGGCGTTGCTGCAGGCCGGCTAGATAGGCATCGACGTCCTCGGTCGCAGGCGTTCGATCGGTGAGGTAGCTGACCGACGCCGCATCGGTCTCACCACCGTTGTTGCGGAAGGGGTCGTCCGACCTTCCGTACGATTGTGCCGATAAGCCTGGGGTGAGCATCTGGGCGAGCTGAGTCCACGCTGCGCCGGTTGGAAGCGCCGGCGCCGCCTCCCAACCAATACGGTTCGCCAGCGACGCGCTCAGAAAGCCGGAGAAAATTGAGGCGAAGATTGCCAGCACGACCACGCCTCTGCTAAGTGGGCGACCGAGTCGGGCCCGCATGCCTTGCCGAAGCAGGTTGAGCGTCTCAATAGGGCCGGGCCGGACGTGTCCGGCCTCGGCGGCCATGAGCAGCGTGTCTGCCAGTTCTCCGCGACGTGAGCCCTTCGGGTAGACGTGCAGCAGCAGGCGATATGGGGTGGCGAGGCGGCGGCTCATGCGAACGCCGGGCCAGGCCGCGTGGCGTTCAGCCGCCGCGATGCGGTGCGAACGTTGTGGGCCAATCGCGCTGTCTCCTCAGCGAGTGCCGCCGCGCCGCCGTCGGTGAGGCGGTAGTAGCGCCGAGGACGCCCTTCAACGGTCTCCTCTCTGTCGATCGCGACCAGTCCTTGGGCGGCTAACCGGTCCAGCGCCGCGTAGAGGGTGCCGGCCTGCAACCTGACCTGGCCTTCGGAGAGCGCCTCGGCCGTCTGGATCACGCCGTACCCGTGCCGTGGTTGATCGACCAGTGCGGTCAGGATCCAGAACGTCGGTTCTCGCATGGCCTTCGACATAATCGCCAATATAAAGATTATCTGACTATGGTGCAACGGCACTGGTGCCGCGCCGGCCGGGGCGCTTACATCGCCTGCTTGCAGTCCGGGCCACGCCCCGCGACCGGCAGACCCGAACAAGCCACACGAGCACTCTCCGGTGGCCGGAGGAAGCACGAACGGCCACTGCATCGCCGGCCAACCCTGCTATCGCAACGTCCCGAACAGCGCGCACGTCGGCTACTGGCTCGCGGCCGCCGTTCATCCGGTGGTATCGGTTGTTGGCGTCGCGCTGGGTCAGGCTGGGGTCCGACGGTGATCGGCGACACGACTGTTTCGATGCGACCACGTCCGAATGATCAGGTGAGCGCACATCGGCAGAAG
>NZ_JBEYTI010000120.1:0-1543 GCF_040642975.1 Micromonospora sp. NPDC047548
AAGGAACCCGATGTCATCGTACGTGTTGGTGGGTGAGACCACGTCGTTCGCCCAGTCGCGTCAGCGCTTCGAGGAGACCGTGTCGTGGCTGGTCGGCACGCAGGCCGGCGGGTTGTCGCATGCCGTGCTTGAACAGCGGCTGGAGGTCGCCGGCCGGGAGTTGCTGCGACAGTTGCCGCAAGATCATCTCGATCTTCGCGGTGTGCGGGAGGAGCGCCTGGCTTCGGTGGTCGGCGAAGACGCGGTGAGGCGTACCCACGCCGAGCGCGGCCATGAGCGGGCGCTGTCCACGGTGTTCGGGCAGGTCGACGTCACCCGGATCGCGTACCGGGCCAAGGGCACCGACCGCCGCTTCCCGGCGGATGCGGTGTTGAACCTGCCGACTGGTCTGCATTCGCACGGGTTGCGGCGGCTGGCGGCGGTCGAAGCGGTGCGTGGCTCGTTCGAGCAGGTCGCGGCGGCGATCGAACGCTGTTGCGGGGTGGCGGTGGGTAAACGTCAGGTGCAAGCCCTCGCCGCGACCGCGGCAGCCGACGTCGACGCCTTCTACGCGACGCGTCGGGGCGTGCGGTGCCCGCGTGGTGACGTGCTGGTGCTGTCGGCCGACGCCAAGGGGATCGTGATGCGCCCGGACGCGTTGCGGGAGCAGACCCGCAAAACGGCCGCATCCGCCAGCCGCAAGCTGGCCACCCGCCTGTCACGTGGGGAGAAGCTGGGCCGCAAGCGCATGGCCGAGGTCGTGGCCGTCTACCACTGCACACCGGTGCCCCGCACCCCGGCCGACGTGATCGCCATGCCGGGCGCTGATCGCGGCGGGCGCCGGGCCGGGCCGAAGGCGGTGGGCAAGTGGCTGCACGCCTCGGTCACCGACGACGCGGCCACTGTCATCGCCGCCATGTTCGACCAGGCCCACCGCGCTGACCCCCGTGGTGACCGGCCGTGGGTCGTGCTCGTCGACGGCAACAGCCACCAGATCGAGCTCATCAACAAGCAGGCCAGGGCACGTGACCGCCCCGTGACGATCGTCGTCGACTTCGTCCACGTGCTCGAATATCTGTGGAAAGCGGCCTGGTGCTTTCACGCCGAGGGCGACCGGGCCGTCGAGACCTGGGTCGCCCAGCAGGCAGAACTCATCCTGGCCGGGCGTGCCCACCGCGTCGCGGGCGCCATCCAACGCAAGATCACGGCTGCCGGGCTGGACCCCGACCGGCGCAAAGGCGCTGACGCGTGCGTGGCCTACCTGCTCAACAAGTCCCGCTACCTGCGCTACCACCAGGCATTGGCCGCCGGATGGCCGATCGCCACCGGCGTGATCGAGGGAGCCTGCCGGCATCTGATCAAGGACAGGATGGACATCACCGGAGCCCGCTGGGGCCTGCTCGGTGCCGAGGCCGTCCTCAAGCTACGGGCCCTGATCAGCAACGGCGACTTCGACGCCTACTGGACCTACCACCTCGACAAGGAGCGACAACGAGTCCACGCCGACCGCTACCTCGACGGCGTCATCCCAGCCTGATCATCCCTCCAAGGGAGCCGCACCCAT
>NZ_JBEYTI010000121.1:0-1523 GCF_040642975.1 Micromonospora sp. NPDC047548
GCGTGAGTTGCCCTGTGTCAAGCCGCCGTCGGGGCGTCGTCGGTTTTGTCCTTGTTGAGGATGTTTTGGAGTGCGCGGTGGTTGGCGGGGTCGTAGGGGGTGCTGGTGGTCCAGCACTTCCAGATGACGTCGAGCCAGGCGCGGGCGAGGATGCGTACCGCGTGGGGATGGTCGCATCCGCGAGCGCGGGCACGGTTGTAGAGCTGAGCGGCCCAGTCGTTGGCGTGGCGGCTGTCGCCGGCGAAGTCGCAGACCGCGTCGCGCAACTGTTTGTCCACGGCCCAACGGAACGACACGATGCGCAGTTTGCCGGACTCGCGGGTGGACGGGGCGACGCCGGCCAGGCACGTGAGGGAGTCGGCGGTGGGGAACCGGCCGCGAGCGTCGCCGATCTCTGCGAGGAGGCGGGCGGCGCGGACGGTGCCGACTCGGGGCAGGGCTGCGTAGACAGGCTTGTCGGGGTGGGCGTCGTAGGCGTCGGCGATCTGCTTGGCCAGGGTCTGGATCTGCGCGGTGATGGTCTGCAGGCAGGCGAGGTAGGCGCGGGTGATCCCGGCGAGAGCGTGGCCGTGGCCGCCGGTGGCGCCGCGTGGCGCGGCGGTGATCCGTGCGTGCAGGGTCTGCGCACTGGTGTGGCCGCTGTAGGCGGCACTGGTCAGCCAGGTGGCCAGCCGTTTAGGCGTCAGCCAGTCCAGGTCGTCCTGGGTGGTGAAGCGGGTCAGGAAACGCAGGCTGATCGCCGAGTCCAGGTCGCTGAACAGGCCGACGGCGGCGGGCATGGCGGTGGACAGGTGGGCGCGCAGCTGGTTGGCGACCGCGACGCGGTGGGCGACCAGGTCACGGCGGGCCCGGCACAGCTTGCGCAGCGCGGTGGTGGTGTCGCTGTCGAGGACCAGCGGGGTCAGCCGGCGCCAGTCGGTGCGGATGGTGTCCGCGAGGACGTAGGCGTCGAACCGGTCGTCTTTGTTGCCGGCCGAGCCGTAGCGGGCGCGCAGGTTCTTGACCTGCTGCGGCGGGATCACGTATACGGTCACGTCGGTGCCCAGCAGGGCGTCGACGACTGGCCCGTCGCCGCGTTCGATGCCCACGGCGGTGACCTGGTGACGCTCCAGCACGTCGGTCAGCCGGCGCAGACCCGCCGCGGTGTGCGCGACGGTCTGCCGGGCGAGGACCTGCCCGTCGGGGTCGAGCACGCACACGGCGTGATTGTCGCTGGCCCAGTCGATGCCAGCGGTGACCGCTGGCCGGGTCGGGGTGGTGTCGGTCAGACTCATTGTTGCCTCTCCGCTGCGCTACCAGTGGGGAAGCACCTGGCGGTTCCGGGACACCACTGCCGGTCGCTCATTGAGCGGCGCTCGATGGCGCATAGCCCTGTTGCCAGTCGGGGTGTCCCGGGCCGCCGGGCCTCGCAGAACTCACGCTGGACCTCGAAGGTCGAGCGAGCTGGGCGATGGCCCGACGGTCACCGGTGCACTCGAACCAACATCAGCTCGAGTGAGACAAGGGTGCACCAATGAGCGAGC
>NZ_JBEYTI010000122.1:0-1509 GCF_040642975.1 Micromonospora sp. NPDC047548
GCCCCGCCCGGCAACCCGCCGGCGGGGCATCTTCATGCCCCTACATCCGCACCACCGATGACGGCTACATCCTCACCAAGAACGCCAGGCAACACCCTGGGCCTGCTGGACCGGTTCCGGTTCGCCCGCGCCGGGGGCGGCAGCCAACCGTGGCACTGGACGCTCGGCCACCACGGGCACCGGTTCCAGGCCGCCGCCCACCACCGGCCCGAGCCCACCGTCCGGACGAGCCGCCAGACCGTCGACCGGCTGTCGGCCAACCCGAACCTGACCCACCTGCTCACCACCAACGAGTTCTTCGTCCGGCTCACCGCGTACGCCCGCCGGCACCCCGAGGCGCGCCTGGACCGGTGGTGGTCCGAGACGACCACCACCAAGCAGTACCGGACCATCACCGCCGACGGACACGGCCTGTGGAGCGTCACCGACACCATGGTGGGGTTCTTCCTCGAGGCCGACACCGGCAGCGAACCGCTGGGTCGGGTGGTGGCCAAACTCGACCGGTACGCGCAGCTGACCCGCCGCGGCGGTCCCCGCTACCCGGTACTGTTCTGGCTCGGCAGCCAGCAACGCGAGGAACACCTGCACCGGCTCCTACGCGGGCGGCGCGGCGACGTTCCCGTCGCGACCGCCACCCACGCCACCGACCCCACCGAAGCAGTCTGGCTTCCTGGCTGCGCCACCGGTCGGGTCCGCCTCGCCGAGCTGCCCAGCGACCACGGCCAGCCCGTGGCGGACAACCCGAACTACGACGAGGGCGTCTTCGTGCTCTGACAAATCCCGACAGCCCCGCGGGTGGTCCTGTCAGCACAGGTCACACGCATGGCCGTAATTCCTGACAGGACTGGTGCTGTCAGGTCACGAAGCTACGGTGCAGCTTCTTCTTTCTTTGCTCGCACCGCCGCCCGTCTGTTCCTCTCGGATCTGCCCGCGCCAGCGGGATCACCCACAGCCCACCTTCGGAGTCGGCTCGTGATCCACGCCCCGCGCCCCTCACGGCAGCTTCCCGACGCAGACGCCGCGATCCGGTGGCACCACCACCAGCACGGCCGCCCAAGCCCACTCCTTCGCGAAGGGAGCACCCTGCCATGCCCACGCCCATGCCGCTCACCGAGCCGGTTGTCACCGTCTGCTTCGCCCCCGGCGAAGACGCGGACTGGTTCGCCGCCTCGGAGAAGGTCAACGACCTCCTGCACGCCAACGGCACCCCGGCCCGCCGCTACCACGTCCGCCACCGCCGCTTCATCGGCTGGCTGACCCGGTTCCTCTCCTACTACCTGCTCGACCCCGCCCGCCGCTTCGGCGCAGTCACCATGGCCGCCGGAGGCCGTAAGGGCCGCCTCGACCTGACAAGCACCGCGGCCACGGCCGCCAACCAAGCCGCCCTGCGCTGGCGCGCCTGGAACACCCACATCGGAACGTGTCAAGGGATTGAGGCCAGCGGGAGTTAATTAATTAAGCGGCTTGCGGGACGGTCTTCGTTTCCTGGTCGGGCTTGTTGATCCAGAC
>NZ_JBEYTI010000123.1:0-1487 GCF_040642975.1 Micromonospora sp. NPDC047548
GTAGAGAACTCACATGATCGTTGATGCCTGTGCCCGCTTGCTGCCCCGATCTGATCTTCTGACCGAACCTACGGCCCAATTGCCGGTCGCTCTTACAAGCAAGGGGTCCTGGACCCGTGAACTCTGGGCGGGCTCCTTCCGCAGCCGGGGGGGGGCGAGCCGGCTACGGGTGAGGGTTGCTGAGTGTCTCGGTTAGTTCCTTCCGTAGGTCGTCGTGCTGGGGCCCGAGTCCTGTCTCCGGCTGCTGCCAGTGGTCGAGCGGGTAGAGCCAGACTGGTCGCCCGCGGATGACCTCGGGTTCCCACTCAAAGCGCGGCCAGATGTGCGCGTGGAGGAAGGCATCGTGGTTGCCGAGGATCTCGTAGTTAATGCGGCGGAACCCGGGATCACGCCGCGAACACACGCGCTCGACTGCCTCACCGAGGCGTTCCATGTCGTCGAGGAACGCCAGCCGCCGCGCTCGGGGTAGATCGGTCAGCCGGTCCGCTGCCATATCCTCTGTGATCAAGACGCAGTAGCCGGGTAGGAACTGGACGTCTCCGATGACTGCGAAGCCCGCCGTCATGCGACGAAGCACCGTAGGGTTCTCGCCGCGCAGGGCAGCACCTACTCGATCCTTGCGCCAGTCCTCACCCATCGCGACATCCTAGAGGTGGGTGACTAGCTGGGTGACAACCGCCAGGTACAAGCGTGGACGACGGTGGACAGTCGGCGCAGGCCAGTGGCGCTCTTCTTCCTGTTCCAGCTACCGCCACGGTTCCTTCGGGACGAAGCAGTCAGCCCGCATGCGCGGGCCTGCTGGCGACCTTCGGCCGGCATCGGCCGGCGCGGCGGGTCCTTCTCGACCGCATCAGGTGGCTGGCACGATCGGTGTCATGCCAAACGGAAAGCCGGGCGATCACCCGGTCACGGACATCACGGTTCACCACATCGAGGTCTTTGGCACGGCCTGCGACGAGTTGATCCGGGAGATCTGCGAGCGCGGTGGCGGGGCGACTCTTGAACGACTGCAACTGTCGTCGCTTGACCCCCGTTTCGGAGGTCGTCCCGACCTCGCGGCGCTAGAGGCCGGTCTGCGCGAAATACGCGATCGACTGTCGACGGCCTGAAGGCTGGCCTCGTGCCCGATCCGTGCCCGACGCAGCGGACAACACCGGTCGGCACCGAAGGGCCCACCAGGCCGAGGGCTACAGCCAGTCACGTTGTGAGGCCCCCGACGGCCACTGCCCTGAACCCAGGGTGAAGATCAAGGCACCTTCCAAACTGACGGTGAGGGGCAGCCCTGTCTGTCAGGCTGAGGTGAGGCAGCCTTCTCGGTGCGGATAGGCTTGCCGGGAGACAGGAAGAGGATCATCGCGACACTACCCAGTACGCCTGGTGAGCAGGGCGGAAGGCCGAAACGGCGGACGTTCACGGCGGAGTACAAACTACGCATCGTGGCGGAGTACGACGCGGCGAAGGCCTCGGGCGAGGGCGCGGCGATCCTG
>NZ_JBEYTI010000124.1:0-1477 GCF_040642975.1 Micromonospora sp. NPDC047548
TGTCAACGGCGGCTCAAAATTGGCTCTGGCACAAGTTTCGTGATCTGGCTTGGTGCGGCTGGTCATGGTTGGGCGAGGATTCGTTTGCGGAGTAGGTCGAGGTTGGCGCGGCCGTACATCTGGCGTTTGATCATCTTGATGCGGTTGACGTTGCCTTCCACGGCCCCGGAGCTCCAGGGTTGGGTCAGCCCGGCGCGCACGGCGTCGAGATCCTTGAGTAGGCCGGCGGCGAAGCCGCACATCTCGGGGAATGAGCTGTCGGTGGCCTGCTTGATCCATTCCTCGAGGTGGCGGCCACCACGTTCGCGGACGAGTTGGTTGAACCCGTGGGCCAGCTCGGTCAGCGCGTCCAGGTCGGCGCACCGGGCGCGGGCGTCCTTGAGGCCGAGGCGGTCGTCGTCGGTGAGCTTGTCGTCGGGGCGCATGATCCAGGCGGTGATGTGCCGGGCGGCGGGGACGGGTGGCGGTGGGGGTGTCCGGGAGACACCGCGGACCTGAACCAGATACCGCTGCAGCGTGCGTAACGTGCCGCGATACCCGCGGTCGCGGATCTCCACGTAGAGCGCGTGGCTGTCGGTGACGCCTTCGTCGTGGCGGGCCTGCAGGTAGGGCTTGAACGGGCCGAGCTTGCCGGGGCTGCTGCTGGGGTTGGGGCCGAGCAGCTGCTCGGGTGCCTGCGCCCGGGCGTACTTACGTACCGTGCCGCGGCTTATGCCCAGGCGTTGCATGATCGCCCGGATGGTCAGGCCCTCGGCGAGCAGGGCCTGCACGGCGGCATGCCGGCTCCGGGTGTTGTCCGCGCGTCGACCGGACGTCGCCGGCTCCGGAGCGGCCGTGGGTTCTTGCGCGGGCTGGGCTGCTGCCTGCTGCAGGCAGCGACGGTGCCGGGTGACCACCTTGCGCACCGCCTCAGACAAGTTGTGCATGAGGTGCCACCGGTCAGCGACCTGAATCGCGTCCGGGGCGCCGCGGGCGGCGCCCTCGGCGTAGGCGCCGCCCCGGTCCCGGCAGATGATCTCCACACCCGGGTGGCGTTGCAGCCAGTCGGCCAGGGTGTCCGCCTCCCGATCGGGCAGGACGTCGATGGGCCGGTGGGTATGCATGTCTACCAAGACCGTGGCGTAACGGTGTCCGCGCCGCTGGGCGAAGTCATCCACGCCCAGCACGCGCGGTGTCGCGGCCGGCGGGTCGCAGACCCGGCGGATGACCCGCAGCAGCGTCATCCGACTCGTTGGCAGCGCCAGCCGATCCACCAGGCGGGCGCCTGCCCGACCTCCCAACGCCATCGCCACCGACTCGACCACGCCGGCGGCCGGTACGGTCCGCCGCCCGTGACGGGTGGTAAGCCCGGGCACCTGCTCGGCGAACGTCTTCCGAACGCAACCGGGCTGGTCGCAGAACAGACGACGCACGGTCAGCACGAGTGTCACCTCCCGCCCGCCGATACCCGTGTCCACGAGCCGGCGCACGTACCTGC
>NZ_JBEYTI010000125.1:0-1474 GCF_040642975.1 Micromonospora sp. NPDC047548
GGGGGGTGTCTCTATGGTCTTTGTCAACCGGTAACGGCGAGGTTTTCGGGGTTTTTGGTGCTGGGTTGCTGGTAGGGCTGCTTGTCACGGAGCATGGCGTAGATGACGTCGGTGCGTCGCCGGGCTAGGCAGATGATGGCGGCGTTGTGCTTCTTCTTCTCGGCCTTTTTGCGGTCGTAGTAGGCGCGGCTGGTCGGGTCGGAGAGGCTGGCGAACGCGGACTGGAACAGCGCGTTCTTGAGGGCGTGGTTGCCTCGTCGGGAGCGGGTCTCGCCCTTGATCGAGGACCCTGACCGGCGGGTCACCGGGGCCAGGCCGGCGTAGGCGGCCAGGTGGGCGGCGCTGGGGAAAGCGGAGCCGTCGCCGACGATGGTGAGGATCTTGAGGCAGGTCCTGACCCCGAGTCCGGGCATCGAGGTCAGGACCTCGTGAAGAGGGTGAGCCTCCAGGCGTGCTTCCAGATCGGCGCCGAGGGACGCGCGTTCGAGGTGGATGTCGCGCAGCTGGGCGGCGACCCCGGAGATGACCCGCCCGAACGCCTGGGTGCCTGGGATGATGACGCTCTGCTCGTCGAGAGCGGTGAGGATCTTCGCGGGCAGGGTCTTGGCCAGCCGTGGCGAGTGCGGCTTCATGATCTCGGTCATGGTCTCGGGGGCCAGCCGTGCCAGGGCGTCCGGGGTCGGGGCCGCGACCAGCAGTTCCAGGACGCCGGGACGGTCGAAGTGCTTACCCAGCAGGCGTTCCAGAGCAGGGTGAACATGGAGCAGGGCGTCGCGTAGCCGGTTGGTCAGGCGGGTGGACTGAGTGGCGAGGTCGTCGTCGTAACCGGCCAGGACCGTCAGATCGGCGACGGTCTCGTCGTCGGTGCCGACCCGGCGCAAGGTATGCGGCATCGTGCGGGCGGCGTCGGCGATGATGAAGGAGTCACGGGCGTCGGTCTTGCCCTCGCCGGGGTACAGGTCGGCGATCCGGCGCATCGCCAGGCCGGGCAGGTAGGCGACATCGATCCCCATCACGCGGGCCACGGCGATGACCAGGGCCCCGATCGAGGCCGGCTGATCGATGATCACCAATACCCTTCCGCGGGTCTGGAGCTTGCTGAGAACCTCCTTCAAGGCGTCTTCCTCGTTGGGCAGCGCCTTGTCGTGCAGGCGTCTGCCGGCTGGGTTGAGCGCGCACGCGTGGTGCTCGCTCTTTCCGACATCTACTCCGCAGTACACGTCGTACCGGTCGGTGCCGGTGTCCTGCTCGGCCAACGCTTGGCCCCTTTGCTCGTACGGAGCAGACCGCCTTGGTGCCTCGCGCCGGCAGCCACGTTACGAGCAGACCAGGAAGCGGTCAGGTCTCTATTAGCGGTCACTGGCACCCTCCGAACCCCGGTGACAACACCCCCCAGATCATGGTCAACAGGGGGACTGAGTCATGCCGCGGCCGGTGGCCTGCAACCCCGGTTGGGGCTACGAAAAAGGTAACG
>NZ_JBEYTI010000126.1:0-1459 GCF_040642975.1 Micromonospora sp. NPDC047548
CGGCATGAGTAGCCCTGTGTCAAGCGGCGGACGCGAGGACGGCCTGCAAGGCTCGGTGGCGGGTGGGGTCGTAGGCGACGCGGTCTTGCCAGCAGCGCCAGATCACGTGCAGCCAAGCGCGGGCGAGGATTCGCGTGGCGTGGGGGTGGTCGTGGCCCCGAGCCCGGGCCCGCTGGTAGAGGTCAGCGGCCCAGGGGTTGGCGTGGTGGGAGTCGCCGGCGAAGTCGATGACCGCTCCGCGGAGTTGTTTGTCAACGGCCCAGCGGAAGCCCACGATTTTCACCTTCCCGGATTGCCTGGTCGAGGGCGCGGCCCCGGCCAGGCAGGTGAGTGCCTCCGGTGTCGGGAAGCGGCCTCGGGCGTCACCGATCTCAGCCAGAAGCCGGGCCGCTCGCACGATCCCCGCCCGGGGCAGGGACGTGAACACTGCCGCGTCGGGATGCTGCAGCAACTGGATCTCGATCTGCTCTTCCAGCGCGTTGATCTGCTCCCGCAGGGTAGTAAGCCCAGCGACCAACGCAGCGGTGACGTGCGCCCGGGCGGTGGCTTCAGGACCGGTGGTCCCGCGGGTAGCCGCGAGCAGATGGGCGTGCAGCAGCCCGGCTCTTGCCGGGTTGGGGTAGGAGACGGTGCGCAGCCAGTTCTGCAGTCTGCGTGGCGACAGCCAGTCGACCTGTTCCTGGGTCGCGAACCGGGTGAGGAAATTCAGGGTGATGGCGGAGTCGATGTCGCGGAACAGCCCGATCACGCCGGGCAGAACGTGTTCAAGGTGGGCGCGGAGCTGGTTGGCCATCGCGACACGGGCGGCGATGAGGTCCTTGCGGGCGCGGACGGTCATCCGCAACGTGAGTGTCGCGGGAGAGTCGAGGGTGAGGGGGCGCAGGCGGTGGTGGTCGGTGCGGACGGTGTCGGCCAGGACGTAGGCGTCGAAGCGGTCGTCCTTGTTGCCGGCTGCGCCGTAGCGGCGGCGCAGGTGCTTGATCTGGTTCGGGGCGATCACGAAGACCGTGAGTCCCGCCTCGAGGAGGGCATCGACGATGGGCCCGTCGGGGCGTTCGATACCGACCTCGAGCACACCGGTCTGCTGCAGGCATCGCAGCAGCTTCCGCAGCCCCGCAGCGGTGTGCTCGACGATCATCCGTTGAACCTCGACACCGTCGGGACCAACGATCGCGAGGGCGTGTTCGGTGCTGGCCCAGTCGACGCCTGCAGTGGGTCGACGCGTCGACGGGTGGTGTTCGACACTCATGGTGTCCTCCTTGCTGTTGGCGCAGCAGGTGGGCACCTGGTGGTCTCAGGACACGGAAGCCGGTCGCTCACTGATCGGCGCTCGATGGCGCTCAGCCCTGTCGCCAGTCATACGTGTCCTGGAACCACCGGGCCCCGCGGAACTCATGCCGGACCTCTCACGGTCGAGCGGACGAGGCGGTGGCCCGGTGGGGGCCAGGTGCGCCGACGA
>NZ_JBEYTI010000127.1:0-1404 GCF_040642975.1 Micromonospora sp. NPDC047548
GCACCTCCCGCACACGCCCGTGCTCGTCCCGGTCCTTGTCGCGCTCGTCCCGGTCCTTGCCACGCTCGTCCCGGTCCTTGCCACGCTCGTCCCGGTCCTTGCCACGCTCGTCCCGGTCCCTGTCACGCTCGTCCCGGTCCTTACCGTCGTCCTGTGTGAGCTGCTGAGCCGTGGACCACTTCAGGTCGGTCAACCGGTGGGCACCGGTGGCCCCGGTGGTCGCATAGGCGACCCCTGCGAGGCTGACCGCTCCTGTGAGGCCCACAACGCCGGTGGCGAGCCAGAGCCGGCGACGACGGATCGGGGAGGTCGTCTCACGGTTGGCGTCATCGTTATTGCGAAGGTAGTTGGACATCGGAGCTCTCTGCCCTCTCCTTGTACCCGACAAGGTCGCTTCGCCACGGCGAGGCGGCCTTCGCTACAAATCGGTTGTAGCTGCTGAAGAACACCATATGAGAACCTTCTTCGCCTCGTGGGCGTATGCGAAAAAAGCCCACATTGGGTATGTGGGCGGTGCAGCCGACAGCACGGCGGACGGCCGTGCAGCAGAGGCGTCAGGGGTGGCGAAGAGCGTCGCGGAGGGCGGAAAGCGTGCGATCACTTCCGACGGCCGCGCGGCCACCTCCGGCGGCACGCATTCCTGACGCGCGACGCACCACAACCCAGGTGGGCGACGCGGGGAGGGGGGTCCCTTTCCGCCGCGCGGCGGAAAGGGACCCCCCTCCCCGCGTCGCCCACCTGGGTTGTGGTGCGTCGCGCGTCAGGAATGCGTGCCGCCGGAGGTGGCCGCGCGGCCGTCGGAAGTGATCGCACGCTTTCCGCCCTCCGCGACGCTCTTCGCCACCCCTGACGCCTCTGCTGCACGGCCGTCCGCCGTGCTGTCGGCTGCACCGCCCACATACCCAATGTGGGCTTTTTTCGCATACGCCCACGAGGCGAAGAAGGTTCTCATATGGTGTTCTTCAGCAGCTACAACCGATTTGTAGCGAAGGCCGCCTCGCCGTGGCGAAGCGACCTTGTCGGGTACAAGGAGAGGGCAGAGAGCTCCGATGTCCAACTACCTTCGCAATAACGATGACGCCAACCGTGAGACGACCTCCCCGATCCGTCGTCGCCGGCTCTGGCTCGCCACCGGCGTTGTGGGCCTCACAGGAGCGGTCAGCCTCGCAGGGGTCGCCTATGCGACCACCGGGGCCACCGGTGCCCACCGGTTGACCGACCTGAAGTGGTCCACGGCTCAGCAGCTCACACAGGACGACGGTAAGGACCGGGACGAGCGTGACAGGGACCGGGACGAGCGTGGCAAGGACCGGGACGAGCGTGGCAAGGACCGGGACGAGCGTGGCAAGGACCGGGACGAGCGCGACAAGGACCGGGACGAGCACGGGCGTGTGCGGGAGGTGC
>NZ_JBEYTI010000128.1:0-1341 GCF_040642975.1 Micromonospora sp. NPDC047548
GGGCGCTGGCGGTGTTGGCCCAGCCGGTGAGGCGGAACGTGCTGCGGATGATGTCGCGCAGGGCTGCCATGACGGCGGGGGTGTGGTGGGTGCGGGTGTGGCTGGCGTCTTCCCCGAAGGTGACGTCTCGGATCCAGTGGACGCTGTTCTCGATGGTCCAGTGCTGGCGGGCCCAGGCGGCGATTTCTTCGGGTCGGGCCTGGTGGGTGGGCAGGTCCGTGATTGCGTAGACGACCTCGGTGGTCCATTTCTTCGTGCCCAGGTGGCGGCGTCGGCGGCGGATCCGCACGACCTGACGGGCATGGGGAAACAGCAGATCGTCCACGGTGACGACCTGGACCTCGCGGATCTCTTCGCGGCCGTGGCCACGGCCGCGCTGTCGGTGCAGGACGGGTACCTGTTTCCAGGGCAGCGCGCGTAGTGCGGCGGCGAGGGTGGGCTGGTTGTCCTTGACTGTGAGCAGATAGTGGGCGTGGCGTTGCTCGACGAGGTAGACGGCGTGGGCGCGTTGCGCGTGCAACGCATCAGCGGTGATCACCGCCCCGGCGAGGTCGGTGTCGGTGATCTGGTCCAGCAGGGGCGCGAACTCGGGAATCTCGTTGGTCTTCGCGTCGATCTGCCGGGCGGCGACAGTGACCGCGTCGGTGTGACGCACGGCGGACAGGATGAACACCTGGCTGCCGTCGGGGCGTTTGGCGCCACGTAGACACTTGCCGTCCACGGCGATCGCGGCACGCCGCGGCGTGGCGCCGCCGGCGGCGGCGTGGTGGGCACGGCGTTGTTCCCGCTCGGTCACACCGTCCGGAGTCAGCGCGCCGGGTTCGGGTCGGGTCAGTGTGGCAACGTGCCCGAATCCGACGGCGGTCAGATCAGCTGGGTCCACCTTGCCGTAGGCGTCGCGCAGGGTCCGCTCGTCCGGCACTCGGTAACGGCCGGTGAACGGGTTGAACGGGCAGCCAAGCCGTCGAAGTTCCCGCTGGTCACAACGGCGAACCCACTCCGCGATCGCGGTCAGGGAGTTGTGACCCGCCGCGGTCATCGCGCAGACACCGATCGCGAGCAGGGTCGCCAACGCGTAGCGCACACCACGCGGATCCCGATGGTCATTCACCCCCGCCAACCGGTCGAGCAGCCCCTCCGTAGTTGACCCCGGTGCCGGGGGCACGGCCGCGACGCCAACGGTCGAGGCGATGAGCGATGATGACACGGCGAGCACGGCACCCCTTGCGGATCTTGAAGCCTAGACAACTCCATGATCCACAAGTGCCGTGCTCGCCCACACTCAGCCACCCGGCCACAGACAGACCAAACAGGACATTCGCGGACCACTCCGGAGCCCTG
>NZ_JBEYTI010000129.1:0-1145 GCF_040642975.1 Micromonospora sp. NPDC047548
GGTTCACGCAGCGTGACCTTCAATCTCGCGTATGTCAGTTCGATTTGCCATCTTTCGGCGTACAGCGCGGCGATCTGGTCGGCAGGGTAGCGGCGGTGGTCGAGCAGGGTGGTCAGTACCCGGTACCGGCTGGTCTTCGTCCACCTGCCGGTCCGGTCGCGGCTGGTGACGGTGAATTCCACCAGGCGGGCGACCACCGGTGACAGCCGGGTCAGGCTGCGGTCGCCGCTGGTTTTGCGGCGGCGGGCGAGCATCTGGTCGGATTCGTGCAGGCCGACCCACACGGACCCGTCGGACAGTGTCTGATCCAGGCGGGCGGGCAGGCTCCGGGCACCGTTCTTGACCCGCCACACCAGATGCGCTCCGGTGGCGGACGCCCGCGTCCAGCGGTCCATCGAGAAGAAACCCCGATCGGCCAGGTTGATCGTGCCCGGCCGCAGTTCGCTGATCAGATCATCGGCCAGGGCCTGCTCGCTGATGCCGGACGAGCCGACCCGGGCGGCGATCACCCAGCGGATGCCGCAGGCCACCAACGCGACCATCCGCGCCTGCGGGAACCGGCCCTTGGACGGGGTGGTGAACCCGGCCCGCATCTCGGCCGTGTCCGCCAGGTCGAACACGGTGCCATCGATCGCGGTCACCAACAGGCCGAACATGTGACACTGCGCCCCAGCGGGCGGCATCGCTCGCGCGGAAACGGCGAACACCTGTTCCATCACCTGCTTCGGGACCCGGCCGCGGGCTTTCGACACCCCGGCCGCGCTCGGCGTGCCCTCGATACGGGTCCGCGGGATCCGCGCGGTCACCCGCCCGGTCACCACACCCGCGCTCTCCCGGCGGAACAGGCACAACCCGAGCACGATCATGGCCGTGACCGCCGCGGTCAACACCCGCCGCCGCGCATCGACATGCCCCACCACAGCCAGGGCCTGCTCGATCACATCCGGATCAGCCACCACCGGCCACAAACGGCCGTTCACCCGCTCGTCCAACCCGCCGAACCCGGCCGGGCCGGCGATCACCGCAGTACGTAACGCCTCCCGCTGATCAGCGAACTGCTCCACCGCACGGACGGACACCATGGCAGAATCGACCATCGAAGCTCCTGGTCAGACATGTGGATCTAGTCAATCCATGTCCTACCA
>NZ_JBEYTI010000130.1:0-1135 GCF_040642975.1 Micromonospora sp. NPDC047548
ACCCGGCCCCGCGCTCTGCGCGGGTAAGACCGGGACCGTTGTGCCGCAAGGCAGAACTGCCACATGAGCGCCACAAAGCACTCACTGGCAACGGGATGTCGAATGCGGTGGCGGCCTCGGTGTCGGGGAAGACCAGCCACGTGTGCGACTCGCGTTGCCGCAGCACGGCTACGCCGCGTGAGGGGTCGCCGGGTTGCAGGAGCAGGTGGCGTTCGTCGCCGTCGCCGAGCGGCCGGTGGTTGCGCCAGCCGCGGTAGGCGGTGAGGAGCATGGCACCGAGGACGATGTGTCGCTCGCGGGCGGCGAGTGCGTCGGTGAGGGCCTGGTGGTAGCCGGTCATGTGCAGGTCGGCGCGGGCGGCCAACGCTTTCTGAGCTGCCTCGGCAAGGTCACCGACGCGAGCGAGGGTCTTGTCGAGGGTGGTGGTGCTGTCGTTGAACCCGAGGGCGGTCTTGTGCAGGATGCGGGCGAGGTCGCCGAGGGCGTCGAGTGTGGCCGTGTCGTGGCGCCACAGGTGCTCGGGCAGGACGTCGTTGGTGTCGGCGGCGATGCGCCGTAGGGCGGGATCGGTCAGGAACACCGGGGGATCTCCTTGCGGGCGGCGGGTTGTGGGCATGCCGAAGGCCGGTCGCAGCGGGCTGCGGCCGGTCCTCGGTGCGTTCGGGGGATAGGAGTTAGGCGATGGCGACGGCGCACAGTCGTGCGCTGGAGCGCAGGCTGCGCAGGTAGCCGCACGCCTCGTTGAGGAAGCGGAACCGGTCAGCGACGGAGTCGCTGGCGGGGAAGAGCAGTCGGCCGTCGGTGGTGATCAGCGCGTCGCCGATGAGGGCGATGCGCCAGTAGAGCCCGACGTAGGTGGCTTCGCCTGCCTGGTAGACGGACAGCTCGTAGGGGTCGAAGGTGTGGGCGAGCATCGCCAGGACGCGGGGCTGCTGCTCGAAGCGGCGGCGGGCGTCGGCCAGGCTGACCTTGGCCGGGTCGGTGTGGTGCTGGGCGAGGTAGTCCTCCCATGGACGGGCCGGACGGGTTGTAGCGGCGATGCCCTGTCTGCCAGGGTGAGTTGAGGCCAACGGTTCATAGCAAGTCCGTCTGGCAGGGCGAGTTCAGGATCGAGTTGCATTGAGTACTGCTGTTG
>NZ_JBEYTI010000131.1:0-1127 GCF_040642975.1 Micromonospora sp. NPDC047548
GAGTCCTCGCCGCAGGTGGACTGGTCCGCCGGCGCGGTGGAGCTGTTGACGCAGGCGCGGGAGTGGCCGGTGAACGGGCACCCGCGCCGGGCCGGGGTGTCGTCGTTCGGGATCAGCGGCACCAACGCGCACGTCATCATCGAACAGGCCCCCGACGACGCGCCGGCCGGCGCGGCCGGCCCCGGCGCGGTCGGCGTGGTGCCGTGGCTGGTGTCGGCGCGGTCGGAGCCGGCGCTGCGGGCGCTGGCGGGCCGGCTGGCGGGATTCGCGGAGTCGATGGATCCGGCGGATGCCGCTCCGGCGGCCCGGACCCTGGTGACCGGTCGGGCGCTGCACGCCCACCGGGCGGTGGTGCTCGGTGCCGACCCGGCGGAGCTGTCGGCCGGCCTGGCCGCCCTGGCGGCCGGCGACACCGCACCGAACACCACGGTCGGCCCGGCCTGCGGCGGCCGGCTGGCGATGGTGTTCACCGGTCAGGGCGCGCAGCGCCTGGGCATGGGCCGGGAGCTGCATGCGGCCTTCCCGGTGTTCGCGTCGGCGTTCGACGCGGTGGTGGCGGAGTTGGACGCGCACCTGGACCGGCCGCTGCGGTCGGTGGTGTGGGGTGACGACGAGGAGCTGATCCGCCGCACGGGTTACGCGCAGGCCGGGCTGTTCGCGGTCGAGGTGGCGCTGTTCCGGCTGGCGGAGTCGTGGGGTGTGCGGCCGGACTTCGTGGCCGGGCATTCGATCGGTGAGTTGGTTGCCGCGCATGTGGCGGGGGTGTGGTCGCTGGCGGATGCGGCGCGGTTGGTGGCGGCGCGTGGTCGGTTGATGCAGGCCCTGCCGGCTGGTGGGGCGATGGTGGCGGTGCAGGCGTCCGAGGAGGAGGTGCGGGCGGCGCTGGCCGGGCGGGGTGCTGTGGTTGGCTCCTTTGGAGCTGATGTCGCAAACGACTCAGCTTCCGGCGTGCCGGCTGGGACCGGCGGCAGGCCGACGGCCGCCGTCAACGGCGACGGTCCAGCTGCGGGCGGTGGCGCGGACATCGCCGCCGTCAACGGCCCCCGGTCGGTGGTCGTCTCCGGCCCCGAGGCCGCCGTGCTGGCGCTGGCCGAGCATTTCACCGTGCAGGGTCGCAAGACCACCCG
>NZ_JBEYTI010000132.1:0-1055 GCF_040642975.1 Micromonospora sp. NPDC047548
TGGTCTGCCGCGCGTTTTCCGGACAGTCAGTTAATTGCCATTTAGGCTGCTGACTGTCGACTCAGATACTCGTCGCGGGCTTCGCTCGGAGTCCGGTATCCCAACCCGGAGTGAAGTCTCGTCGTATTGTATCGGAGTTCGATGTAGGCCGCAATATCCGCGTATGCTTTCTTTCGGGTCGGGTACGCGGTACGGTGCACCCGTTCGACTTTCAGTGCCGCGTTGAACGACTCCGCCATCGCATTGTCGTAACAAATCCCGGTCCGGCCGACGGACTGCCGTATCTCCAGCCCCTTCAGCGTCTCGGCGAATTCGGCCGAGGTGTAGTTACTGCCACGGTCGGAATGGAAGATCGCGCCAGGCGGCAGGTCGCAGTTGCGCGCCGCCATCTCCACCGCCGCGGCGATCAATGGCGTCCTGTAGTTGTCGTCCATCGCCCAGCCGATGACGGCTTTGGTGTGACAGTCAATAACGGTCGCCAAAAACAGCCAGCCCTCCCACGTCGGAACATAGGTGATATCACCGACCATTTTTGCGCCGGGTGTGTCGGCGGTGAAGTCGCGGTTCACGAGGTCGGGA
Source organism: Micromonospora sp. NPDC047548 (assembly GCF_040642975.1). Classification (NCBI taxonomy): domain Bacteria; kingdom Bacillati; phylum Actinomycetota; class Actinomycetes; order Micromonosporales; family Micromonosporaceae; genus Micromonospora; species Micromonospora sp. NPDC047548. The sequence goes on from NZ_JBEYTI010000132.1 coordinate 580, forward strand.
ATCGGGCCCGCGCCAGCGTCGGCCTCGGTGAGGCTGTGCCGCCAGGGGCGCGGCTGGCACGGCACCAGGCCCAGCTCACGCATGATGGACCGCACCAGTTCGGGGCTACAGTCCACACCCCAGCGGGCCAGCTCGGCGTGCACCCTCCGGTACCCGTACGTCTCATCGGACTCGGCGAACGACAGTACGACATGGCGGCTGATATCGGCGCGTCGTCGCGCGGTCGCCGATATCGTACGGTTCCTCCATTCGTAGAAGCCGGAGCGGGATACGCGCAGCCGCACGCACATGAACACAACCGGGAACTCGTATGATTCGTCACCGGTAGAAAGGGACTGCATGAACTCGTACTTCTCGCTTACGGCTGGCGCTGGGCGAAGTACGAGGCACATTTTTTTAGGAACTCGTTCTCCATCTTGACTTCCCGCAATTCACGTTCTACCTCACGCAGGCGAGCACGCTCGTCCAAGCTGAGT
>NZ_JBEYTI010000133.1:0-1023 GCF_040642975.1 Micromonospora sp. NPDC047548
CTCATCGACCCGCAACGCCGTGCCGCGCATCCCGCCCCCGAATCAGTACGTCATCATGATCATCTCATGTGATGCACTGACTCCTTGAAACCGCCAGGGCCAAGCGAGGCGGCGGACTCATGCCCTTGTCCCAACCGAGGTGGTAGCGATTCTGCGCGAGAACCAAATGACGATCGTCTCCCATGGCAACGCCTGGGACTTGACCCTCACATCTGATCGCCTGTAGCACACGGGCGAGCCAAGCGCAATCCCCCACCGGAGACCCCGTGGGGGATTAACGTGTCCGAGTAATCGATACCGCGACCCCACAGTCGCAATCCATGGAAGACGATGTAGTCATCAGCTGTGGAGGGTAACCGCTCGGTGCATCTACCGAGCTTTCCGACGACGCGACGCGTTATGGTCAGACGAGTAGTCTCTTATCCCGACCTGTGGTCGCAAGCCACTTAAGGATCTGGCCAGGCACTGGACCGTGGCGTGGTTGCGTGGTCCCTGAACGCTGTCATCCGGTCGCTCATACCGCTGTATCCGATTCTTCCCGCAGACAGCGTGCCCGCACTTAGCGGGCTCTTGGCCAGCGTCCCATGCGATGGCGTGCGACTCCGAAGTTGGGCACCAGCCAATCGGCTCGTGCCGTACTTCCGTTCATCAAAACGGTACACCCGCCCTCGAACAATCGCACTGAGCGTTACTTCGCATGCCACTCCAACTTGCAGGAAGCGCGACAGATGGATGGACCGCATTATGGTCACTGTCAAAGGATCCGGGCGGGGATTTTGTACTCCTTGCAAAGGGCGAGGAGCCCCTGAGCGTCGATAAGCTGCATGGGCTTGCCGTTTGCAAATTCGTAGCTACTCGGCCCGAATCCGCTGGTGGTGATGAGGATGCCGGTCGTGGCACCCTCGTGTTGCATGGTGCCATATAGGTCCACTGCCATAAACTCAAGGCCGGTTGGCGATGATTGGTCCGTATTTAGGTGGCCTGGGGTTCGGGGTGGGGTCGGTGCCCGGATGTGAAGAAGCT